>JAJVIL010000093.1 GCA_022072045.1 Burkholderiaceae bacterium | reverse complement strand
GCGCGTGCGGCCGTTGCGCGCGCGCTTGCCCGGGGTCGGTGCGACGAGCGGCGCCGGGCCGACGCTGTCGGGCAGTGCGCGCACCACGTCGTAGTCGCGCTTCGATCGGGCATGCGCGTCGCGCTTCTTGAACAGGATCCACGGCTCGCCACGCTCGCCGTCCTTCGGCTTGATGCGCACCAGCTCCCATTGGCCGTGCAGCTTGAGCCCGTGCAGCGTGAACAACAGCTTGCCGTCGGCCATGCCCTGCGCGGGGTCGCCCGCGGGCTCCCAGGTGCCGCGATCCCACACCAGCACGGTGCCCGCGCCGTAGTGGCCCTTGGGGATCGTGCCCTCGAAGCGGTTGTACTCGATGGGGTGATCCTCGGTGCGCATCGCGATGCGCTTGTCGGCCGGGTCGACGCTCGGCCCCTTGGGCACTGCCCACGACCACATCACGCCGCCGTGCTCGAGCCGCAGGTCGTAGTGCAGCCGCGTGGCGGCGTGCTTCTGGATCACGTAGGCGCGCGCGCCGTCGCGCGCGGCGTCTGCGTCGCCGCTCGGCTCGGGCGTGACGGTGAAGTCGCGCTTGGCGCGGTACAGGTCCAGCGGAGGCGCGGGCAGACGGCGCGAGGGCATGCAGGCCAGCGAGGCGCCTACGGATTGGGCGCGCGACCGCGGCGTTCATGCCAGAAGGCCAGCACGACCACTTTGCTGCCGCGTACGTCGTAGTAGAGGTGGTAGCGAACTCGCTCGAGATAGAGTCGTCGCAACTCGGGGTAACGGCGCGTCGCCGACTTGCTGCCGATGCCGGGTTCGAAAGCGAGCAGAGTCCTGGCTTCTTCGAAGTCGTCCGCGATCGCGTCGGGGGCCGACGCGCGGTTTTCTTGCCACCATTGGGCGGCCCGCTCAACCTGGGCCGCCGCCCGCCTGGTGACGACGACCTCGAACACGGAACTCAGCTGCGACGGCGCAGGCGCCCGAGCAGTTCGTCCGCTGAGATGGTTTCGCCTCGGTCTGCCTCGGCCAGCGAGGCCAGCAGTTCCGATTCGAGTTCGGGCGGCACGGTGAACTCTCCAGGCTCCCGCGAGAGGACCGTGACCACCGTTCCTTCGGGCAGCGGGTCGCCGCTTACGACGACCTTGCCGTCGACGACAGTACCTGTAGCCACTTTCATCGTTCGGATACTACACCGCTGACTGCCTCAGACACCCTATTGCTGCGCCGGCGGGCGCGCCTGCGCATACTGCGTCCTGGCGTTCATCGGGAGGAGCCGCCGCATGCACTATCACCCCCTTGGCAAGAGCCCGCTGAAAGTCTCGACCCTGTGCCTGGGCACGATGATGTTCGCCGACCAGACCGACGCCAAGGTCGCCGGCGAGATCGTCGCGCACGCGCGCGAGCACGGCGTCAACTTCGTCGACACCGCCGACGTGTACAGCAAGGGCGGTTCCGAGCAGATGCTCGGCGCGCTGCTCCAGGGGCAGCGCGACGACTGGATCGTCGCCACCAAGCTCGGCAACCAGATGTCGGAGCGGCCCAACGAGCGGGGCTACTCGCGCGCCTGGGTGCAGCGCGCGTGCGAGGCGAGCCTGCGGCGCCTGGCGACCGACCACATCGACCTCTACTACCTGCACCGCGACTATGACGGCATGGATCTGGAAGAGCCGCTGCGCGCGATCGATTCGCTGCTGGCCGCAGGCAAGATCCGCTACTGGGGCTTGAGCAACTTTCGCGCCTGGCGGATCAGCGAGGCGGTGCACCTCGCGCGCGCGATCAACATGCCGCCGCCGCTGGCGTGCCAGCCGTACTACAACCTGCTCAACCGGCAGCCCGAGACCGAGCTGCTGCCCGCGTGCGCGCACCACGGCCTGGGCGTGGTGCCGTACAGCCCGGTCGCGCGCGGCGTGCTCAGCGGCAAGTACGCCCCGGGCGCCGAGCCGGCCCCGGGCACGCGCGCGGGCCGCGGCGACAAGCGGATGATGGAAACCGAGTTCCGCGCCGAGTCGCTGCGCGTTGCGCAGGCGCTGCGCCCGCACTGCGAGACCAGGGGCGTGTCGCTGGCGCAGTTCGCCACCGCGTGGGTGCTGGCGCACCACGCGGTGAGCGCGGTGATCGCCGGGCCGCGCACCCTCGCGCAGTGGCAGGAGTACTTCGGCGCGCTCGACTGCACCGTCGGCGCCGAAGACGACGCACTGGTCGATTCGCTGGTCAGCCCCGGGCATCCGTCGACGCCCGGCTACAACGACCCGGTGTATCCGTTGCCCGCGCGGCGCCGCGCCTGATCAGCCGCTGGCCGCCGACGCCGCCTGCGGCCGCTCGCGGATGCAGGCCCACGCCATGATGCCCATCAGCCGGCGCAGGTCGGGCAGTTCGGCCGGTGCGTACACCGCCGTGGCCACCTGCTCGATCAGCGGCGCGGGGTAGAGCGCGCGCGAGGTGAGCCGCGTGCTGACGTTGTGCACCGCGTTCTGGCGCACGACGTGCTTGCTGCGCTCGACGTGCAGGAAGAACGCGATGTCGGTGCGCGTGAAGCACAGCGCCACCTGCTGGCGCGGCGCGCCCACCGTCATCCGGTGCTCGGCGGCGCACTGGAAGAGCGCCTCGGCGGCTTCCTGTCCCGGGTGGCGCGCGGTGCCGGCGTCGATGCGGTCCATCACCTCTTCGGCCAGCTTCTTCGCAGCGGCGTCGTCCTTCAGATACGGCATCACCGCGTCGCGGTTGCGGTCGGTCATCATGTAGTTGCGCGCGATGTTCAGCACCAGGAAGGCCTGCTCGTCGCAGTTCCGGAACGAGTCGCGCGGCGTTGCGCCGGCGCTTGTCGGCTCGGGCGGGGCCGCGTCCTTGCGCGGCGCGGGGCCTGCGTCTTGCGCGAACGACGTCGCAGCCATGACCGCGCCGCACAGCGCCAGCAGCCCCGCGCGCAGGGCCGGTAACGGCCGGACGGCAAGGCGAAACCAACCTTGGCGAGGGCCCATCGGATCGTGCGGCGCCTACAGGCGCGATTCGTGCAGCTCGGGCTCGCCGCGCCACGTCGAGCCGCCTTGCATCCATTGCTGGTGGTAGGCGTCGAGCGCGCGCTGGTAGCTCGTCATCTCGTACACCACCCAGGCGGTGCAGGCGATGAAGATCGCCACGCCGGTGTCGAAGGCGATCAGCCCGGAGAGGATCAGCGCGAACACCACGGCGGCGAACATCGGCGCCAGCGTGAACGCCAGATTGGCGCTGCGCTCGCTCGGCGGATCCGGCTGTGGGCTCATGGGCGCCACGTTAACGTGGCGGGCTGCATCCGTCGCAGTGGCCGAGGCCGGCAACCGTGCCGTAATGGCGCGATCGTGGGCCGGCGTGGCATCGGGGCCGTCAGCAGCGTAGCGGGTCCGCAGCGCCCGGGCCCGCGGTCGGTGCCGCGAGCCAGGCCTCGGCCAGCCGCACCCAGTAGGTGGCCCCGAGCGGCAGCAGCGCGTCGTTGAAGTCGTAGCTCGGGTTGTGCAGCATGCACGGCCCTTCGCCGTGGCCCGGCAGACGGTGGTCGCCCTCGCCATTGCCGATGAAGGCGTACGCGCCGGGGCGCGCCTGCAGCATGTAGGCGAAGTCTTCCGACGGCATCTGCGGCTCCTGCACGCGCGCCTGCGCCGCGCCGACGATGCCGCGCATCACCTCGGCGGCGAACCGCGCCTCGCGCTCGTGGTTCACCACCGGCGGCGCGCGGCGCGTGAACTCGAAGTCGCAGCCGACCTCGAAAGCGGCGCAGGTGTGCTCGACGATCGCACGCATGCGGCGTTCGACCAGGTCGAGCACGTCGCCGCGAAAAGCCCGCACCGTGCCCTGGACGGTGCAGTGCTCGGGCACCACGCTGCTCGATTCGCCGCCATGGATCATCGTGACCGACAGCACCGCGGCGTCGAGCGGCCGCTTGTTGCGCGTGATCACGGTCTGCAACGCGCTCACGATCTGGCACGCCACCGGCATCGGGTCGAGCCCGAGGTGCGGCAGCGCCGCGTGGCTGCCGCGGCCGCGTACGACGATCTTGAACGTGCTGGCCGACGCCATCACCGGCCCCGGGCTCACCGCCAGCGTGCCCTGCGGATAGCCGGGCCAGTTGTGCAGTCCGAACACCGCCTCGACGGGGTAGCGCTCGAACAGGCCCTCGCGCACCATCGCCTGCGCGCCGCCGAGCCCTTCTTCGGCGGGCTGGAAGATCAGCACCACGGTGCCGTCGAACTCGCGCGTCGCGGCGAGGTGGCGCGCCGCCGCCAGCAGCATCGCGGTGTGGCCGTCGTGGCCGCAGGCGTGCATCCTGCCCTCGTGGCGGCTGCGGTGCGCGAAGGTGTTCAGCTCCTGGATCGGCAGCGCGTCCATGTCGGCGCGCAGGCCCACCATGCGGCCGCCGGCACCGCCGTCGCGGCCGTGCACCAGGCCGACCACGGCGGTCTTCGCGAAGGCGCGGTCGATCGCGATGCCCCAGGCGGTGAGGCGCTCGGCCACCAGGTCCGACGTGAGGCGCTCCTCGAAGCCCAGCTCGGGCTGCGCGTGGATGCGCCGCCGCAGCGCCGTGGTCTCGGCGACATCGATCGCGATGGTCTCGGGCTGCTTCATCGTCATCCTCCGTGGGCGCGCGCCAGCGCCTGCTCGAGGTCGGCGATCAGGTCGTCGACGTGTTCGAGGCCGACCGACAGCCGCAGCAGATCGGGCGGCGCCGGCGTGCCCGCGCCTTCGATGCTGGCGCGGTGCTCGACCAGGCTCTCGGTGCCGCCGAGCGAGGTGGCGCGTTTCCACAGTTGCACGTTGGCTGCGGTGGCGATCGCCGCGGCCTCGCCGCCTCGGGCACGAATCGACAGCATGCCGCCGAAGCCGCCTTGCATCTGGCGCGCCGCCACCGCGTGGCCCGGCGCGTCGCGCAGGCCGGGGTAGAGCACCGCGGCCACGCGGCGGTGGTGCGCGAAATGTTCGGCGATGCGCTGCGCCGACTCGCTGGCGCAGCGCACCCGCAGGTACAGCGTGCGCAGGCCGCGCAGCAGCAGCCACGTTTCGAACGAGCCGAGCGTGCCGCCGATCTGCGCGCGCACGGCCTTCACGCGCTGCCAGAAGGCATCGTCGGCCCTGGTCACCAGCACGCCGGCCAGCAGGTCGGAGTGCCCGTTGAGGTACTTGGTCGCCGCGTGCATCGCGAGATCCGCGCCGAGCGCGAGAGGGCGCGTCAGCACCGGCGTCGCGACGGTCGAATCAACCGCCACGCGCGCGCCGGCCGCGTGCGCCAGCGCCGCGGTGGCCGCGATGTCGGTGATGGTCCACAACGGGTTGGCCGGCGTCTCGATCCACACCAGCTTGGTCTTGCCGGGCTGCAGCGCCGCGCGCACCGCGGCCGGATCGGTCATGTCGACCAGCTCGACCTGCAAGCCCCAGCGCGTGGCGAAGCCCGTCAACCAGTTGCGCAGCGACCAGTACATCACCTGCGGCGCGAGCACGTGGTCGCCCGGTGCGAGTGCCTGGAACACCGCCGTCGCCGCCGCCATGCCCGAAGCGAACAACGCCGCCTGCGCGCCGCCTTCGAGGCGTGCGATCAGTTGCTCGGCCTGGTCGAACGCCGGGTTGTCGGCGCGCGCATAGACGCGGCCGCTGCGGTACTGGTTGTCGGCGTCGCGGACGAAGGTGGTGCTGGCGTGGATCGGCGGCGAGATCGCCTGCGTTGCGGGCTCGACCCAGCCGAGCGCCTGCGCGGCCAGCGATTCGGGGTGGGCGGTGTCGGGGTCCATGGCGGCCTCCTGGGCGCTCAGCGCGCGCCCTCGACCAGCGCGATGCGCCGGCGGATGCGTTCGAGCGCGCCCGTGTCGCCGGCGAGCTGCGCACGCTGCGCCTGCAGCGTCAGCCAGGCCAGCAGCGGGCGCCGCCAACCCTGCGCCGACGCGTTGTCGATCGCCGTGGCGATCACCTCGGGGCTGGCGCGGCCCGCCTGCAGCAGCACGCCGGCGGCGACTTGGCGTGCCACCGGGTCGGGCATCGATCGCAGCGCCGCGACCGTTGCCGCCGGCGACGCCGACGGATTGGCCACCGCACGGTGCTGCTCGGGAAGCAGAGGCACATCGGCGGCGCTGGCGCGGCCGGTCAGGTACGCGGCGTACGCGGTTTCGGCCGGGGCCGCGTCGGCGCGCAGACGCTCGAACCCCGCGCACGTCTCGAACTGCAGGCTCGCCACGCGCACTGCGCAGCGCGTCAGCTCGACGCGCGCCAGCAGGTCGGGCCGCCCCGTGCTCGCGACCTCGTCGCGCGCCGTGGCGAACTCGCGCTCGGCGATCTGCGTGCGGCCCTCGAGCCAGGCGCCCGTGCCGCGTTCGAGCGCACTGCGCGCCTGCAGCTTCCAGCCGGGAGCTGGCGGCTCGCTCGCGCACGCGCAAAGCAGCGCGAGCCAGACGACCGAGACCGCGCGCGTGCGGCTCATGGCAACTTGATCTCCGTCTCGCGCGCGAACGGCCACTTGCGGTTCAGCTCGTCGATCATGCCTTCGATCTTGCGCAGGTTGACCTCGATCTCGGTGCGCAGCGCGCCGAGGTCGTGCGTGGCGTCCTTCGCATTGCCCGCGATCGCCTGCGCGTCGGCGAGGATGGCGTCGACCTTCTTCAGGCTGCCGCCGGCGTCGTCGAGCAGCGAGCGCAACTGCACCACCGCGGCGCGCACCTCGGGCAGCACGCCGCGCTCGCCGAATACCTGCGTGTCGGTCTTGGCGGCCAGGTTGTCCAGGCGCGCCAGCAGCGCGTTGCTGCGCTCGAGCGCGGTGACCACGCGCTGCGCGTCGCGTTCGTTGCCGAACAGCATGCCGAGCACGCCGCGCTGGCCGTTCAGGCGCGCGCTGGCGGCGTTCAGGTTGGCCAGCGTCTGCGCCAGCTCGGAGTTCTCGGCGGTGAGCGCGGTGAGGTTGGCCAGCAGGTCGCGCGCCGCGGCCACCAGCTTCGGGATCTCTTCGGTGGAGTCGCCCCGCAGCACGGTGCGCACCGCGCCGTCTTGCAGCGGCGGATCGGTGAGGATGCCCGAGTAGGCGCGCAGGTTGGTGCCGCCGACCAGGCCGCGCACCAGCGTGAACACGCTCGATGTCTTCAGCCAGCGCGCATCTTTCGTCGGCACGTCGATCTCGATGTGCGCCTTGCCGTCGTCGCCGAGGTCGACCGCGCGCACGCGGCCGATCGGGAAACCGGCGAACGTGAGGTCCATGCCGATCACCACGCCCTCGGAATCGTCGGCCACCAGGGTCAGCCGTTGCACCGGCTCGAAGACGCCACGCGCATAGAGCAGGAACACCACCGACGCCACCACGAGCACCACCAGCGCGGCCAGCAGCAGCCCGGCCTTGAAGCCCACGTGGGCGATCGGCCGAGCGGCGCCGCGGTCGTCGGCGACCATCAGCGCATCCCCGCCGGGCGGCGATCGAGGCCCTCGGAGCGACCGGTGGGGCTCACAGCACGTTGGCGGCGAGCGACGCCGCCTCGATCAGCAGCACCAGCGCGAACAGCCGCACCAGGCCGCGCACCTCGGCGCTCATGCGCGAGCGCGTGGCGTCGTGCAGCGCCGAGCCCATCGGCACCAGGACGACCGCCAGACTGAACAGCAGCGCCTTCAACGCGAACACCACCGCCACCGCGGGGCTGAACACGCGGCCGACGGTGCGCGTGTAGCCTTCGAGCGCCCACAGCGTGAAGCCGTAGCTGGCAAGGTACGCCAGCACCAGCGCCACCACGCCGGCCAGCACCGACAGCAGCGCCACGCTGAACAGGCCCGCCACCGCGCGCGGCAGCACCTCGTGGCGCATGGGGTCGAGGCCGCGCTCGCGCATGCGGTTCAGATCGCCGCGCAGGCGCAGCGCAGCCAGCTCCTCGCCGTGCGGCAGCGTGCAGCGCACGGCGACGAACAGCGCCGCGGTGAGCGGAATGATCTCGATCACCAGCACCCGCACCAGCATTTCGAGCGCGTACTGCGTCAGCCCGTAGCTCAGCGCGGTGACCACCACGATGCGCGAGATCACCAGGCTCAGCAGCGCCGACAGCAGCGTGAACCACACCAGCACCGGCGCGGTGTCGATCACCATGTGGTGCGCCATGCGGGCGCGCTGCGGCCGCGAGTAGCTCGAAGGCGTGAGCGTCATCACGCCGATCACCGCGCCGAAGTTCGCGATCTGCCACCAGCCGCCCAGCCACCGCCCTGCGCGGCGGACGAGCAGGCTGAGCGCCGGAAGCGCGGTCGTGTGCGCGGCCATGGCGCGATGATAGGTGCAGCCCGCGGCGCGCCGCGCCGCGCGTCAATCGGCAGCCAGGCCGGCCAGGATCTCGTACGAGCGCAGCCGCGCCGCGTGGTCGTGGATCGCGCCGGCGACGATCAACTCGTCGGCGCGCGTGCGCTCGACGATCGCCTGCAGCTCGCGCTTCACTTTGTCGGGCCCGCCGCTGGCGGTGGCGGCGAGCATGCGCGCGACGCCGGCGCGCTCGGCCTCGCTCCACAGGCCGTCCATCGACGCGACCGGGCGCGGCAGCGGGCCGCGCACGCCGCGCTGCATGCCCAGGAAGCGCTGCTGCAGCGAGGTCAGCAGCCGCGCACCCTCGGCATCGCTGTCGGCGGCGACCACGTTGACGCCCACCATCGTGTGCGGCTCGGGCCAGCGCGCCGACGGCCGGTAGGTGTCGCGATAGACGGCCAGCGCGTGGTCGAGCAGATCAGGTGCGAAGTGCGACGCGAACGCGTACGGCAGCCCGAGGTAGGCCGCGAGCTGCGCGCCGTAGAGGCTCGAGCCGAGGATCCACACCGGCACCTGCGTGCCGGTGCCCGGGATCGCGCGCACCCGCATGCCCGGCTGCGGCGCATCGAGGTAGGCCATCAGCTCGACCACGTCGCGCGGGAAATCGTCTTCCTCGTTGCCCGCGAGGTGGCGCCGCAGCGCGCGCGCGGTGAGCTGATCGGTGCCCGGCGCGCGGCCGAGGCCGAGGTCGATGCGGCCCGGGAACAGCGTGGCCAGCGTGCCGAACGCCTCGGCGACCATCAGCGGCGCGTGGTTGGGCAGCATGATGCCGCCCGAGCCGACGCGAATCGTGCGCGTGCCGGCGGCGATGTGGCCGATCAGCACCGCGGTGGCCGAACTGGCCACGCCGTCGAGGTTGTGGTGCTCGGCCACCCAGTAGCGCGCGTAGCCCCAGGCTTCAGCGTGCTGGGCGAGGTCGAGGCTGTGGCGCAGCGCGGCGGCGGCGTCGCTGCCTTCGACGATGGGGGCGAGGTCGAGGATCGAGAGCGGAACCATCGGCCGATGATGCCTTGTCGCGCCCCATCGTGCGCGGTGCTATCGTGGCCGGACGATGAACGCTCCCGACCTCGCCCCCGGCGCGCTGCCGACCGTGCGGCGCCTGCGCATCGACCTCGACACGCCGCTGCCGCGCCACTGGTGCGGCGGCGATGCCTTCCGCACCGCGTGGTTCAACGCGCTGTCGATGAGTTTTCCGGTCGGCGAGCAGTTTTTCATCGACGCGGTGCGCGCCGGCGTCGCGACGCTACCCGAGGCGCAGCGCGCGGCGTTCGAGCCGGCGATCAAGGCCTTCGTCGGCCAGGAGGCGACGCACCGGCGGATCCATTCGCTGTTCAACGATCACCTGGCGCGCCAGGGGCTGGTCAACCACTGGGCGCAACGCGCGCAGCGCCGGTTGCGGCGGCTCGACGGTGTGGACCTGCGGATCTGGGTCGGCGTCACCGCGGCGACCGAACATCTCACTGCGATCCTGGCCGAGTACCTGCTGTCGCGGCCGGCGGCGCTGGGCGACGCCGAGCCGCGGCTGGCCGCGCTGTGGCATTGGCACGCCAGCGAGGAGACCGAACACCGCAGCACCGCGTTCGACCTGTACCGCGCGATGGGCGGCGACGAGCGCTGGCGGCTGCGCCTGTTCCGCCTCGTCACCTGGCACTTCGTCACCGATGCATTGCGCCAGACGCTGCACAACCTGTGGCGCGACGGCAGCCTGTGGCGCGTGCGTACCTGGGCCGGCGGCTGGCGCTTCGTGTTCGGCCCCGATGGTCTGGTGCGCGCGCTGTGGCGGCCGTGGCGGCGCTACCGGCGCGCGGACTTCCACCCGTCGCAGCAGGACGAACGCCTGGCCGCGGCGTGGCTGCGCGACCATGCAGCCGTCTGGGAGGCGGTCGGCGCTGCGACTTCTGCCGGCGCAGCGCGCGGGGCCCCAGGGGTGTGACTGCGCCGCCGCGTCACGCGGCAACGGTCTTGCGCGCGCGGTAGAAGGTGACGGGCTGGACCTTGGCGTCGTGCAGCACATGCCGCTTGATGCGGCCCACCACGTGCATCTCGCACGGCTTGCAGTCGAAGCGCAGGGTCAGCGTATCGCCGCCGCTGGTCATCGTGAGCGGCTCGGCGCGGATCGTGCCCTGCACGCCGGTCACGCCCTTGGCCTGCTTGGGGCACAGGCTCAGGCTCCAGCGCACGCAGTGCTTGGTGATCATCAGGCTCACGTCGCCGCGCGCCTCGTGGCTCTCGTAGGCGGCCTCGACGATCTTCACGCCGTGCCGCACGTAGAAGTCGTGCGCGGCGTGGTTGTAGACGTTGGCCAGGTAGGTCAGCACCTCGCCGGGGTAGGGCACCGGCGGCTCGACCGGCCTCGCACGTTCGAGGCGCTGCAGCGCCGCGGCGCGCGCGCCTTCGAGCGCGGCGATCGCGTCGCGTCGCAGCGCGTTGAGCACGCTGGCCGCAACGAACCACGGCTGCGCGAATTCGACCGCGACGCCGCGCGCCTCGAAGATCGTGCCGCCGAGGC
>JAJVIL010000125.1 GCA_022072045.1 Burkholderiaceae bacterium | reverse complement strand
GTCGACCTTGACGAGCCAGCCTGCCAGCCGTTCGTCCTGCGTCTGCACTTCGGTGATGCGCCGCTCCAGCTCGCCGGCGGCGCTCTGGATGCGCTCGAGCGCCTCGCGGCGGCGCTTGAAGCCGCGCCGCCGATCGCGCAACTGCGACTCCATCTGCGCCGACGTGGAGCGGCTCCACATCTCGATGTCGCCGGCGGCGTTCTCGAACACCACGCGCAGCTTCGATACCAGCATGCGCAGGAAGTGATCGAGGAAACCGGGCTCCGAGAGCCGCCACGCGTTGGCCGCGCCGAGGTAGCGCGTGTAGCTCGACTCGATCAGCGCCAGCTCGCGCTCGTAGCGCTCCATGCTCGGCATCGCCGCCGCTGCCAGCGCGAAGCCGTATTCGGCGTTGAGCTGCTTGAAGCTGCCGGCCAGCATCTGCTCGATCTCGACGACCTTCTGCGTCGCGCCGGCCATCATGTCGCGCAGCCGCGCGCACAGCGCGATGAAGGCCTTGCGCGCGCCGAGCTTGAACCAGCTCGCGTCGCTGGTCTTGCGCATCTGCGCGACCTCGTCGCGCACGCGGTCGCTCGACAGCAGTTGCATCACCTGCTTGAGCTGGCGCGAGTGCACCGCCTTCAGCGCCGACAGCCGCACCGTGCAGCGCTCGAATTCGGCCGAATCGGCCTGTGCGCGATCGAGCATCAGCTTGACCTTGTTGCCGCTCTTGCCGCGCAGCCCGCGCAGCTCGAGGAGCTGTTCGGTGAGCTGGCGGCGCTGGTCGCCCAGCCGCTTGGCGGCCTGCGCGCGCAGCGCCTCCATGCCGTCGACCGCGATGCGGCCGATCACCGCGGCGCGTTGCGGCATCAACTGGGCCGACAGCGCATCCTCCAGCGCCGGCAGGCGGCTCGCCTGCACGGCCGCTTCGTCGCCGGCCACCCGCGCGGCCAGCGCGTCGCGCGCCGACAGCGGGAACACGCGTTCGCGCTCGACGGCGAGCGTCTGCGCCACCCCCTCGCACTGGTGCTGCACCTGCTCGTCGACCTCCTGGCGCGAACTCAGCGGGTCGGCCAACGTGTCGATCTTGTTGAGCACGACGAAGCGCTCGAGCGCACGACCGTCGAGGTGCTCGCGCCAGATTTCGAGGTCGGACTTGGTGACGCCGGTGTCGGCGCCGAGGATGAACACCGTGGCGTGCGCCGACGGCAGCAGTCCGAGCGTCAGCTCGGGCTCGGCACCGATCGCGTTCAGCCCCGGGGTGTCGATCACCACCAGCCCGCGCTTGAGCAGCGGGTGCGGATAGTTGATCAGCGCATGGCGCCACATCGGCACCTCGACCGAGCCGTCGGCCGCGCGCGGCGGGTTGTCCTGCGGATGCTCGTCGTTCCAGAATCCGAGCTGGCGCGCCTCGTCGAGCGAGACCTGCGTCGTTCGCTTGACCTCGGCCAGCGCCTCGGCGAGCCGCGCGGCGTCGAGCGCCGGCAGCTCGATGCGGCGCCACAGATCGGGCTTGTCGCGCAACTCGGCCAGCGAGATCGCCTTCAGCCGCGTGTCGATCGGCAGCAGCGACACGCCCGCGGGCTGCTCGGAATCCCACGACAGCTCGACCGGGCACATCGTCGTTCGCCCCGGGGTGGCCGGCAGCACGCGGCGGCCGGCATCGGCGAAGAAGATCGCGTTGATCAGCTCGGACTTGCCGCGCGAGAACTCGGCCACGAACGCCAGCACCAGACGGTCGCTGGCCAGGCGCTGCCGCAGGGCGTCGATCTGCGCGCTCGCCGAAGCATCGCGCAGATCGTGGTCGGCCAGGAAGGTGGCGTACTGCTCGACCGCGCGGTCGAGTGCACGACGCCAGTCGGCAAGAGCGTCCAGGCGACGCGCAAGGGTGGAGGTCATGAACCGGGCGGGTAGCGGCGCGATCCTAGCGTAGCCACCCTGGCCTCACCGGGCGGAGATACAACTCCTGACAGGGTCTGAGGTGCGGTCGCCACAAAGTGCGCAGCGCTCCCGCGCTCGAGTGGCACGGCTACCGCGTCTGACAGTGCGGGCAGTAGAAGGTCGAGCGCTGCGCCTGCAGCACGCGCCGCACCGGCGTGCCGCAGCGCCTGCACGGCTGGCCCGCGCGGCCGTAGACGCACGCGCTGGTCTGGAACTCGCCGGCGCTGCCGTGCGCGTCGCGGAAATTGCGCAGCGTCGAGCCCCCCTGCTGCAGCGCCCGCGACAGCACCTCGCGCAGCGCGCCGAGCAGCCGCTCGCAGCGCGCCAGCGACAGCCGATTGCAGCGCGTGCGCGGGTCGATGCCGGCACGGAACAGCGCCTCGCAGGCGTAGATGTTGCCCGCACCGACGACGATGTCGCCGGCGAGCAGCGCCGCCTTGATCGACGAGCGGCGCCGCCTGCAGCCGGCGTGCAGCGCCTGCGCGGTCAAGCGCGGGTCGAACGGCTCGGCGCCGAGCCCGGCCAGCAGCTTGCGCGCGGGGTCGGCGTCGATCGCGTCGGACCACACCACCGCGCCGAAGCGCCGCGGGTCGGTCAGCCGCAGCGTGCCCGCGCTGCTGACGAGGTCGAAATGGTCGTGCCGGCCACGCGGCGGCGGCGCCCGCTCGTGCAGGCGCAGCGAGCCCGACATGCCCAGGTGCCACAACAGCCCGCCGCTGCGCACGGCGCCCGCCAGCGGCATCCAGATGTACTTGCCGCGCCGCGCCAGCTCGCCGATCCGCAGATCGTGCAGCGCGTGCGCCGTCACCCCCAGCGGCCAGCGCAACGGCGCGCCGACGTGCACCGCGCGTACGCGTGCGCCGCGCAGGCGATCGACCAGGCCGATCCGCGTGACCTCCACCTCGGGCAATTCGGGCATCGCACGATTATCGAACCCGCCCTCGCGGCGAGCGGCCTAGAATGTTTTTCGTACTCAGGGAGCCGCTTGTGCCCGCTCACGGTGATCGCAGTCGCAGTTTGACGCTCGGTGGGCTGTTCGCGGCACTCGCCTTGCTTTGTGTGCCGGCCCAGTCGGCGCAACCCGCCGCGCCGGCGCCCGCCAAGGCCGAGCCTCAGAACTCGTCGCTCGACGCGCCGTTGTTCTACCAGTTGCTGATCGGCGAGATCGAGCTCAACGCCGGGCATCCGGGCGCCGCCTACGAGGTGATGCTCGATTCGGCCAGGCGCACGCGCGACGAGGCGCTGTTCAAACGCGCGGTCGAGATCGCGCTGCAGGGGCGTGCCGGCGACAAGGCGCTCGAAGCGACCCAGGCGTGGCGACAGGCCGCCCCCGACAGCATCGATGCGCGGCGCTATCAGTTGCAGATCCTGCTGGCGCTCAATCGCCCCGACGACGCCGGCGAGCCGTTCAAGAGCTGGCTCGCGCTCACGCCGCCGGATCAGCGCTCGGCATTGATCGCCGCGTCGCCGCGGCTGCTGCAGCGCATGAACGACCGCAAGCAGGCCGCAACGCTGCTCGAACGGTGGCTCGCGTCGTACCGCGACGACCCGCAGACGCGAACGGCCACCCGGGTGGCGCTGGGCCGCATGTGGCTCGCCGCCAGCGATCCGGCCAAGGCGCTGCAACTGGCGCAGCAGGCGGCCGCCGACGACCCGCCGGCAGCGGCGCCGATGCAGCTGGCGATCGAGTTGATGCCGGCCCGGCCCGAGGCCGAACCGATGGTCGTGCAATACCTGTCGCGGCCGCAGGCCGAGACCGGCGTGCGGCTGTCGTACGTGGCCGCGCTGACGCGCTCGCAGCGTTATGCCGAGGCCGCGCAGCAGCTCGACCGGCTGACCCAGGCCGAGCCCAACCTGGCGCCGCCGTGGCTGACGCTGGGCGCGCTGCGGCTCGACATGAAGCAGCCGCGCGAAGCCGAGACGGCGCTCAAGCGCTACGTCGACCTGGTGCGCAAGCAGCCGGCGGCCGCGCCGAACGCCGGCGACGACAGCGACAACGATGGGGCCGGCGACGACGACCGGCGCCTGACGCAGGCCTGGCTGCTGCTCGCGCAGATCGCCGAACAGCGCGGCGACCTCAAGGCCTCCGAGGCATGGCTCGCCAGGATCGACGACCCGAAGAGCGCGCTCGAGGTGCAGAGCCGGCGCGCGTCGCTGCTGGCGCGCCAGGGCCAGATGGCGCAGGCACGCGAGCTGATCCGGCGCGTGCCCGAGCGTACCGGCGAAGGCGCGCGCGCCAAGGTGCTGGCCGAGGTGCAGTTGCTGCGCGAGTTCAAGCGCTGGCGCGACGCCGTCGACGTGTTGAGCGCCGCCAACAAGCGCTTCGCCGACGATGCCGACCTGCTGTACGAGCAGGCGATGCTCGAAGACAAGCTCGACCGCCACGCCGAGATGGAGCGGCTGCTGCAGCGCGTGATCGCGCTCAAGCCCGACAACGCGCATGCGCACAATGCGCTCGGCTACTCGCTGGCCGACCGCAACATCCGTCTGCCCGAAGCGAAGGAGCTGATCCAGAAGGCGATGTCGCTCGCGCCCGGCGACCCCTTCATCGTCGACAGCATGGGCTGGGTCGAGTTTCGCCTCGGCCATCGCGACGAAGCGCTACGCTGGCTGCGCCAGGCCTATGCGGCGCGTCCAGACACCGAGATCGCGGCGCACTTGGGCGAGGTGCTGTGGGCGGCTGGCAAGCACGACGAGGCGCGCCGCGTCTGGCAGGATGCGCGCGGCCGCGATGCCACTAACGAGGTGCTCAAGGGGACGCTGGCGCGCCTCAAAGTGAATCTGTGAGCGCCGCCCGGCCGCCCGAAGGGGCTCAACCCCCGCGCGGCGGGGAGGCGCGAAGCGCCAGGGGTGCGCCGATGAGCGCCGTTGGGCGGCGCGCCGCGCTGTGGTTTCTGGCCGCGGCGTCGAGTCTGCTGTCGGCGTGTGCGAGCCTGACGCCGCCGCCGCGCGACACCGGCACGCTGCTCAGCGGGCGGCTCAGCGTGCGAGTCGACTCCGACCCGCCTCGTGCGCTGAGCGCCGCGTTCGAGCTGAGCGGCAACGCGCGCAGCGGCGCGCTGGTGCTCACCTCGCCGCTCGGCTCGACGCTGGCGCAGGCGCACTGGACACCCGACGAAGCGGTGCTCGAGACCCCGAGCGCGCGCACCAGCTACCCCGACGTCGATGCGCTGGCCGAGCATGCGCTCGGCGAGCGCGTGCCCCTGGCCGCGCTGTTCGACTGGTTGCGCGGTCGGCCCTGGGCGGGGGCAGCGAGCCGGGCGCTGCGCGACGACGAGCGCGGCTTCACGCAACTCGGCTGGCGCGTGACGCTGCCGCAAGGCGCGCACGGATGGGTCGAGGCGCATCGCAACGCCGCGCCGGCGGTGACGCTGCGCGCCCGGATCGACGGTGCGACGTCGTGAAGGCGCTGGTCGACCTCGCCGCGCCGGCCAAGGTCAATCTGTTCCTGCACGTCGTCGGGCGGCGCGACGACGGCTATCACCTGCTGCAGTCGGCATTCGTGCTGATCGACTGGGCCGATACCCTGCACATCGAACGCCGTAACGACGCTGCATTGCGCCGGCACGATCTGTCGACACCGTTGCCGGCCGACGACCTGTGCCTGCGCGCGGCACGCGCGCTACAGCACGCCAGCGGCTGCACGCTGGGCGCCGACATCAGCATCGACAAGCGCGTGCCGACGGCCGCCGGCCTGGGCGGCGGCAGCTCCGACGCCGCCACCACGCTGCTGGCGCTGAACCGACTGTGGGCGCTGCACTGGCCGCTCGAGCGGCTGGCCGCTCTGGCGCTGACGCTCGGCGCCGATGTGCCGTTCTTCGTGCACGGCCGAAACGCCTTCGTGCAAGGCGTCGGCGACCGAATCACGCCGATCGAGCTGCCGCCGCTGTGGCTGGCGGTGGTCAAGCCCGCGGCGTCGCTGGCCACGACGACCATCTTCGCCAGCCCGCAGCTCGAACGCTCGACCCCCGCTGTTATACTGCCCGACTTTCTTGCAGACACCCAGCTGAGCGACTGCGCCGCCGAGGGATACGGGCGCAACGATCTGCAGCCGGTTGCGCAGCGCGAATGCCCCGAGGTCGCCGAGGCGGCCCGTTGGTTGCGGCAGCGTTTCGGCAACAGCCGCATGTCGGGCTCGGGCAGCGCGGTGTTCGCAAGGGCCGGCACCGGCGATCGGCCGCAGGCGGGTTGGGCTCCGCAGGAGCTCGCACCGCACTGGGTCGGCCGCATGTGTCGCAGCCTGGCGGTGCATCCGTTGCTGCACTGGTCGGGCTGAAGAGGCTTGCTCCGGGCCGTGGCGCCGAGCCGCGGCCCGTGTAGGGGAGTCGCCAAGTTGGTTAAGGCATCGGATTTTGATTCCGACATACGAGGGTTCGAATCCTTCCTCCCCTGCCAAACCCCTCGCTGATCGACCAGGCCCGCGCCGTGCTGTTCAACACCGTGCTCTTCACCGGCAACGCCAACCCGGCGCTGTCGCGCGAGATCGCGCAGACGCTCGGCGTCGAGCTCGGCAAGGCCAAGGTCGCGCGCTTCTCCGACGGCGAGGTCGACGTCGAGATCCGCCAGAACGTGCGCGCGCGCGACGTGTTCGTGGTCCAACCCACGTGCGCACCGACCAACGAGCACCTGATGGAGCTGCTGGTCATGGTCGATGCGTTCAAGCGCGCCAGCGCGCGCCGCATCACCGCCGTGATCCCGTACTTCGGCTACGCGCGGCAGGACCGCCGGCCGCGCTCGACGCGGGTGCCGATCAGCGCCCGGGTGGTCGCCAACCTGCTCGAGACGGTGGGTGTCGAGCGGGTGCTGACGATGGATCTGCACGCCGACCAGATCCAGGGCTTCTTCGACATCCCGGTCGACAACATCTACGCCTCGCCGGTGCTGTTGTCCGACGTGAAGAGCAAGGCCTACCCCAACCTGGTGGTGGTGTCGCCCGACGTGGGCGGCGTGGTGCGCGCGCGTGCGCTGGCCAAGCAGCTCGGCACCGACCTGGCGATCATCGACAAGCGCCGCGCAGCCGCCAACGTGTCGGAGGTGATGCACGTGATTGGCGACATTGAAGGCCGTCACTGCGTCATCATGGACGACATGATCGATACCGCCGGCACGCTGGTGAAGGCCGCCGAGGTGCTGAAGGAGCGCGGCGCCAAGCGCGTCTTCGCGTATTGCACGCATCCGGTGTTCTCGGGCCCGGCGATCGAGCGCATCGCCGCCAGCCAGCTCGACGAAGTGGTGATCACCAACACGATCGCGCTGGGCGACGCGGCCAAGGGCAGCAAGAAGATCCGCCAGTTGTCGGTGGCGTTCCTGTTCGCCGAGACGATCCGGCGCATCTCCGACGGCGAATCGGTGACGTCGCTGTTCGCGGAGCAGAACAGTAATTTTTAGAGGAAGAAGCGGGCTCGCTGCGCGAGCCCTTTCAGGTTGGGACTCGACCGAGTCCTTTGTCGGAGTCGCCTGGTCGCGGGGGCTCAACTCACTTGGAGTGAAACATGAAGTTCGTCGCTTTCGAGCGCACACAGCAGGGGACCGGAGCGAGCCGCCGCCTGCGCAACGCCGGCAAGGTGCCCGGCATCGTCTATGGCGCCGGTCAGCCGCACACGGTCGAGATCGATCACAACGCGCTGTTTCATGCGCTGAAGCGAGAGGCCTTCCACTCGTCGGTGCTCGAGATGGAGCTCGGCGGGCAGACGCAGAAGGTGTTGCTGCGCGATTTCCAGATGCACCCGTGGAAGCAGCAGGTGCTGCACGTCGACTTCCAGCGCGTCGACGCCAACACGCGCGTGCGCATCAGGGTGCCGCTGCACTTCAGCGGCGAGGAGAACTCGCCGGCCGTCAAGACCGACAAGTGCCTGATCAACCACGTCGCCACCGACGTCGAGATCCAGTGCCTGGCCACGCAGTTGCCCGAGTTCATCGGCGTCGACCTGAGCGGCCTCACCAAGGGCCAATCGCTGCACGTATCCGACATCGTGGCGCCGCCCGGCGTGCGCGTCGTTCGCCACGGCACGCTGAACCCGGTGATCGTGGCGGTCACGCTGCCGAAGGCCGAGGAAGAAGAAGTCGCCGAGGCCGGGGCTGAAGCGGCGGCCGGTGCCGCTGCCGCGCCCGGGGCTGCCGCGCCCGCTGCTGCGGCGCCCGCCGCTGCCCCGGCGGCCGCACCGGCAGCAGCGCCGGCCAAGGCCAAGGCCGCACCCGGCAAGGAAGACAAGAAGAAGAAGTGAAGCCGCGCGCGAGCGCTCGCATCCCCCGACAGCGGCCCCCCAACGGGGGCCGCTTCGCTTGGCATCGGCCTCGATAATCGCCGCCATGATTCGATTGATCGTCGGCCTCGGCAACCCGGGCAGCGAGTACGAACACACCCGGCACAACGTTGGCTTTCGCTGGCTCGAGCGCGCGGCGCGGCAGCTCGGCGCCACGCTGAAGAGCGAGCGCAGCTATCACGGCCTGGTGGCGCGCGTGAACCGCGGCGGCGATGCGCTGTACCTGCTGCAGCCGCAGACCTACATGAACCTGTCGGGCAAGTCGGTCGCCGCGCTGGCGCGCTTCTACAAGATCGCACCGCCCCAGATGCTGGTGGTGCACGACGAGATCGACTTGGCCGCGGGCCAGGTCAAGCTCAAGCTCGGCGGCGGCGTTGCCGGGCACAACGGGCTGAAGGACATCCAGGCGCAGCTCGGCAGCGCCGACTTCTGGCGCCTGCGAATCGGCGTCGGCCACCCCGGCAACCGCGACGAGGTGGCCGACTGGGTGCTGTGCAAACCCTCGCCCGAGCAACGCCAGGCGATCGAATCGTGCGTCGAGCGTTCGCTCGACGCACTGGACCTGCTGATCGACGGACCGATGGAGCGCGCGATGATGAAGATCCATGCCAAGCCGAAGGCCGCCCCGGCGGCCCCTGCGCCATGAGCCCGCCGGGCCGCCCCGAGGGCGCATACCGGAGGGCGCACTCCGAAGGAAACCAAGTCAGCGCAGCGGCCGTGCTCTCGACCTTGCTGCTGGCGCTGGCCATGCCCACCGCGCAGGCGCAGGAGCGCGTCTACCGCTGCGGCGCGAGCTATTCGCAGGAGCCGTGCCCCGGCGGCACCGTGGTCGCGGTCGACGACGAGCGCAGCGCGAGCCAGCGCGAGCAGGCGCTGAGGGTGGCACAGCTCGATGCCAGACTGGCCGCCGCCCTGGCACGCGAGCGCCTGAAGGCCGAACGGCTTGCGGCGCGCCAGGGGCCGATCCTGCTCGGCGACCCGCGCCGCACGCCCGGTGCACGCGCGTTGCGCGGCCCCGAGAAGCGTGGCAAGGCCGAACCGATCACGCTCTACCGCACGACCGGCGGCAGGTGAGGCGCGGCCGACCGGACTGATTTGCCGCCCCCGGCGCCCCCGGCGGCCCCGGCGGAACGCGAGTCCTGGCTCAGGCGCTCGCCTTCGCGCGCACCAGCGCTTCGAACTTCAGGCGCAACTGCGCGGGCGACTCGATGCGCCGCGGGTCGTGCGGGATGCACGCCACCGGACAAAGCTGCACGCACTGCGGCTCGTCGTGGTGGCCGACGCACTCGGTGCAGCGGTCGGGATCGATCTCGTAGTGTTCGACACCGAGCGAGATCGCCTCGTTGGGGCAAGCGGGCTCGCAGACGTCGCAGTTGATGCACTCGTCGGTGATCAGCAGAGCCATGGTGCCCTTCAGGCCTCCTGCGTCACGCGCTCGCGCAGGCGCTTGAGCACCTGCGGCGCGACGAACTTCGACACGTCGCCGCCGAGCATCGCGATCTCGCGCACGAAGGTGCCGCTGACGAACTGGTACTGGTCCGACGGTGTCATGAAGATCGTTTCGACCTCGGGCATCAACTGACGGTTCATTCCGGCCATCTGGAACTCGTACTCGAAGTCGCTCACCGCGCGCAGCCCGCGCACCACCACGTGGCCGCCGTTGGCGACCACGAAATCGCGCAACAGGCCGCGAAAGGCGACGACCTGCACGTTCTGGTACGGCTGCGCCACCTCGATCGCGATGTCGATGCGCTCGTCGAGCGAGAACATCGTGCGCTTGTGGTGCCCGGCGGCCACCGCCACCACCAGCTTGTCGAACAACCCGGCAGCGCGGCGCATCAGATCTTCATGGCCGAGGGTCATCGGGTCGAAGGTTCCCGGGTAGACGGCGACAAGCGGGCTGCGCATGGCTGGTTCACCTTCTGAAACAGGCGCAGGAAGTTTAGCCGCTGCTATTGCGCCGCAGCAGATGAAACCACACCGCGCCGGCGCGATCTTGTCGCCACGGCGAGCAGCCGGGCGCGCCATCGCCGAGCGGCTCGGCCGCCTCGATGTATATGAAGCCGTCCTCTACTACCAAGTGAGTGGCGGCTTCGATCGCGGCCTCGAGCACCGGCTTGTCGCCGAACGGCGGGTCGAGCAGCACGAGGTCGAACCTTGGCTGCGCCTGCCTGCGCATCCAGCCGAGCGCATCGGCGTGCTCGATGGCGACGGCATCGGCCCGCAGCCGCGCCTTGGCGGTGCGCAGCGCGGCCACCAGCGCCGGCTCGCGCTCGAGCATGACCACCTCGGCTGCGCCGCGCGAAGCCGCTTCGAAACCGAGCGCGCCGGTGCCCGCGAACGCGTCGAGGCAGGTCCAGCCGGCAAGGTCCTGGCCGAGCCAGTTGAACAACGTCTCGCGGACGCGCTGCGGGGTCGGTCGCAGGCCCGGTCGGTCGAGCACCGGCAGCGCGCTGCGCTTGAAGGCGCCGCCGACGATGCGCACTTGCCGCGGCAGCGCGCTGCGCCGAGGCGACGCGCGCGACGCGCCGCTCACCGGCGCACGGCAACGCCGCGCTCGGCCAGCAGCGCCTTCGCCTGGCCGACCGTGAACTCGCCGTCGTGGAAG
>JAJVIL010000015.1:7358-10818 GCA_022072045.1 Burkholderiaceae bacterium | reverse complement strand
GACTACTTCCAGTCGGAGCCCGCCAACACCGAGGCCCAGCTCGATCCGTTCGACCTCGTGGGCGTCTTCGGCGCCTTCGCCGAAGGCCCCGACGACCATGGCTGGCAGGTGGCCGCGACGCTGGCCAGCCCGTTCGACACCGTGCTGCCCACCGGCGCGGCGGCGCTGACCGAATGCGTGCAGTACGCGCTGGTGGACATCTCCGGGCTGACCTACGAGCAGATCGTCGCGCTGCTGAAGCAGGCGATCGGCGCGCAGCCGGCCGACAGAAAGCTGATCGTCAACCTCTCGTTCGGCTTCGGCAAGAAGTTCTGCGGCCCGGGGCTGGACCAGCTCTGTACGGCCGAGAATGCCGCGGCGACGCCGCCGGGGCTGCTGCAGTGGGAGATCGAGAGCCGCGTGCTGGCGGCCATCGAGTGGGCTGCGTTCACCAACGCCGCGCTGGAACAGCGCCTGCTGCTGGTGCAGGCCGCGGGCAACGAGCGCGCCGCCAGGGCCGACAACGGCGGCCTCGGCGTGCGCTACGCCGGCATGCGCCAGGCGCGCCTGATCTCGCCCTTCGCGCTGGCCACCCAGCTCGGCGCGCTCGAGGCGCTGTACTCGCCGCGCTCGGAACAGGCCGTCGGGCTGTGGACGAGTGCTGCGCATCCCTCGCTGCTGCTGGACGACGCGCGCGTGCAGTTCCTGCAGCAGACGGCGCAGCGCCGGGCCAGCCGCGTGCCGGGCCTGGACAACCTGCTGCTGGTGGGCAGCGCCACGCTGCCGGCCACGCACTGGCACGGCGACATCGCCGAATCGGCCTTCTCCAACGAAGGCTCGATGCTGCTGGCCGTGGGCGAGGAGGTGGTCAGCCTCGGCGGCGTCTTGCGCGATGGCACGAGCTTCGCTGCGCCGCAGGTGTCGGGGCTGGCGGCGTATCTGTGGGCCATCTCCGAGCTGAAGACCCGGCCCGCGGCCGAGACCGCCGCGCTGCTCAAGGCCACGGCCACCTCCAAGGCGCTGCTGGACGCCTACGCCGCAACGCAGGCGCTGGACGCGCAGCCGGCGATCGGCACGCCGCGCATCCGCGAGGCGCTGCTCGACGTCGACGCCGACGGCCGCTTCGACGAGCGCGACCTGCAGCGCTTTGCCGACGCCTACGGGCTCGCCAACCCGACCCCGCCGACGCCCGAGGCGCGCGACTACAGCCGCTTCGACCTCAACGGCGACGGCGCCACCGGCGGCATCAACGCCTTGGCCTTCGACCTCGACCGGGGTCAGGTGGCCGCCGGCGGCGCGCCGCGCTTCGACGCGGTGGAGCGCACCATCGAGGACTACAGCGTCACGTTCAACGAACCGGTACTGTCGGACTTGCAGGTGCTGTGCTACTACGCGTACTCGGCGCTGTACGCCGGCGGCTCGCCGACGCCGGCGCAGCAAGCGTTCCGCACCTCGGTGCTCGGGCCCGACCGCTGCGTGCGCGCGCGCATGAACACGCGCTTCGCCTCGCAGGTGTCGGGCCCCGCACCGCTCGAAGTGACCGTGGAGGTGCCTGCCGGCAACGGCCAGTACGCGCCGGCGCCCGACCTGCACGTGGCCTTCACGCCCTCTTGCGGCAGCGTCAGCCCCAGCAGCGGGCGCACCGACGCGGCCGGGCGCCTGGGCACGACCGTGACGCCCGAGGGCTGTTCGTCTTCCGTCACGGTGACCGCGGTGGCCAGCGCCAACGAGGGCAGCCCTCCGCTGGCGCAGAAGATGGTCACCGCGACGGTGGGCGCGGCGGCGACCGAGGTCTGGACCCTCAACCTCGACGTCGGCGGTCGCACCCCCGGGCACATCGATGTTTGGGTCTTTCGCAGCGACGCTTCGCAGGGCTACATCGCGTCGGTGCCGATCGCCGAGGCCGGCTCGATCATGACGCACGTCAACGCCGCGCTGGCCGGCACGAGCTGGATCAGGAACGGGTTGTATGTTCGCGTCTCCGAGCCCGTGAGCCTTGCGTTGAGCGTCGCTCTGCCGGTCGGCGCCGTGTCGATCGGAGGCATGACTCCCGCAGCCTGCGCGTCGAACATCAATGTCACGGTGGGCGAAGTGCGCAGGGAAACCGAGGGAGTGACGAGCCCCGGTACGGCCGGGGTGGGTGGCTGCCTGGGGCAGGTGAGGCTCGCCACCGGCGATGTCGGCGACAGCATCGTCATCGAGGGCACCGACACCGCGGTCAGCGTCACCAGCGGCAAGGTCGCGCGTGTCGTGAACGTGGGCGACTGGTGCGGCTTCGGCACCGTGACCAGCGGCCTGGCGGCGACGATCCGAACGTCGGGGACCAGCCATCTGCAGGTCTGCAACGTCAGAGACTCGAGGGTCGACGTGCAGGGCCGCATCGAGCTTCAACCCGGGCAGGCCACGGCCGGCCTCACCCTGCGCCGCAACACCAACCTCACGTTGGGGCAGGTCACCGCCGGCGACCTCAACATGTTCACGGTCGAATCCTCCACGTTCGCCGGCGCACCTTCGTTCTCGGTGGGCAACCTCGTGCACCCGGGCGGCGGCATCAACGGCAGCGTTCGCATCGTCGACAACCGCGCGCTGCCGATCGGCGCGATCGGCATGGGCAACATCGCTGGCGACCTGCGCATCCAGGACAACCGCGGCTTCAGCAATACCGACGCGACGGCGTTCGCGCAGGCGCGCACCGTCGGCGGCGCCACGATCATCTCGGGCAACGCGCCGTAGCGGCGGGGCATGGTCGGGCGGCACGGGCACTGCGTGCCGTCCGCCCGCCTCACCCGCAGCGCGTGCACTTCGTCAGCACGAGGTCGCCGCCGGGGGGCAGCCGTCGGTGCGCGAGCCACTGGCCGGCGGCGAAAGACAACCGATTCGTTCGCCAGGGAACGTGCGCGGGGTCAGCGCGCGGTCGAAGCCGCCGCGCAACGGGTCGGCGGCAAAGCCGGCGATGCGGCGAGGGCGAGAGTCCCTCGGCGCCGCGGCAGGCGAGCACGTTCGTCGCGAGCGGCTCGTCGCCAGGGCCGAAGAACGGCCTTGCGACACGACACAGCGGCGGGCTTCGAGGGATCAAGGTCGACCCCCCGGAGTCCTATTCGATGCTCTGCACCTGCTCGCGCAGCTGTTCGATTCGCATCTTCATGTCCACCGAGACGGTGGTCAGCTCGATCGTCGCCGACTTCGAGCCCAGCGTGTTGGCCTTGCGGTGCAGCCCCTGGACGTTGCGCGCCTTGAGGGCGGCGATGGTTCGGCTGCAGCGCGCCCAACCAGTGGGCAACGACCCGCCCCCGGCCGACAAACGCTGAGCAAACGCCCCCTGCTCTAAGGTCTGCGGCCATGCGGTCGTCGCAGCGCAGCAGGCCATGAACGAACCCCGGCTGTTTCTCGTGCGGGTGTGGCAGCACCTGAGCCAGTTTCGCGCCGCCGTGCGCGGGCTGGACCAGGACGAGCCGCGGCTGTTCGACGAACCGGCTCGGCT
>JAJVIL010000015.1:0-7258 GCA_022072045.1 Burkholderiaceae bacterium | reverse complement strand
GCCTGCGGCGGCGGAGGCAGCAGCTCGGACCAACCGCCCGCGGTGGCGCGGGTGGAGATCGAGCAGACCGGTGCGGTGCTGACGCAGGTGGGCGCCAGCAAGCAGCTCAGCGCCGTGGCCTACGACGCACAGGGCCACGTGGTCGATGCGCAGATTGCCTGGCGCTCCAACACGCCGGCGGAGATCGCGGTGGACGGCGCCGGCAAGATCACCGCGCAGGTGCCCAGCGGCTCGGCGCAGATCGTTGCCGAGGCCGGCGGCGTGCGCTCCGCGCCGCTGCTGGCGGTGGCCACCGCGCTGCCCGCGGGGGCGGTGGCGCTGACCGACGCGCAGATCGTCGGCGACCCGGTCGAGACCGACCCCAACGCGGCGCCGAGTCTTGCCAACACCTACCAGGTCGTGCTGCGCGGCGTGGCCGAGCCGGCGCTGGGCACGCTGCTGATCAACACCGAATCCAAGCCGGTGGGCGGCCGTGTGGTGGCGGTGCAGACCGCGGGCGGACAGAGCACCGTCACGCTGCAACTGGTGAGCCTGCGCGAGATGTTCCCCAGCCTGAACATCCGCCAGACGCTCGACCTGTCGCGCGCGGCGGTGACGATCCCGCCCGAACTGGAGGCGAAGTACGACATCGCCCGCAGCGGCGACACCTACACCTTCACGCCCAGGCCCGGCGCGTTCGGCGTGGCCGGAGCACGTGAACGTGCGCTGGCCGCCGCCGGCACGCATGCGCTGCCGCCCTTCACTTCGTGCGAGACGTCGTTCAGTACGCTGCCGATCGCGCTGTCGGCGCCGCCGCTGTTCAGCGTCACCATCAATCCATCGCTCGACCTGCTGTACACGGCAGCCAACGGGCTGGAGCGCTTCGTCGTGCAGGCCGAGCCGGTGTTCAAGGTCGAGGGCGGGCTCAACGTGACGGCCGCGTTCGAAGGCAAGATCGACTGCAAGCTCGAGCTGTTCGTCTTGCGCGTGCCGGTGGGCGGCCCGCTGTCGCTCGTCGTCGGCGGCCTGGTGCCGATCGGCGCGGGCATCGAGGCCGGCGGCAAGGTCACGGTCGCCACCATGGGCATCGGCAGCAAGGTCGAGGCCAAGGCCAAGGCGCAGATCGGCCTGGCCTGCCCGGGAGGCAGCGGCTGCGAGTTCGTGCGCTCGCTCGCCGACACCGCGCTGCAGTACACGCCCAGCGTCGACCTTCCCGGCATCGGCGACGTGCGCGTCGAGCCCACGGTGATGGCCTACGGCTACATCAAGGCCGAGATCGGCAACCCGTTCCTGCGGCGCATCCGCTTCGAAGCTTTCAGCGCGCGCGCCGGCGGCAAGTTCGCGGGCAGCTTTGCGCCGATGATCGGTCAGATCATCGACACCGGCTACAAGTCCGACTACAAGGTGTCGCTGGAAGCCACTGCCGGCGTCGGCGCCGACCTCGAAGGCGCGATCAGGCTGCTCGGCCTGAGCAGCGTCTCGGTGCTGGAGCTGACGATCAGCACCGACCTGGGCCGGTCGCCCGTGGGCGCGCTGAGCGCCGACAAGGCGACCTTCCAAGCCGGCGAGAACGTCAACTTCAGCGTGCGCTTCGATCCGACGCGCAAGGATTTCTTCGCCGGCATCGGCCCGTACAACATCCGGCGCGTGCTGCTGGTGCGCCGCAACGGCCTGCAGGCCACCGTGGTCGGCACCGCGGAGCCCGCCACCGCAGGGCAGACGCAGTTCACGCTGCCGTTCGCGGCGACCGACTTCGGCTCGGCCAGCGAGTTCACAGCCTTCGTGGTGACCACGCTGCTGCCGCTCGAGGCCCTCGCGCTCAAGCTCGACACGGCGCAGTCGCTGCGCATCAGCGGCGCTCTGCCCGAGCAGATCCTCCAAGGGGTGGCCGATTTCGCGGTGACGGTCGAAACCTCGAACGGCAGTGCCTACCAGCCGGCGCCGGGCCTCCTGGTGAACCTGGCGCCGTCGTGCGGCAGCGTTGCGCCGGCCAGCGGCCGCACCGACCCGGCCGGCCGCTTGGCGTCGCGCATCGATGTCACCGGCTGCAGTGGGCTGGTCTCGGTGGTGGTGCAGGTGCGCGCCGACGAAGGCACACCGCTGCTGGCACAGGCCACGCTCAACACCGTCGCCGGCTTCGTGTTCGGCGACAACATCCGTCTCGACAGCCAGGCCATCATTGCCGCCTTCAATGCAAGCGGCATCACCCGCGTGGTCGGCCATCTCGACATCGAGCTCGACGACGACCCGGACGAGCCGGGCGGCGAGACGGCGCTCAGCGCCGTGTTACCCGCGCTCGTCGCCGTCGGCGGCAACGTGTCCATCCAGGGCCCGCTCACGGCGCTGAGCATGCCGGCTCTGACGGAGGTCGGCGGCAACCTCCATATCGACCGGATCGCAACCCCGGTCACCGCATCATTCAGCGCGCTCAGGCAGCTGGGAGGCGAGCTCTATGTCACCCGGAACACGGGGCTGGGCAGCATGAACTTCGGCCAGCTGCAGGCGCTCAACGGGCTGTTCGTCACCAACAACACGGGGCTGGGCAGCGCGGCCTTCCTGCAGCTCGAAGTCGTCGGGAACGACGGCCTCTTCGTCACCGACAACGTCGGCCTGACAAGTGTGAGCTTTCCGCAACTGGTCAGCGTGCTGCAGGCGCACGGCGGAGTCTTCGTGACCGACAACGAGAGCCTGGGCAGCCTCCAGATCGGTCCGGTGCTCGCGGAGGGGCTGTACATCCAGGGTAACGCGGCGCTTTCTTACCTCCAGATCGGTGCCGCGAACCTCGTGGGGCAGCCTGGCGTTGGCGGTCTGTTCATCCAGGAAAACGCGGTGCTGTCGAACCTGGCGAACGTGAGCTGTGAGATCGTCAGCCCCCGCGGCGTCTTCATCACCGACAACCCCGCAATGCCCGAGAGCGAGGTCGAGCGCATCGTCGATTGCATCCGCGATTGAGCCGTTGGCCGCGGCAAGTGCGGTTGGCTGGCGCGCGACAGCTCGCCAGCCGGCCGCCCGCGAGTCCGCGGCCGAGATGGAGCGCGTCGAGCCGAGCCGCCCGCCTCACCCGCAGCGCGTGCACTTCGTCAGCACGAGGTCGCCGGTGCGAGAGCCGATGCGCAGCCGGCCCGAGTCGCCGCGCTCGGTCGCCACGCGGTGAATGGCGGGCTCGACGGGCGCGGGGTCGAGAAACCGGGTTTCGCCGCACGAATCCATCACCGAGTAGGTGGCACGGCCCGGGGTGAAGGTGTACTCCAGGTTCGCACGGCTGACGGTGCCCACCTCTTTCCAGTGCGCGTTGCGAAAGCAGTTGCCTGCCGAGTACGCCTGCGCCAGATCCCAGGTGTGCTCGTAGCGGCCGTCTGGCGCGAACGTGAACTTGACGCCGAGCGCACCGTCGCCTGACGGAGCATCGCCGATGCGGCCGGCGTAGAACGCAGGCACGTGTGTCAGCGTGGCCTCCCAGCGGCCGTTCATCGCGTCGGGCAGTGCAGCGTCGTGCTGCGCCTGCGTCGTCTGCGGCGCCAACGGGCCGCTCGAGCGACCGCCCACGCAGCCGGAGAGCGCGAGTGCCATCGGCAGCAGCCCGTGCGCGAGCCGCTGGGCGGCAGTGAGAGAGAACCGATTCGGTCGCATGGGAACCTCCAGGTCGAGTAGCGGCCGCGCGGGCTGCGCTGCGGCAGGGCGTAGCAAATAGCGACGACGGCGATTCGTTGGCCGCCTCAGCGGCGCGCCAGCGGCGCGTTCACGGTGCCGTACGTCGCGCGCAGCAGCGGCCGCGCCACCGCCGCGATCAGCGGGTCGGTGCCGGTGCCCGCTGGCAGTGCGGGCGCGGCCCAGTGCGGCTCGTGCGACAGCATGCGAGCGAAGCTCTCGGCCACCGGGTCGCTCGGGTGGCTGGCCGCTGCGCGCGTGGCGCCGTCGCGTAGCGGCACCACCAGCGCCGCGGTGAGCGGATCGGCAGGGCCCTGCGGCACGGCCGGTGCGTGCGCGGCGGCAAATCGCGGGGCCAGCATGCGGTCGAAGCTGTCGCGCAGCGGGTCGGCGGCGAAGCCGGGCGATGCGGCGCAGGCGAGCGCCGCGGCAAGGCAGCCGATGCCGAAGGACGATGCAAGCGTTGCGTTCATGAAAAGCTCTCCTTTGGAATTCCGGGTCGGGTCGCCGAAGGTCGTCGATCGGCGGTGCTGGCATCGTCGTCGTCGGTCGTATCGATCGCGTTTCGCGGCGCGCGACGTGCGCGTTTCATTTGTTCAGAGCCGAAGCGGTGGCCGGCCGCTGGTTCGGCGTGGCAGGGTGACGCTTTCGCGTTGCAACGCGCGCGCCGGCGCCAGCGGGCAGCGCCGTCGCCAGGTCCGGTGCGCCGCTGCGCTCGGTCTGACCCGGCGTCGCGTGATGCGCTTCGGCGTCTGAGCCGGGCGTAAGCAAGGTCCCGGCCGCTGGGTGCAAAGGGGTTGCATCGGCGCCAGTTGCCCACTGGAGCACCGCGTCGAGCGCGACGACACCGGCGATTGCCGCGATGGCGAGCAAGCGCGGTGCGAACGTCGCGACGATGCGCTCGGTGGTGCGGGACGAAGGCTGCATGTCGATCATTCCGGCGTCCCCGTCCGTGTCGCGAAGATGTCGGCCCTGTCGGGGCGGGAGGGCATCGGCTCGTTTTGCGCGCCCGACTCGCCGCGGCACTCCAAGATCAGGCCGGCGTCCGGCCGTGGCGATTTCGAACCGCCTCGGCGGCGCGAACCAGATCGGGGTCGACGCCGAACACCTGCGCCAGCACCCGCGGCGCGGCCTCGGGAGCGATCATGGTCACCTCGGGCCTGCCGGGCAGGTAGCGCGTCAGCGTGCCGTCGCGAAAGCTGGTGAACACGCCGCCGACCGTTCGCGCATAGATCAGCCGGTGCAGGAAGCTGTGCGGCACGCTCCAGTCGTTGGCCGCCGCGATGTGCGCCGTCAGATCCTCGAGCCGGCGCGGGGTCGGGTCGAGCTGTTTCGTCGGGCCGGGCCGGCGGGTGACCACGATGCCTTCGGGCCGCACGCGGTAGTCGAACGCCTCGCGGTGCGTCTCGAGCGCGAACGATTCGAACAGCGGATAGGCGCGAAACAGCGGCGCGGCGTAGCCGACATCGGCGTAGTGCGGGCCCTCCGGCGGCTCGACCCTCACGCAGCAGTGGCCGGGGTGCATCATCATCAGCGACGCGTCGAAGCCCAGCTCGGCGAGCAGCGAGCGTAGGCCGCGCGCCAGCGTCCAGCACATGCCGCCGGCGCCGCGCCGCACGATCCGATCGACGTACAGCTCCGGGTGCGGCAGGAAGCAGCCGCTGCGCAACCCCGGTTCGTAGTCGAGCAGCTTGGTCAGCGTTTCGAACGGCACGCGCAACTGGTGCTCGCGAACCAACCGGTTCAGGTAGTCGAGCGAAGGCGCCGCGGGCTCCAGCCCCAGGTGCGACAGCAGCCGTCGGCTCGACGCGGCAAGCGTCGATGCGCGCGGGCCGGCAGGCAGCGCGGCACCGGCACGCTTCGTCTTGGTTTGCTCGCTGGGTTCGAGGGACGTTTGCAGCGTTGCGGACATGGCGCGGGTCGATCCGTGGTGCGCGCATGTTCGGCGCCGGCCGTATCGATCGCGTTTCGCGGTGGCCGCGGCGCGTGTTTCATTTGTTCGGCGCGCGGGGCCGTCCGCGCCAACGACGCGCCTTGCAGCGCCCGAGTCAGTGCGGTCGCGCGCTGGCCGTGCAACGGCGCACGCGCTGCACCAGGTCGGCGGGGGTGAAGGGCTTTTCGAGCCCTTCGGCTCCGCTCTCGCGGCGGAAGTCGCTGGCCAGCGGCGACAAGGTGTCGCCGGTGACGAACACGAAGCGAGCGGCCAACGCGCGGTCGCGCTCGCGGATCGCGCGCCACAGCGCGCGGCCGTCGAGGTCGGGCATGCGCAGGTCCGACACCACGGCGTCGAAGCGGCCTTCGTCGAGCAGCGCGAGGGCCACCGCGCCCGACTCGGCGGTGGCCACCTCGTAGCCCGCCGCTTCGAGCGCGTCGCGCATCATCGATGCGACTTCGGGCTCGTCGTCGACCACGAGGATTCGGCCCGACACCGCCGCCTCTTGCGCTGCAACGGCCGGCGCGCCCTGGGCGTCGCCCGCGCCGGCCGCGCGCAGCGGCAATTCGAGGCGAAAGCACGCGCCGCGGCCGAATGGCGATTGCGCCTCCAGCCGCAGTGCACCGCCGTGCTCGATGGCCACCGCGCGCGCCACCGCAAGGCCCAGCCCGGTGCCCGCGCCTTCGGCCTTGGTGGTCATGAAGGCGTCGAAAACCCGCTCGCGGTCGGCGTCGCGCACGCCGACGCCGTTGTCGGCCACGCGCAGCCAGATGCGCTCGGTGTCGCCGCCGGTCTCGATGCGCAGGCGCCGCGGAGGCTCGGCCTGCGCCAGCGCCTGCTGCGCGTTGACGATCAGGTTGAGCAGCAGCTGGCCGAGCTTGTCGCCGTCGGCCAGCAGCGGCGGCAGGTCGGGCTGCAGTTGCTGTTCGAGTTCGATACCGGAGCTGCGCAGCCCGTACTGCAGCAGGTCGATCGCGCCGCGCACGAGGTCGTTGAGCTGCACCGCGGTGCGCGCCGCCGGGCGGCTGCGCGCCATCGCCAGAAAGCTGCGCACGATGCGGCCGCAGCGCTCGGCGGCCTCGCGGATGCGCACGGCGTCGGCATGCAGCACGGGATCGCTGCACTTGTCTTCGAGCAGGCTGGCGCGGCCCATCACGATGGCCAGCGGGTTGTTCAGCTCGTGCGCCACGCCGGCCAGCAGGCTGCCCATCGCGGCGAGCTTCTCGGCCTGGCGCAGCGCCTCGCGCTGGCGCGCGATCTCCTCGGTGGCGGCGCGGCGCTCGCTGATGTCGGCCAGCGACGCGGTGATGAAGGTCTCGTTGCCGACCTGCGTGGGCCACAGCAGCACCTCGACCGGAAACTCGCTGCCGTCGGGCCGCAGCGCGGTCTGTTCGACGCGGCGCCCGATCATCTGCGGCGCCTCGCCGCGGCGCATGCGGCGCAGGTCGTCGAAATAGGCGTCGCGCACGTGCTCGGGCACGATCGTGCCGCCGGCCTGGCGCCCGATCGTCTCGCCGCGCGTGCGCGAGAACATGCGCTGCGCGGCCGGATTGAACTCGACCACCACGCCTTGCGCGTCGGTGGTGACGACGGCGGTCAGCGCGTGGTCGACGATCGCCGACTTGAGCATCTCGCTGCGCTGCTCGCGCGCCGCGGCGTCGCGCCAGGCCGCGAAGGTGTCGCGCGTCAGGTGCAGCC
>JAJVIL010000128.1 GCA_022072045.1 Burkholderiaceae bacterium | reverse complement strand
CGCGTCGGGCGCTGGCCGCTGGCGCGGCCGTCGCGCCGCAAGCGGCGGCGCCGCTGTACCTGCGCGACAAGGTAGCGCTGACCACGGCCGAGCGCCAGGCGCGGTTCGCGCCGCCGGGGCGCGGATGAGGCAAGCCGGTGAGCGAAGGCCGCGCCATCTTCCTGCCGATCGGCCTGCACGAGGTCGACACGCTGCTGGCCATCGAGACCGCCGCCTACGCGGCGCCGTGGACTCGCGCCAATTTCGTCGATTCGCTCAATGCGGGCTACCTCGCGCGCAAGCGCGTCGACGCCGCCGGGCAATGGTTCGGCTACTTCATCGCGATGCCCGGCGTGCAGGAGCTGCATCTGCTCAACCTGACGGTGGCGCCGCCGCACCAGCGCCAGGGGCACGCGCGCGCGATGCTCGATCGCCTGGTCGGCGAAGGCACCTCGCTCGGCGCGCAGCGCGTCTGGCTCGAAGTGCGGGCCAGCAACGAGCGCGCACAGCAGGTCTACCGACGCTACGGCTTTCGCGAGGTCGGTGTGCGGCGCGGCTACTACCCGGCCGGGGCGCTGGCGCGCGAGAATGCCCTGGTGATGAGTCTCGAACTGGCGGCCGGCACGGCGGCACGGCCCGGGCCTTGAGCGATGCGCTGGAGCGAACGCCAGCGCGCGATGCTCGGTGCGATGGGCATCGCGCTGTGGCTGCCCGAGCACCGCGTCGCACCGGTGGCCGCCGCGCCCGACGAGCCGCGATCGACGAAGACGGCGGGCGTGCGCGCGGCGCCGAGCGACGCACCCGCGGCGCAGGCGGCCGACATCGCGACGCTCGATTGGGACGCGCTGCGCGCGCGCGTGGCGTCGTGCCGCGCCTGCCGCCTGTGCGAAAGCCGCACCCAGACGGTGTTCGGTGTCGGCAACCCGCACGCCCACTGCATGATCGTCGGCGAGGCGCCGGGCGAGAACGAAGACCTGCAGGGCGAGCCGTTCGTCGGCGCCGCGGGGCAACTGCTCGACCGCATGCTGCCGGCGATCGGCCTCACGCGAGGCGCGGCCGAGCCGGCGCGGCAGGTGTTCATCGCCAACACGCTGAAGTGCCGGCCGCCGCGCAACCGCAACCCCGACCCGAGCGAGCTGGCGCGCTGCAGTGCCTACCTGGTCCGGCAGATCGAACTGGTGCAGCCCAAACTGCTGCTGGCGATGGGGCGCTTCGCGGTGCAGGTGCTGCTCGACAGCGGCGAGCCGATCGGTCGCCTGCGCGGGCGGGTGCACCGCTGGCGCGATCTGCCGGTGGTGGTGACCTACCATCCGGCCTACCTGTTGCGCAATCCTGCCGACAAGGCGCGCGCCTGGGCCGATCTGTGCCTGGCGGCGGCGCAACTCGCGCGCTGAGCCCGATATCATCGACCGAGGGCGCCCAAGGCGGGAGAACGATGGCGATGACGGAGCGAGCCGCGAGCGACGCCGCATGGGAGGCGCTGCCGCTGCCGGCACTGGAGATCGAGCCGCACGGCGGCGTGCGGCGCGCGAACCAGGCGTTCCATGCGCTCGATCGCGGGGCGGCCGAAGGCACGCGCTGGGTCGACTCGCTGAGTGCGCCGGTGCAGACGCTGCTGCGTGCGCGGCTGGCGGGGCGGCGCGACTTCGCGCTCGACCTCCAGCTGCGGCTGGTCGACGGTACCGCGGCGTGGTTCGAGCTGAGCGCGCGCTGGCTCGAAGGCGCGCAGTGCTACAGCGGCGTGCTGCGCGATGCCACGGCCGAGCGGCTGGCCGAGCGCGATGCGCGCGCCGAGACGCAGCGCTTCTCGCTGCTGGCCGACAGCGTGCCGGCGCTGATCGCCTACTACGAAGTCACGGGCCTGCGCTGCGGCTACGCCAACCATCAGTACGCCAAGGCCTTCGGCTTCGATCAGGAGTCGATCGTCGGGCACACGGTCTCCGAGGTGATCGGGGAACGGGCGGCGGCCGAGATCCAGCCGCACATCGACCGCCTGATGCAGCACCACAAGACCGCGTCGTACGAGCGCGAGTTCGCCGGTCCGGACGGCGCGCCGCGCTGGATCGAGGTGAGCCTGGTGCCCCACCTCGACCAGGGCAAGCTGCTCGGCTCGTTCGTGCTGATCAGCGACATCACGCACCACCGCCGCATCGAGGCCGCGCTGCGCGAGAGCGAGGAGCGGCTGTCGAAGTTCATGGATGCCAGCGTCGAAGGCATCGTGTTCCATCGCGATGGCGTGATCACCGACGTCAACGGCGCGCTGACCGACCTGCTGGGCCATCGGCCCGACCAGATGATCGGGCGGCAGATCCTCGACTTCGTGGCACCCGAGCACCACTCGCGCGCGCAGGAGGTGATGACCACGCAGTCGGAGCAGCGCTACGAACTGGCGGTGTTGGCGGCCGATGGCCAGCGCATCGCGATCGAATCGATCGCCCGCACGATCACGCGCCGCGGCGAGCGCCTGCGCATGACGATCGTGCGCGACATCCGCGACCGGCTGGAGACGCAGCAGCGGATCGAATTCCTGGCGCACCACGATCCGCTGACCGGCCTGCCGAATCGCGCTTACTTCATGGAGCACCTGGCGTTGCGGCTGGCGGGCGGCGCGACGACGCACGCCGCGCTGTTGTTCGTCGACGTCGATCACTTCAAGCGCATCAACGATTCGCTCGGCCATCTGGTGGGCGACACCGTGCTGCAGGCGGTGGCGCATCGCATCGTGCAGTCGCTGCGGCCGGTCGATCTGGTCGCGCGCTTCGGCGGCGACGAGTTCGTCGTGCTGCTGGCCGACGTGGCCGACCGCCGCCTCGTCGAGGAGCTGGTGCAGCGGCTGCTGCACGCCGTCGAGGCGCCGATCCCGGTGCAGGGCCAGAACATCGTGGTCTCGCCGTCGATCGGCGTGGCGATGGTGCCGCACGACGGGCGGCTGCCGGCCGAGCTGATCAAGAACGCCGACACCGCGATGTACGTCGCCAAGTCCGACGGCCGCGGTATCTGCCGCTTCTTCGAGACCGAGATGGCCGCGCACGCCTACGCGGCGCTGATGCTCGAAGGCCAGTTGGCCAGTGCGCTGCAGCGCAACGAGTTCGCGCTCATGCTGCAGCCGCGCGTCGCGCTCGACGGCGGCGGCTTGCAGGTGCAGGCGCTCGTGCGCTGGCAGCACCCCGACCGCGGCTGGCTGGCGCCGGAGAGCTTCCTCGACGTGGCCGAGGAGCGTCGCCTGATGCAGCCGATCGTGCGCTGGGCGCTGCAAGAGGCGATCGCGGTGCAACGCGGCTGGGCGCGCATGGCGGGCACCGTGCCCGAAGTGGCGCTCGATCTGGCGCATCTGCCGCTGCCACTGGACGCCGTGGCCGACACCGCCGCCCTGGTGTGCACGCAGTCGCCGCCCGCGGGGACGCTGTCGCTGGATGTCGGCGAGGCGGCGCTCGGTCACGATGCGCCGGCGCTGCGGCAGGCGGTGGCGCGCCTGCGCTCGCTGGGCATCACGGTGGCGATCGACGATTTCGGCGTCGGCACGATGGCGCTGTCGCAGTTGCGCTCGCTGCCGGTGCGTGGCCTCAACCTGGGGCGCGCGTTCGTGGCATCGCTGCCCGGCGACGGTGCCGCCGCGACCATCGCCTCGGCCATCGTGCAATTGGCGCGCGGGCTGCAGCTCGAAGTCACGGCCAAGGGCGTCGAGACCGACGAGCAGCGCCATTGGCTGGCCGGCATCGGCTGCGGCTGGGTGCAGGGGCCGGGGGTCGCGTTGCCGATGCGCGCGCCCGCTTTCGACGAATGGCTGCAGCAGCAGCCGGCCTGAGCGACAGCGTCGTTGCCGAGCGCCCGCTGGCGTGCGGCGCGGCAATCCGGCGCGCCGCTGCCGGCCAGCGTTGCGCTACGCCTTTTTCTTCTTGGCCGGCCGCGCCCAGTTGCCGATCGTCGTCTGGCGAGCCCGCGCTACCGTCAACTGGCCCGCGGGCGCCGCCTTGCTGATGACGCTGCCGGCGCCGATGGTGGCGCCGTCGCCCACCGTGACCGGCGCCACCAGCACGCAGTTGGAGCCCACGTGTACGTCGTTGCCGAGCACGGTGCGGTGCTTGGCTGCGCCGTCGTAGTTGGCGGTGATGCTGCCGGCGCCGTAGTTGACGCGCTCGCCCACCGTGCTGTCGCCGAGGTAGGCGAGATGGTTGGCCTTGGCGCCGCGCGCCAGCGTCGAGTTCTTCACTTCGACAAAGTTGCCGATGTGCACTTCGGGCCCGAGCTGCGCGCCCGGGCGCAGCCGGGCGAACGGGCCCACCTGCGCAGCCTCGTCGATCGCGGCGCCGGTGCAGTGACAGAACGGAAGCACCTCGGCGCGGGCGCCGATCGTGGTGTCGCGGATCACGCAGTGGGCGCCGACGCGCGCACCGTCGCCGATCACCACGCGGCCCTCGAACACGCAGCCGACGTCGATCTCGACGTCGCTGCCGCACACCAGCTCGCCGCGTACGTCCAGGCGAGCGGGGTCTGCCAGTCGCACGCCGGCGCTCATCAAGGCGTCGGCGGTGCGCCGCTGCACGCGGCGCTCGAGGTCGGCGAGCTGCGCGGGGCTGTTGACGCCGAGCACCTCGGTCTCGTCGTGCGCGGCGTGGCCGACCACCGGCACGCCGTCGGCCACCGCCATCGCGACGACATCGGTCAGGTAGTACTCGCGCTGCGCGTTGTCGTTGCCCAGCCGCGCCAGCCAGCGCTTCAGCGCCGCGGTGGGCGCGGCCATGATCCCGGCGTAGACCTCGCCGATCGCGCGCTCGGCCGCACTGGCGTCCTTGTGCTCGACGATGCCGCGCACGGCATCGCCCTCGCGCACGATGCGCCCGTAGCCGCCGGGATCGTCGAGCTGCAGCGTCAGCAGCGCCAGCGCGCGGCCGCCGCTGGCCTGCGCCAGCGCGGCCGCCGTCGCGCTGCCGATCAGCGGCACGTCGCCGCTCAGGACGAGCGTCGTGCCGTCGTCGCCAAGCAGCGGTGCGGCCTGCTGCACCGCATGCCCGGTGCCGAGCTGCGGCTGCTGGCGCACGCACCGCACGTCGCGCCCGGCGACGCAGCGCTCGACCGTCTCGGCCTCGTGGCCGGTGACCACCACGGTACGACGCGCCTGCAGCGCCGCGCAGGCGTCGAGCACGTGCAGCAGCAGCGGGCGGCCGGCGAGTCGGTGCAACACCTTGGGCAGCGCGGACTTCATCCGTGTACCCTTGCCCGCTGCCAAGACCACGATGTCGAGTGCCATGTTGTGTGCCCGGTCCGTGATGGATCGCCTGCGCCGCTGGATTATCGGCGCCGGCGTGCTGCTGCTCGGTGCGTGCAGCGTGCTGCGCCTGACCTACGGCTCGGCGCCCAACCTGACGTACTGGTGGCTCGACGGTTACGTCGAATTCGACGCCGGGCAGGGCGAGCGAGCGCGCGACGCGCTGGCCGACTGGTTCGCCTGGCATCGTGCCACGCAGTTGCCCGACTACGCAGGCCTGCTGGCGAGCGCGCGGCGCCAGATGCTGCACGACATCACACCGGCGCAGGTATGCCGCTGGGTCGACGTGCTGCGCCAGCGCCTCGAAGCCGGCTACGAACGCGGCGTGCCTGCCCTGGCAGCCATGGTGCGCACGCTGAGCGCGCGGCAACTGCAGCGCATCGAGCGGCGCTACCGCGAGGCCGACGACGAGATCCGCGACGAGTACCTGCGGCCAGCGCCTGCCGAGCGGCAGGCCGGGTCGACCCGGCGCGTCGTCGCCCGCGCCGAGAGAATCTACGGCGAACTCGAGCCCGCGCAGCGCGAGTTGCTCGCGCAGGGCATGGCCGACTCGCCGTTCGACGCATCGCTTTGGCTGGCAGAGCGGCAGGCGCGCCAGCGCGAGATCGTCGACACGCTGCGCACGCTGCACTCCGAGCACGCCGACGACGCACGCACGCAGGCGGCGCTGCGCCTGTTCGCGGCGCACGCGGCGCGGTCGCCGCGTGCTGCCTATCGCGAATACCAGCAGCGCCTGTTCGATCACCAGTGCGCGCTGTTCGCGCGCCTGCACAACAGCGCCACTGCGGAGCAGCGCCGCCGCGGCGCCCAAAGGCTCGCGGACTGGGAGGCGGATCTGCGCGCGCTGGCCGGCACCGACCCGTTGCGCGCGGCGCTCAAGGAGGAAGTGGCACCGTGACGCTGTGCGGCACGCTGCTGCTCTTCGGGAAGTCGGCCATCGCGGCGCGGAACATCGCACTCAGGGTGGCGGTGCTGTTGCTGTAGGCGTCGCTGCTGGCGCGCGCCTCGTACAGCGGTGCGCCGCTGGCGCGGTCGCGCAGCAGCAGCCCGACCTCGCGGTCGGTGACGGGCCTGCTGCCGTAGGCGTAGGGGTAGGCATAGGGGCCGACCCACGGGCGATGCCAGCGCCAGAAGCCGAACCCGCCGTACCACCACGGGTCGGCCCAGGGCCCGGGCTCGAAGCGCGTGACGCGGGCGCCGACCTCCACCAGCACGTCGGGCTGGGCTCCCGGCTGGACGAGGCTGAAGCCCGCCGCGGCGAGCGCACCGTGCGCGGCGTCCTCGACCCTCTGCTGCGCCTCGGGCTGCGCCTGCTGCGACGGCAGCCGCTCGAAGGCATAGCTGCCTGGGGCGCGACCCGCCGGCCACTGCCCGTAGCTGGTGATCTGTGCCTGCAGCGTCGTCACCGTCGCGCACGAGGTCAGCAGGCCGGCACCGACCACCAACAGGGCAAGGCGCGCGATTCTCCACATCGATGCCTCCGTCTACGTGCGGCGCACGCACGCGCATCCCGTCTCTACACGATGCGTACCGCGCGTTGCGTGGGTTCGTCGGCGCAGCCGTCGTCGTCGAACGCCTTGTCGCCGTCGCGCTCGGCCACGCCGGTCACTTGGAGCGTGGCGAACGGGTGCAGGTTCCGGTCCATCAGGTGCGACGGCGTGATGCGGCCCATCGCGGCGGCCATGTTGTCGATGCGCCCGGGGTAGCGGCGCTCCCACTCGCGCAGCATCTGCTTGATCTGCGCGCGCTGCAGGTCGGCCTGGTTGCCGCACAGGTTGCACGGAATGATCGGAAAGCGCCGCAGCTCGGCGAAGCGCTCGAGGTCGCTCTCGGCCACGTAGGCCAGCGGCCGGATCACCATGTGCCGCCCGTCGTCGCTCACCAGCTTGGGCGGCATGCCCTTCATGCGTGCGCCGAAGAACATGTTCATCAGCAGGGTGGCCACCATGTCGTCGCGGTGGTGGCCGAGCGCGATCTTGGTCGCGCCGAGTTCGTCGGCCACGCGGTAGAGCACGCCGCGGCGCAGCCGCGAGCACAGCGAGCACATCGTCTGACCCTCGGGCACCAGGCGCTTGACGATCGAATAGGTGTCCTGCTCCTCGATGCGAAAAGGCACGCCGCGCGCCTGCAGGTACTCGGGCAGCACGTGCGCCGGGAAGCCGGGCTGCTTCTGGTCGAGGTTGACCGCCACCAGTTCGAACGGCACCGGCGCACGCGCGCGCAGGCCGAGCAGGATGTCGAGCAGCGCGTGGCTGTCCTTGCCGCCGGAGACGCATACCATCACCTTGTCGCCGGCCTCGATCATCGCGAAGTCGCCGATCGCCTGCCCCACCTGGCGGTGCAGGCGCTTGACGAGCTTGTTGGCCTCGTAGCGCTGGCGGCGCTCGGACTGCGGCAGCGGCTCTTGCGTGACGGCGTTCATGCGGACCTTCGGGGGTTGTGTGGCAGGTGCACCTCGACGCTGACCGAGTCGCAGTCGGCGAACACCTGCGGCTTGGCCACGCGCACGCGCGCCGCGGCCACGCCGGGCAGCGCGAGCGCGCGCTGCGCGATGCGGCCGGCCAGCGTCTCCAGCAGATGCGTGTGCTCGCGCTCGGCCTCGTCCTTGGCCAGCTCGCGCAGGCTGCGGTAATCGAGCACCTGCGACAGCTCGTCGCGCACCGGCACGGCCGGGGCGTCGGGCATGTCCACCGACACGCTGATCAGCACCGGCTGCGGCGCGCCGAACTCGTGCGCCAGCACGCCGACCTGGGCCAGCACGTGCAGGCCTTCCAGGGTGATGGTTCTCATGGGGCAGGGATCTTGGAATCGGTGAACGCGAAATCGCGCGCACGCGGCTGCAGGTGGCTGCCGGCGTCGACCAGCACCGTGCTGCCGGTGATCGCCGGGTTCTCGAGCACGAAACGCACCGCGTGCGCGACGTCGCGCGCCTCGACGCCGTGGCCGAGCGGGCCCTGCTGCTTCAACGCGGCCAGGCGCTGCGGGTCGATCTGCGGGCTTTCGAGCGTCAGGCCGGGCGCCACGCCGCACACCCGCAGCGCCGGCGCCAGTGCGCGCGCCAGCAGCGGCGTGGCCGCGTGCAGGGCCGCCTTCGACAGCGTGTACGACAGATGGTCGGGGTTGGGGTTGAACAGCTTCTCGTCGAGCAGGTTGACCACGCAGCCGTCGACGCCGTCCCAGCCGCCTTGCGTGCGGTGGCCGTGCAGCGCGCGCGCCAGCACGATCGCCGGCGCGGCGTTGCTGAGCCAGTGGCGCGCCAGCGTGTCGTAGCGCAAGCTCGTGACGTCGTCGTGCTCGAACAGCGAGGCGTTGTTCACCAGCGCGGCCACGCGCCCCATGCGTTGCACCACCTCCGGCAGCAGCGCCTCGCACTGCGCCTCGTCGGCCAGGTCGGCGGCAAACGCCTCGGCCTGCGCGCCGGCCGCACGCAGCGCGGCGACGGTGTCGAGTGCGTCGGCCTGCGATCGGCGGTAGTGCACGGCGACGTTCCAGCCGTGTGCGGCCAAGTCGAGCGCGATCGCACGCCCGATGCGCCGGGCGGCACCGGTGACGAGCACGAGCCTGCGTTCGGTCATGGTTCCTACAATGGCGGCGATGAGCGTGACCGCGGAGCCGAACAGTGTATCTAGGGTCTGTTGACATACGAATCGTGACCGCGCCGGGGTGCCCTGGGGATGCAGCGTTAGGCGCGAGCCGCAGCGCGGGCTGGGCGCCCGCGCAAGGCGAGCAACGACGCGATGCGCCCCAGGGCACCCCGGCCCGCAGGGTGGCCGCCCCAAGCGGGCGCACTCGTCGTTGCGAAGCCTTGACGTGGGGCCTGGGCCTGCCACGCCAGCGGCTTCGCGTCTAGATTGCGCTCGCTTGGGGCGGCCACGCGGTCACGATTCGTATGTCAACAGACCCCGGCCGGCTGCACGCGACGATCGCGCAGGCCATCGAAGCCGCGGGCGGCTGGCTGCCGTTCGATCGCTACATGGCGCTGGCGCTGTACGCGCCGGGGCTCGGCTACTACGCGCGCGCCTCGCAGCCGTTCGGCCGCTGGCCCGGCGCGAGCGACTTCGTCACTGCGCCGGAGTTGACGCCGCTGTTCGGCCAGGCGCTGGCGCGTCAGCTCGCGCAGGCGCTCGCGGCGAGCGAAACCGACACCGTGATCGAGTTCGGCGCCGGCTCGGGCGCGCTGGCCGAGACGCTGCTCGATGCGCTCGCACCGCCGATGCTGCGGCACTACGACATCGTCGAGCTGTCGGGCGCGCTGCGCTCGCATCAGGCGGCGCGGCTGGCGCGCTTCGGCGATCGCGTGCGCTGGCTGGAGCGCCTGCCCGCGGCGATCGCGGCGGTGGCGATCGGCAACGAGGTGCTCGATGCGATGCCGGTGCAACTGCTCGCCTTCGACGGTGCGCGGTGGCACGAGCGCGGCGTGGTGCTCGATGCGGATGCGTTGGCCTGGCGCGATCGCCCGAGCGCATTGCGGCCGCCGCACGACGCGGCCTTCGCGCCGGGCAGCGTGACCGAGCTGCACGCGCAGGCGCACGCGTTCATCGCCACGCTCGGCGAAGCGATGCAGCGCGGGGCCGCGTTCTTCGTCGACTACGGCTTCCCGGCTGCCGAGTACTACCACCCGCAGCGCAGCGGCGGCACGCTGATGTGCCACCGCGCGCACCGCAGCGACGACGAGCCGCTGCGCGATGTCGGGCGCAAGGACATCACCGCGCACGTCGACTTCACGGGCATCGCGCTGGCCGCCGAGGCGGCCGGATTCGACGTCATCGGCTACACGTCGCAGGCGCGCTTCCTGCTGAACTGCGGACTGGCCGAGGCGATGCAGCGTGCCGAGCCGGCGGCGCGTGCGGACGCGCACCCGCTGATCGCCGAGCACGAGATGGGTGAGCTGTTCAAGGTGATCGGCCTGGCCAAGGGCTGCCGCTTCGACGCGCTGGGTTTTGCCCAGGGTGATCGCACGCACCGGCTGTAGCGGCCGGGAGACCCCGGGTTCCGGCGTCCGGCCTCAGAGCCCGGCCGCTGGTATCGCGGCCGGTCCTGCGGCAGGCGCAAGGCCCCTTCCGGGCCCTTGCGTCCGGCCTCAGTCTTCGATCGACCACTGGTGCGCGCAGTTGCGGCAGCACACGGTGATGTCGCGCGAGGCCGGCCGCGCTTCCACCAGCGTGAAGCGCGCGTACGCGCCGCAGTGCGGGCAGTCGGCCTGGTTGGCCGCGTGCTCGGCATGCATCAGCAGCGCCAGGTAGCGGCGCAGCGCCCACAGGCCGATGGCCGCGGAGGCCAGCACGGCCAGCGCATCGACGAGCTGGTCGGCCCAGTCGCTGAAAACCTGCGTCGCCTCCATCGCACCCAACAGGGCCAGCGCACACAGGATGGTCAGCGCGAGGTGGGCGTGGCTTTCCAGCAGCTCGCGCTCGTACCACTTGCGAAAGCCCAAGCGACGGATGCCGTCGACCAACTGCATGGGCTCGGTTATGCCGCAGTTCGCGCAGTGTGGTTTCTCTGCTGCTCAAGCCCGAGCGAATGCCTCGGCGATCGCCTGCAGCCGGGCGTCACGCAGCGCGCGGCCGAGCGCGGCGCCAGCGAGCTCGCGCAGCGGTGCCGGCAGCGACGCTGCGCGCACCGCTCCGGCGGCGTGC
>JAJVIL010000075.1 GCA_022072045.1 Burkholderiaceae bacterium | reverse complement strand
CGTCCACCGCGGCCTCGGCGAGCACGCAGCGGCCGCTGGCCAGGCTGAGCCACGCCAGGCCGCAACGGCGGCCGCGCGGCTCGCGCGCCAGCGCCAGCAGCGTGGTGTCGGCGCGCTCGGCGAGCAGCTCGTTGTCGATGACGGTGCCTGGCGTGACGACGCGCGTGACGCGCCGCTCCACCGGCCCCTTGGCGGTGGCCACGTCGCCCACCTGCTCGGCGATCGCCACCGACTCGCCGAGCCGGATCAGCTTGGCGAGGTAGCTCTCCAGCGCGTGCACCGGCACGCCGGCCATCACCACCGGCTCGCCCGCGCTGGCGCCGCGCGAGGTGAGCGTGATGTCGAGCAGCCGGTTGGCGCGGCGCGCATCGTCGTAGAACAGCTCGTAGAAGTCGCCCATCCGGTACAGCACCAGCACGTCGGGATGCTCGGCCTTGATGCGCAGGTACTGCTGCATCATCGGCGTGTGGGCGGAGAGGTCGGCACTGCTCACTCGGCGGTCACCCTTGACGATTGACTGATGTTCACGCTGGTCTGCCCAGGTACCGTGGCGGTCGCGGCTCAGGATTCTGGCCGAATCCTTGGTGCGCGATTCGCCTGCTTGTCGAGATCGCGCTTGGTATCAACAGTGGTGAACAGCTAGATGTGCTGGCCGGATTCGCCTGCCGCATGGGCTACGAGAAGACAGGTGAGAACTACATGAAGCGAAGCGGACAAGTCCTGGCCGAGGCCGGGCGAACCATCGAAAGGACAGAAGGATGACCAGATCCCACTTGCCTTCACGATCGGCAACGCGGCTCGCCCAGACATGGCCCCTGATGAGCAAGCCCATCTTGCTGGTGCATGGGCTGATTGCCGCTGCCGTCACCTTGTGCGCGTTCCGCGTGCCAGCGCAGGAGGTGCCGCAAGGGCAAGTGCAACCTCAGCGACCCGACGCACTGCAACGCCTGAGCACCCCGCGCAACAGCGCTTCCCAGCGCTACGAGATCAACCAGACCTTCGGCGGCCAAGCGTACGCCAAGGACAACAACATCTGGGTCTACGAAAAGGACTTTGCCGACCTCTTTGGCATGCCGGTCAAGCACATCGAAGGTCTGCAAGGCGCGGCTGCCGCCGCGTTCCGGATCGAAGTCGCTCCGTACAAGGAGTGCGGCTTTGGCGGGCGCGACGAGGCCTGTGCCGAGATCCGGTACTGCTACCTGGATCTGTACTTCGACGAGTCGAAGACGCCGCTGCCCTGGGCCACACCCGAGACCCGCCACGACTTCGTGCCGCGGACGATCTCGACGTGGTGGCTGCGCCCGCTCGACGAGAAGGAGAAGCCCCGAGGCATGGGCGTGCCAGACGATCCGCCGGGCATCAAGCGCCAAGTGTGGGACATTGCGCCGCTCATCGCCTTTGCCGACCCGAACTCACGACAGCCTGCGCGCTTTACGTCGAACCAGGACTATGACAAGGCGGGCCCAGAGGATCGTTCGACAGGCATGCCCATCAACGGCTATGCGCGCCAGTTTTACCGAACTCTGTCCTTGGTCAGCCTCAGCATGACCTGTTCCGTGGTCAAACATGGCGCTGTGAACGTGAGCCTGGACGCGCGCGATGGACCACTTGGCCCAGCGCTCGCGCGTTTCAACCGCATCACATTGCCGGAGGGATTCGTGCAGCGCATCAAGGACATGCTTGCCGAAGACAAGCGACGCAGATCGGAGTTTTACCGCAGCCTTTTTGCGCCGCCGCTGGGCACGCAGGGACCAGCGCCGGCAGCGTCGCGGCCCGACCCATCCAACCAACCTAAGCATTAGGTGGGTGAGCGCCTGCAGGCCGAGGTGCTGCTGAAGAACGAGGACGTCGGCTTCGTCGCTGCGGGCCAGCGCACGCGCATCAAGGTCGCGGCATATCCGTTTCAGAAGTACGGCGTGCTCGATGGTTCGGTGAGCCTGGTCAGCGCGGATGCTTCCGACCTGCGCAACACGCCGCAAGGCCAAGCGCCGCAGCTGACCTACCGCGCGTTGCCGAGGCTCGACACCGCGGCGCTGAACAGCGCGGCCACCGGCACGGCGTTTGCACTTGCACCGGGCATGCTCGTGACCGAGGAGATCCACCAAGGCGAACGAACGGTGCTGGAGTACCTGTTGTCGCCGGTGCGCAAGGTGACGCAGGAGGCGGCGCGCGAGCGGTAGCCGCGGCTGCCATTCCGCCCCGGATTCATCAACGCGAGTCGGGGGACGCGGGCCACCACCTTGACCATGGCATCTCGCCACCCGGGACACGTGTGCGTGCGACCGGCTTGACAAGTGGACCCAGCGGGACGGAAGCGGCAACGGCGTATAGTGTGTTGCAATTGCAACGCAGAGACCGCTCACCATGAAAACCGCTACCTTGCCTTCGCTGCGCGTCGAACCGGAACTGCGCGAAGCCGCCGAGAGCGTACTGCAGGAGGGCGAAACGCTTTCCGGCTTCATCGAAGCGTCGATCCGCGAGACCATCGAGCGGCGCCGCACCCGTGCCGAGTTCATCGCGCGTGGGCTTGCCTCGCGCGACGAGGCGAAGCGAACCGGCGTCTACTTTTCTGCCGACGTTGTGCACGCCGAGCTGAGCCGGATGTTGGTCAAAGCGAAAACGAAGCTGCAGAAGAAGGCGCGTGCGTGAGCTTTGTCGTTCGCTACAGCGCCTCAGCGCGCGACGACCTGAGGCGACTGTACGAGTACCTTCTCGACCGTGCCACGACCATCGAGGATCTCGAACGCGCCGACCGCGCACGCAGCGTCATCGTAGACTCGGTCGACAGTCTCAGCCGATCCCCCTTCATCTACCGCAAGGCCGGCTCCAGCCCCTTCCTGCGTGAGCTGCTGATTCCGTTCGGCAACAGCGGCTACGTGGCGCTGTTCGAAGTCGAGGATGCGTCGACGGTGACCATCCTTGCGGTGCGCCACCAGCTCGAGGACGACTATCACTGAGATGAGTCGTTCTTGGCGGGCACGCCGCGGAGAGATCGGCGTGGCCCGAGGCCGGCGACTCCACTCGGGCATCGGTCATGACGGCTCGGTGTAGCGGAACTTCAGGCGCGCGACAGCACCGCCTGCAGGAAGCCGCGTGTGCGTTCCTGGGTCGGCTGGCTGAAGATGGTGGAGGGCGGCCCGGCTTCGATGATGCCGCCGTGATCCATCACGATCACCTCGTCGGCGACCTCCTTGGCAAAACCCATCTCGTGGGTCACCACCATCATCGTCATGCCCTCGCTGGCCAGCAGCTTCATCACCTGCAGCACCTCGCCCACCAGCTCGGGGTCGAGCGCCGAGGTCGGTTCGTCGAACAGCATGACGCGCGGCTTCATCGCCAGCGCCCGCGCGATCGCCACGCGCTGCTTCTGCCCGCCCGAGAGGCTGGCCGGCAGCGCCTTCGCCTTGTGGCCGAGGCCGACCTTGTCGAGCAACGCGCGGGCTTCGGCTTCGGCCTGCGCACGTGTGAGGCCTCGCAGCTTGCGCGGCCCCAGCGTCACGTTGTCGAGCGCGTTCAGATGCGGAAAGAGGTTGAACGACTGGAACACCATCCCCACCTCCTCGCGCAGCGCGTTGAGCTCGCGCTCGGGCAGCAGGACGCCGTCGTGCACCAGCGTGCGGCCGCAGATGTCGATGCGACCGCTCTCGGCGCTCTCCAGCCCGTTGCAGCAGCGCAGGAAGGTGCTCTTGCCCGACCCGCTGGGGCCGATGATCACTACCACCTGCGAGGGCATGACGTCGTAGTCGATGCCGCTGAGCACGACGTGGTCTCCGAACGACTTGCGCAGGCCGCGGATGGAGACGATGGGCTTGTCGCCGGCCTGCGGGCCGGGCGGCACGTTCATTGCACCATGCCCCCGGCTCGCAGACGCTGCTCGACGCGGCGCAGCGCCAGCGTGGTGAGGCCGGTGAGCATGAAGTACACCACTGCGATGGCGAGATAGACCTCGAGCGAACGGTAGGACACGCTGATGATCTTCTGGCCTTCGTGCATCAGGTCGTGGATGGTCAGCAACGACACCAGCGCCGAGTTCTTGATCAGCGCGATGAACTCGTTGCCCAACGGCGGGATCATGCGCACCACCGCCTGCGGCAGAATGACGCTGCGCATCGCCTGCCCCGACGAGAGGCCGATCGAGCGCGCCGCCTCCATCTGCCCCTTGTCGATCGACTGGATGGCTCCGCGCACGATCTCCGACACGTAGGCGCCGGAGTAGATGCCCAGCCCCATCACGCCGCAGAGAAACGCCGGCAGCAAGATGCCGAACTGCGGCAGGCCGAAGAACAGCAGAAAGAGCTGGACCAGCAGCGGCGTGCCGCGGATGGCAGCCACGTAGGCGGTGCACAGGCCGTAGAGCCAGCGGCGCGCCGGGTTGAGCCGGCCGATGCCCACCAGCAGGCCGAGCACGCACCCCAGCAGCAGCGACACGGCGGTGACCTCCACGGTCACCACGGCCCCTTGTGCGAGCGCCCGCCAGCCGGTCCAGACGGGCGAAAAATCCAGCCCCATGTGCAGGTGCGTTTCAGCGGCTGGTCACGTCACTTGGCGGGGAACCATTTCTTGACCAGCGCCGCGTAGGTGCCGTCGGCCTTGAGCTTGCCCAAGGCGGCGTTGACCGCCTTGGTCAGCTCCGGCGTGTCCTTGCGCACCGCCATGCCGTACTCCTCGGTGGTGAGCTGCTCGTCCAGCACGCGCAGGCCGCCGCGGGTGCGCACGTACTGGAACGCGGCGGGCTTGCCGGTGACGGCCGCGTCGGCGCGGCCGATGTCCACCAGGTTGAACATCTCCTGGTTCTTCTCGACCTCGACGCGCACCACCTTCGGGTGCTTCTCGGTCAGGTAGCCCACCGACTTGGTGCCCACCTGCACCGTCACCTTCTTGCCGTCGAGATCCGCCAGCTTCTTGATGCTGGTGTTGTTGTCCTTGATCATGGCCACCAGGCCGCCGGCGTAGTAGCTGTCGGTGAAGTCAACCACCTTCTTGCGCTCGTCGGTGATGTAGATCGCCGACATCGCGATGTCGAAGCGCTTGGACACCAGCCCTGGGATCAACCCCTTGAAGTCGATGTCGACCCACTCGACCTGCCGGCCCATGGCCTTGGCCAGGGCTTCGAGCAACTCGATATCGAAGCCGGTGCGCTTGCCGCCATCCATGTACTCCATCGGCGGGAAGGTGGGGTCGGTTCCCACACGGAGCACGTTCCCCTGTGCCAGGGCCGCAGGGCCGGCAAGGGTCAATGCAATGGCGGCAAGAAGGACGTGGCGGCGGATTGTCATCGCAAGAGCTCCTCGGTTGAGGCAGGCATGATGCCTCATGGCCGGAACGGTCGACCCCGGCCGGCCGAGGCGGCGGGGCGACAAGGGCGGGGCCTGCGCTCGGCTCAGGCGTACCCCAGCGGCAGCGCCGTCGTGTACTTGATCTGCTCCATCGCGAAGCTCGAACTCACGTCGAACAGCTCGGTGCCGCGGATGAGACGCTTGTAGACCGCGTCGTAGCCGGCGATGTCGGGCACCACCACGCGCAGCAGGTAGTCGATGTCGCCGCTCATGCGGTAGAACTCCACCACCTCGGGGATCGCGCCCACCACCTTGGCGAACCGTTCGAGCCAGGCGGCGTTGTGCTGGTTGGTCTTGATCGCCACGAAGACGGTGACGCCGACGTTGAGCCGCGCGGCGTCGAGCAGCGCCACGCGGCGGCGGATCACCCCGGTCTTCTCGAGCTTGGCGATGCGCTTCCAGCAGGCCGTGGGCGACAGGTGGACGCGCGCGGCGATGTCGCCGAGGGCGAGCGTCGCGTCGTGCTGGAGCAGGTCGAGGATGCGCTGGTCGGTTGCGTCCATTTCTTTCACCTCGCTACCTGGGTTGCTGGTGATGCATTTTCTCCGAATGGCCGGCAACGAGCCGAATTCGTGAAACTCTCTGACCGGCTGCCCAAATAGAATTCCTCTCCTGCCATGAGCGGTTCCGATACCCTGATCGATGCGATCCGCGCGGCCCTCATCGGCGCGGACGAGGCGGTGCCCGGGCCCTTCGGGCTGCGCCGTGTCACCTATGCCGACTACACCGCCTCGGGCCGCTCGCTCGCGTTCATCGAAGACTACATTCGCAGCGCGGTGCTGCCGCTGTACGCCAACACGCACACCGAATCCTCCGGCACCGGGCTGCAGACCTCGCGCTTTCGCGAGGACGCGCGCGAGATCATCCGCGCGGCGGTCGGCGCGACGCGCGAGCAGCACGTCGTGCTGTTCGCGGGGTCGGGCTCCACCGGCGCGATCGACCGCCTGATCGACTGCCTCGAGATCCGGCTGCCGGCGGGCCTCGACGATCGGTACCGCTTGTCGGCGCACGTCGCGCCGCACGAGCGCCCGGTGGTCTTCATCGGGCCCTACGAGCACCATTCCAACGAGCTGCCGTGGCGCGAGTCGCTCGCCGAGGTCGTGGTCATCCCCGAAGACGCCGACGGCCGCATCGACCTCGCGCGCCTCGAGGCCGAACTGCAGGCGCGGCGCGAGCGGCCGCTGAAGATCGGCTCGTTCTCGGCCGCCTCGAACGTCACCGGCGTGATCAGCGACGTGTCGGCCATCGCCGCGCTGCTGCACCGCCACGGCGCGCTGTCGTTCTGGGACTACGCGGCCGCCGCGCCCTACGTGCCGATCGACATGGGCCGGCGCGATGCCGGCTCGCCCGCCTGGCTGGATGCGGTGTTCATCTCGCCGCACAAGTTCATCGGCGGGCCGGGAACGCCGGGGGTGCTGGTGGCGCGGCGCGAGCTGTTCCGCAACCGCGTGCCGAGCGTGCCGGGCGGCGGCACCGTCGCCTACGTGAACCCCGCCGAGCACCGCTACCTCGCCGACATCGAGGCGCGCGAGGAGGGCGGCACGCCGGCGATCGTCGAGTCGATCCGCGCCGGGCTCGTGTTCCAGCTCAAGCAGGCGGTCGGCGCCGAGGCGATCCGCGAGCGCGAGCAGTCGTTCATCCGCCGCGCCATCGAGCGCTGGGAGCGGCATCCCGACATCGAAATCCTCGGCAGCCGATCGCTCGAGCGGCTGTCGATCGTCTCGTTCGTGGTGCGCGCGCGCACGCCCGACGGCCAGCGCCGCTACCTGCACCACAACTACGTCGTGGCGCTGCTGAACGATCTGTTCGGCATCCAGTCGCGCGGCGGCTGCTCGTGCGCGGGGCCGTATGGTCACCGGCTGCTGGGCATCGACCTCGAGCGCTCGCGCGAGTTCGAGCGCGAGATCAGCCGCGGCTGCGAGGGCATCAAGCCCGGCTGGACACGCGTCAACTTCAACTACTTCATCAGCGAGCCGGTGTTCGAGTTCATCCTGCGCGCGGTCGAGATGGTGGCGAGCGACGGCTGGCGGCTGCTGCCGCACTATCGCTTCGACGCCGCGAGCGGCATCTGGCGGCACGCCGCAGGCCCGGCGCGTGCGCCGATGTCGCTGCACGACGTGAGCTACGCCGACGGTCGCATGAGCTGGCGCCAGCATCGCCAGTCGGAGCCGGAGTCGGCACTGGCGGGCTATCTCGACGAGGCCGCGCGCCTGATGGCCGCACCGCCCGAGCCGGCGGGTAAACCCGAGGTGCCCGAAGTCGATGCAGACTTCGAGCATCTGCGCTGGTTCGCGCTGCCGCACGAGATCGCGGCGGTGCGGGCCCGCGCCGACCAGACGAACCCGAACCAGACCCCGCGATGAACAACGCTGCCTCTGCGCTCTCGACTGCCGACCACGGTTCGATCTGGTCGGCCACTGCGCCACCCGGGCCCGCGTGTCCGACGCTCGAGGCCAGTGTCGACGTCGACGCGGTGGTGATCGGCGCCGGGTTCACCGGCTTGTCCACCGCGCTCAATCTGCGCAAGGCCGGCGTCGCGGTGGTCGTCGTCGAGGCCGCCGAGCCGGGCTGGGGCGCTTCGGGGCGCAACAACGGGCAGGTCATTCCCACCTTGACGCGCGCCGAGCCCGACGACATCGAGGCGCAGCACGGCGAGGCCGGCGAGCGCTTCGTGGCGCTGGTGCGCGACAGCGCATCGATCCTGTTCGACACCGTGCGCGCGCACGCCATCGCTGCCGAGGCCGAGCAGACCGGCTGGGTGCAACCGGCACACACCCCGGGCCGGGTCGCGATCTCGGAGCGCCGGGTCAAGCAGTGGGGCAAGCGCGGTGCGCCCGTCGAGTTGCTGAGCGCCGCGCAAGTGCGCGAGATGCTCGGGTCGAGCGCCTGGTACGGCGGCTTCTGGAACCGCAGCGGCGGCCACATCAATCCGCTGGCGTTGGCGCGCGGGCTGGCGCGCACGGTGATCGACGCCGGCGGCCGCATCTATGCGCGCTCGCCGGCGCTGTCGTTCGCCCGCGCGGGTGATCAATGGGTGGTGCGCACGCCAGCAGGACAGGTGCGTGCCCGCGCGCTGGTGCTGGCCACCAACGCCTACACCGGCGAGTTCGCGCGCTCGCTGGCGCCGCGCATCGCGCGCGAGGTGGTACCGGTGCTGTCGTGGCAGATGGCCACGCTGCCGCTGCCCGAGGCGGCGCGCACCAGCGTGATCCCCGGCCGCCAGGCGATGTCAGACACCCACGGCGACTTGCATTTCGCGCGCTACGACGCACGCCATCGGCTGGTGACCGGCGGCGCACTGATCGCGCCGTTCCATCAGGCCGAGCGCCTGAAGGCGAGGATCGGCCAGCGCCTGCAGCGGCTGTGGCCACAGATCGGAGCGGTGCGATTCGACCACGTGTGGAATGGGTATGTCGCGATGACCGACAATTTCATGCCGCGCTTTCATCGGCTCGGCCCCGACGCCTGGGCGTGGGCGGGCTGCAACGGCCGCGCGGTGGGCCTGGCGGTGGCGCTGGGCGGCGAGTTCGCCAAGGCGGTGCGCGGTGTGCCCGAGCGCGAACTGGCACTGCCGTTCACCGAGCCGGCGCCGCTGCCGCTGCATTCGTTGGCCCGCCGCGTCGCGCCGCTGATGCTGCTGCGCTACCGAATGCTCGACCGGCGCGAGATCCGCGCCGCCTGACCTGCACGAAATGGGTTCGAGTTTGCACGCTGAGATTCCGATCGACGTTCGGCTGACCGCCGGGCGATCCGAACCGTTCGCCGGTGCCATGGCCGGCACGACAACCACAGGAGAACCGAGATGAGCTTCACCCGCCGCGACGCACTCAAGACCGCACCCGCGGTCGCGCTGGTCGCTTCGATCCCAGGGGTCGCAATGGCCCAGGGCCAGCCTCGCCGGGGCGGGACGATCACCGTCCACATGCTGGGCGAGCAACGCATCCTGAACCCGGCGCTGCGCGCTTCGACCGGGGTCTACGTGATCGGCGGCAAGATGATGGAGCCGCTGGTCGACCTCGACGCCAAGGGCGGGCCGACGCCCGTGCTGGCGACGTCGTGGTCCTCGTCGGCCGACGGCAAGACCATCACCTTCAAGCTGCGCCAAGGCGTCAACTGGCACGACGGCAAGCCTTTCACCTCGGCCGACGTGCAGTACACGGCGATGGAGATGTGGAAGAAGCATCTCAACTACGGCACCGCGCTGCAGCTCTACCTCGACGGCGTCGACACGCCCGATGCGCACACCGCGGTGTTCCGCTACGGGCGCCCGATGCCGATGGACCTGATGCTGCGCGCGATGTCCGACCTCGGCTACATCGCACCGAAGCACGTCTACGCGGGCACCAACGTGCTCGAGAACCCGGCCAACGCCGCGCCGATCGGCACCGGCCCGTTCAAGTTCTCGAAGTACGAGCGCGGCCAGTACGTGATCGCGGTGCGCAACGACAACTACTGGCGCAAGGGGATGCCGTACCTCGACCAGATCGTCTGGCGCTTCATCCCCGACACGGCCGCGGCGGTGGCGGCCATCGAATCGGGCCAGGTTCAGATCGTCCCCGAGGGCGCGCTGCCGCTGGCCGACCTCGACCGCCTGAAGAAGGATCCTCGCTTCGAGGTGTCGAGCCGTGGCAACGAAGGCAACGCGGTGATGAACACGATCGAGTTCAACTTCCGCCGCAAGGAGATCGCCGACCACCGCGTGCGCGAGGCGATCGTGCGCGCGCTCGACGTGCCTTTCTTCTGCGAGAACTTCCTGTTCGGCTTCGCCAAGCCGGCGTCGGGCCCGATCCCGACCAGCGCGCCGAACTTCCACCCGAAGGATGCGCCGCAGTACCCGTTCGACAAGAAGAAGGCCGAGGCGCTGCTCGACGAAGCCGGCTACAAGCGCGGCGCCGACGGCAAGCGCTTCAACCTGCGGCTGGTGCCGGCGCCGTGGGGCGAAGACATCGCGCTGTGGGCGACGTTCATGCAGCAGTCGCTGCAGCAGGTGGGCATCGGCGTCGAGATCGTGCGCTACGACGCCGCCGGGTATCTCAGCAACGTCTACAAGGAGTGGAACTTCGACCTCGCCACCGGCTGGCACCAGTACCGCGGCGACCCCGCGGTGTCGACCACGGTGTGGTACCGCTCGGGCAGCCCCAAGGGCGCGCCGTGGACCAACCAGTGGGGCTGGCAGTCGGAGCAGAACGACAAGCTGATCGACGCCGCCGCGTTCGAGATCGACCCGGCCAAGCGGCGCAAGCTGTACGCCGACTGGGTGACGCTGGTGAACAAGGAGATCCCGCTGTGGATGGCGATCGAGCGGCTGCTGATCTCGGTGACCAACCGCAAGCTGCAGAACCACCACAACCAGCCGCGCTGGATCTCCAGCAGCTGGCACGACCTGTGGATCTCCGCGTGACGTGAGAGTCCTCTCGCTGGCGCTGCGTCGGCTGGCCGCGAGCCTGCCGACGCTGCTCATCATCCTGGCGGGGCTGTTCCTGCTGCTGCAACTGGCGCCCGGCGACACGGTCGACGCGCTGATGGCGCAGATGGGCGGCGGCGACGCCGCGATGATGCAGGAGTTGCGCCGCTTCTACGGGCTCGACCTGCCGGTGATGGCGCGGTTGGGCAACTATCTGTGGCACCTGGTCCGCTTCGACCTCGGCCAGTCGGCGGCCTACGCCAAGCCGGTGGTCGACGTGATCT
>JAJVIL010000032.1 GCA_022072045.1 Burkholderiaceae bacterium | reverse complement strand
CTGGAGCGCCGAGGCGATGGCGCCGCTGGTCGAGTCGGCGCTGCTGCGCTACCTCGCGGTGGCGCACTTCGGCCGCGGCCGCGGGCAGTGGGTCGAGGGCGAAGCGCCGGCGTTCTGGCACGACGTGGTCGGCGCCGCACTGGCGCCGCTGGGCGCCGAGCTGCAGGCGCTGTGGGCGTCGCGCCCTGCCAGGTCCGATGCCGCCGACGAGGCCGAGCGGATCGCCGCAGCGCTGCAACCACTGCTGCAACGGGCGGCGCGCGACGTGCTGACACGGCTGTATCCGGACACCGCACCCCAGGCGCTGTGATCGCTGCGCCGTGATTGCTTGCGCGGGCGCGGCGCCGCAGGGCGCGGCGCGACAATGCGCTGGCGGGCCGGCCGCCGCCGGTTGCCGCGACGACGAGGGATCCGACGATGCTGCTGTCCGACCACCACCTTGCCGTGCAGGACGCCGTGCGCGCCTTCGTGCGCGAGCGCATCGCGCCGCAGGCCGCGGCCTGGGACAAGAGCCACCACTTCCCGCGCGACGAGCTGAAGGGCCTGGCCGCGCTCGGCTGCTACGGCGTCGCGGTGCCCGACGAGCTGGGCGGCGCCGGGCTCGACTATCTGGCGCTGGCGATCATCCTCGAGGAGATCGCCGCCGGCGACGGCGCCACCAGCACCGTGGTCAGCGTCAACAACTGCCCCGTGTGCTCGATCCTGATGATGTTCGCCAACGACGAGCAGAAGCGCCGCTTCCTGGTGCCGCTGGCGCGCGGCGAGATGCTCGGCGCGTTCTGCCTCACCGAGCCGCACGTCGGCTCCGAGGCCGGCGGGCTCAAGACCTCGGCGGCGCGCGACGGCGACCACTATGTGCTCAACGGCGTCAAGCAGTTCATCACCAGCGGCAAGAACGGCGACGTCGCGATCGTGATGGCGGTCACCGACAAGGCGGCCGGCAAGAAAGGCATCAGCGCCTTCATCGTACCGACCAACACGCCGGGCTACGTGGTGGCGCGCGTCGAGGACAAGATGGGCCAGCACGCGAGCGACACCGCGCAGATCGTGTTCGAGAACTGCCGCATCCCGGCGGCCAACCGGCTGGCCGACGAAGGCATGGGGCTGAAGATCGCGCTGTCGGGGCTCGAGGGCGGGCGCATCGGCATCGCGTCGCAGGCGCTCGGCATGGCGCGCGCGGCGTTCGACGCCGCGCTCGCCTACAGCCACGAGCGGCGCGCGTTCGGCCAGCCGATCTTCGAGCACCAGGCGGTGCAGTTCAAGCTCGCCGAGATGGCGATGCGCATCGAGGCCGCCCGCCAGCTGATCTGGCACGCGGCGTCGCTGAAGGACGCCGGTCGCCCGTGTCTGAAGGAGGCGGCGATGGCCAAGCTCAACGCCAGCGAGATGGCCGAAGCCGTGTGCTCGGCGGCGATCCAGGTGTTCGGCGGCTACGGCTACGTCAGCGACTTTCCGGTCGAGCGCATCTACCGCGACGTGCGCGTGTGCCAGATCTACGAGGGCACGAGCGAGGTGCAGAAGATCCTGATCGCGCGCGCGCTGCGCTGACCGAGCGGGCGGTGGCGTGCCCGCGTGGCGCATGATTGGGCTTGATCGATGAGAAGGGTGCCGCAACGATGAAGACAGTGAAATCGATGGTCGACGAGGCGATGGCCGACATCACCACCTACAGCGTCGAGCAGGCGCGCGAGCTGCACGGCCGCGACGACGTGCAGTTCATCGACATCCGCGACGTGCGCGAGCTCGAGCGCGAGGGCGTCGTCCCGGGCGCGTTCCACGCGCCGCGCGGCATGCTCGAGTTCTGGGTCGACCCCGAGTCGCCTTACCACAAGCCGCTGTTCGCGCAGCCGCACACGCGCTACGTGCTGTTCTGTGCCGCCGGCTGGCGCTCGGCGCTGGCGACCAAGACGCTGCAGGACATGGGGCTGGAGAACGTGGCGCACATCGAGGGCGGCTTCAAGGCGTGGAAGGACTCCGGCGCGCCGGTGGCCGACAAGGCGCACAAGCCGGCGAAGCACGACTGACTGACGCGCGACGCACGCGATGACGAGCCAATCGCAGCACCAGGCACCGCAGCCGCTGGCTGGCCTGAAGGTGGTGGAGTTCACCCACATGGTGATGGGCCCCACCTGCGGCATGGTGCTGGCCGACCTCGGCGCCGAGGTGGTCAAGGTCGAGCCGATCGACGGCGACCGCACGCGCACGCTGCTCGGCGCCGGGATCGGCTTCTTCCCGCTGTTCAACCGCAACAAGAAGAGCATCCAGATCGACCTGCACCAGAGCGCGGGCGCCGCGGTGGCGCGCAAGCTCGCGGCCAGCGCCGACGTGGTGGCCGAGAACTTCAAGCCCGGCACGATGGTCAAGTACGGGCTCGACTACGCAGCGCTCGCCGAGACCAACCCGCGGCTGATCTACGCCAGCCTCAAGGGCTTCCTGCCCGGGCCGTACGACCACCGCACCGCGCTCGACGAGGTGGTGCAGATGATGGGCGGCCTCGCGTACATGACCGGCCGCCCGGGCGACCCGCTGCGCGCGGGCTCGTCGGTCAACGACATCATGGGTGGCATGTTCGGCGCCATCGCGATCCTCGGCGCGCTGATCCAGCGCGGCATCAGCGGCCGCGGCATGGAGGTGCAGAGCGCGCTGTTCGAGAACAACGTGTTCCTGGTCGGCCAGCACATGCTGCAGTACGCGATCAGCGGCGTGCCGGCGGCGCCGATGCCCGCGCGCATCAGCCCGTGGGCGATCTACGATGTGTTCACGGTCAAGGACGGCGAGCAGATCTTCCTCGCCGCCGTCAGCGACGCGCAGTGGAACACCTTCTGCAAGACGCTCGGCTTCGCCGACCTCGGGGCCGACCCCGCACTGAAGACCAACAACGACCGCGTGCGCGCGCGCACCACGCTGCTGCCCGAGCTGGGGCGTCGGCTGCAGGAGCACAGCGCTGCCGAGCTGGCGCAGCGCTTCGAGGCCGCCGGCCTGCCGTTCGCGCCGATCATGAAGCCCGAACAGTTGCTCGACGACCCGCACCTCGCGGCCACCGGCAGCCTGGCCGACATCGCGCTCACCGACGGCGAGCGCGCGGGGCAGACCGTGAAGACGACGCTGTTCCCGCTCACGCTCGATGGGCGACGCCTCGGCGTGCGGCTGAATCCGCCCCGGCGCGGCCAGCACACGCGCGAAGTGCTGGCGGCGATCGGCCTCGGTGAATACGAGATCGACGCGCTGGTCGCGCAGCACGCCGTGGCGTAGACAATCCGGGCCATCGGCCCAATACCAGCAGGAGACTGACGATGACCTTCAAGAACAATCGCCGCGCGGCACTGCGGCTGCTTGCCGGCTGCGCCACGCTCGCCGCGGCGACGGCCTGGCCGGCCGACTTCACGATGCGCATCAGCCACCAGTTCCCGCCGGCGCACCACTCGGCGAAGAACATCGAGCAGTTCGCCGCCGACGTGAAGGCCGCCACCGGCGGCAAGGTCGACGTGCAGATCTTCGGCTCGGCGCAACTGTTCAAGCCGAACCAGAACCATGCGGCGGTGGCCAGCGGCAAGATCGAGGCGGCGTCGATCGTCGGCTTCACGCTCGGCGGCACGATCCCGGAGATGAACGTCACGCTGATCCCGTACTACGCGACCTCGCTGGCCAAGATGAACAAGTTTCCGGGCTCCGAGGCCGCGAAGCTGCTCGACGCCAAGCTGCTCGACAAGGGCCTGCTCAACCTGGGCTGGATGGTCGACGCCAGCGACGGCATCTTCACCTCGGCCAAGGTGCCGCTGATCGCGCCGGCCGACTTCAAGGGCGTGAAGATCCGCGGCCTTTCCAAGCTGTTCGACGAAGGCCTGATCGCGATGGGTGCGTCGCCCTCGGCGATGCCCGGCTCCGAGGTCTACCAGGCGCTGCAGACCGGCGTCATCGATGCCGGCTTCACCGGCGTGGCCGCCGCCTACGAGCGCAAGTTCTACGAGGTGCAGAAGTTCGGCGTGGCGTCGAACATCATCCTCGCGCACGACATCCTGGTGGTGAACCCGGCCTGGTTCAACGGCCTGCCGGCCGACATCCAGCGGGCGCTCCGCACCGCCGCGCACCAGGCCGAACTGCGCTCGATCCCGAAGAACGCCGACATCCCGCCCGGCGACGTGCAGCGCCTGCGCGACAAGGGCATGACGGTCACCGTGCTGACGCCGGCGCAGGAGCAGGCGATGGCCGCCGCGATGCAACCCGCGGTGCTGAAGGCGTTCAAGGCGTCGAGCGCCGACGCGCAGAAGCTGATCGACCTGGTCGACAAGCTGTAGCGCATGCAAGCCGAGCAGCCGCCTGCGGGCGGCGAGCCGCGCGCGCTGCGCGCGTTCGGTCGCGTGGTCGGCGCGGTCACCGTCGCGGCGACCGCGCTGTCGGCCGCCGGCGTGCTGGCGTCGCTGTTCCTGATCGGCTGGGCGGTGCTGATGCGCTACGCGTTCAACCGCGCGCCGGTGTGGGTCGACGACCTGGTGGGTCTGCTGCTGGTGGCGGTGGTGATGCTCGCGGCGGCGCAGGTGCTGCGCCGCGGCGAGCACATCGCCGTGGACGTCTTCACCGGCAAGCTGTCGGGCCGCGCGGCACGCTGGGCCCAGGGCTGTGCAATCGCCGCGGCCGCGCTGGTGGCGCTGATGCTGGTGATCAACGGCTGGCAGAGCGCGATGCAGTCGCGCCAGTTCGGCATCGTCACCGAGGGCCGGCTCGAATGGCCGGTGTGGCTTCTGATGCTGCTGCTGCCGCTGGGCGGCGCGCTGATGACGCTGGTGTGCGTCGAGGCGCTGTGGCGGCTGGCGCTCGGGCTGCCGCCGGCCGTCGAGCAGCATCCACACGAAACGGCCGAAGAATGACGATCGCTGTGATCCTGGTCGCGCTGGTGCTGCTGCTGTTCACCGGCGTGCCGATCTTCGCCGGGCTGGCGATCTTCGCCGGCGTGCTGCTGCTCGGCCAGGGTGGGCTGGCGTCGGTGACCGAGGTGATCTTCGGCGAGCTGAACCACTACCTGCTGGTGGCGATTCCGCTGTTCGCCTACATGGCGCACGTGATGATCCGCGGCAGGATCGTCGACGACCTGTACGACACCGCGTACACGCTGACGCGGCACTTGCCCGGCGGGCTCGGCGTGGCGACCATCGTCGCCTGCACGATCTTCGCCGCCATCTCGGGGTCGAGCGTCGCCACCGCGCTGACGATCGGCGCGGTGGCGATCCCGCAGATGCTGCGCTTCGGCTACCCGCCGCGGCTGGCCTACGGCCTCGTCGCCGCGGGCGGCACGCTGGGCATCCTGATCCCGCCGTCGGGGCCGATGGTGCTCTACGGCGTGACCACCGACACCTCGATCGGCGGCCTGTTCATGGCCGGCGTGGTGCCGGGGCTGATGATGGCGGCGATCTTCGTCGTCTACGCAATCGCCTCGGTGGCGCTGCGCCATGGTCATCTGCAGCGCGAGCCGCGCGCCAGCCTCGGCGAGGCGCTGCGCGCGATCGGCAAATCGGCGTGGGCGCTGTCGCTGCCGGTGTTCGTGCTCGGCGGCATGTACGCCGGCGTGTTCACCGCCACCGAGGCGGCGGCCGCCGGCGCGCTGCTGGCGCTGGCGGTCGGCGCGTTCGTCTACCGCACGATCGGGCTGCGCGCGATCTGGGAGGCGGCCATCGACGCCAGCCGCACCTCGGCGATGCTGTTCATGATCCTCGCCGGTGCGGCGGTGTTCGGCCACGTGCTGACGAAGATGCGGATCCCGCAGGAGATCGTCGAGCTGGTGGTGTCGTTCGACCTCGGCGTCACCGGGTTCCTGGTGGCGATGATGGCGCTGATCTTCGTGCTCGGCATGTTCCTGGAGTCGATCTCGATCATCCTCATCACCTCGCCGGTGATCCTGCCGGTGATGCAGCACCTGGGCATCAACCCGATCTGGTACGGCATCCTGCTGACCATCAACCTCGAGCTGGCGCAGATCACGCCGCCGGTGGGCATGAACCTGTTCACCATCAAGGCGATCACCAAAGCGCCGATGGCCGAGATCATCCGCGGCGCCGCGCCGTACGTGCTGCTGATGATCGTGGCGATGGCGCTGGTGATGATCTGGCCGCAGATCGCGCTGTGGCTGCCGGGCACGATGGCGGCGCAGCGCTAAGCGATGCCCACCCAAGCGCTCACGCCGCAAGCCTTCGTCGCGCTGCTGCTGCTGGCCTGCACCTTCGCGGGCAACCACGTGGCGGCGCGCGTCGCGTTCGACCACGGCGTCGACGTCGTCACCGCGGTCGCCTCGCGCAGCCTGGGCACCGCGCTGGTGGTGTCGCTGCTGGTCGCCTGGCAGCGCGTGCCGCTCAGGCACAGCGCGCGCCACCGCCGCTTCATGCTGCTGATCGCGCTGCTGGTCACGTTGCAGAGCGTTTTTCTGTACGCGGCGGTGGCGCGCATGCCGGTGGGGCTGGCGCTGCTGGTGTTCAACAGCTATCCGATCTGGGCCACGCTGGCGGCGCGCGTGTTCTACGGCGTCCGGCCCGAGCGCGCGGTGCTGATCGCGATCCCGGTGATCCTGCTCGGCCTGGTGCTGGCGCTCGACATCGTGCGCGTCGCGGGCTCAGGCCCGGCGATCGTCGGCCCCGGCGTCGCGTACGCACTCGGCGGCGCGGCAGCGTTCGGCCTCGTGCTGGCGCTCACCCAGCACGAAGTGGCCGACCTCGATGGCCGCGTGCGCAGCGCGTTCACGATGGCGGTGGTCGGCGTGCTTGCGCTCGGCGCCGCTGCCGCCGGTGGCGGGCTGCACTGGCCCGACGCCCCGGCCGGCTGGTGGGGCCTGGTCGCGCTCACCGCGCTGTACGGCACCGCGTTCACCGTGGTGTTCACGCTGCTGCCCAAGCTGGGCGCGGTGAGCAACTCGCCGATCCTCAACATCGAGCCGGTGGCCGCGCTGGCGCTCGGCTGGCTCGTGCTCGGCCAGGCGGTGAGCCCGCTGCAATGGCTCGGCGCGCTGATCGTCGTCGGTGCGGTGATGGCGCTGGGTCTGCGCAGGCGTTGAATCGATGCCCGAAGGTGGGCGGCAAGGCGCTGCCGCGCATTCCGCTGCACTCATGGCGTGAGCAACGGCGTTGCGGTTTGCGCCTTGGCAAGCTGGTTCGCCCCGTTGCGCTCGTGCGGGGCCGACAACGAGATGACGCCCAGCAGCAACGCCAGGGTGACGCACAGCGCGGCCAGTGCGGCGAGCGCGCGCTCGATGCGGTTCAGCAGCTTCATCGGGTCTCCGGCGGCAGGTCGAATTCGGTGCGCGGACTCTGGCGCCGCAGGCGGCTTCAGGTCTTTGGGCCGCTGCTGAATCGTTCTGAAACCGCCAGCGCCAGCCGCGAAGTCATGGCCCGACCCCCGATACTTGCACCAATGCTCGAAAGCGCCGTCCAACCCGACCACGACTTCGGCCGTTTCGTCGTGCGGCCGGCGACGCGCCAGCTGATCGTCGATGGCCGTCCGGCGCGGCTGGGCGCGCGCGCGTTCGATCTGCTGCTCGCGCTGATCGCGCGACGCGACCGCACCGTGGCCAAGGGCGAGCTGCTCGACGTCGTCTGGCCCGGCGTGGTCGTCGAGGAGAACAACCTGCAAGTGCAGATCAGCGCGCTGCGCAAGCTGCTCGGGCCGGCGGTGATCGCGACGGTGCCGGGGCGCGGCTATCGCTTCACGGCCGACGCCGATGCGTCCTCGATCGCAACGGCGACCGTCGACCGCGCGACGGCGCAGCGTCGTGGAGCGCCCGCCGCGGCGCCGTCGCTCGACTCGGCGCCGCGCGCGCCTGGCAATCTGCCCACCGAGCTGGCGCCGCTGTACGGTCGCGACCCCGAACTGCGCGCACTCGTCGCGCAGATTCGATCGCACCGTCTGGTCAGCGTGGTCGGCGCCGGCGGCATCGGCAAGACGCGGCTCGCCCAGGCGGCCGCGCACGCGCTGCGTGATGATTTCGCCGACGGCGTCTGGCTGGTCGAGCTGGCCGCACTGGCCGACCCCGCGCTGCTGCCGGCGGCAGTCGCCCAGACCCTCGGGCTCGCGCTCACCGGCGCCAAGCTGCCGCTCGACGAGCTGGCGGGGGCCCTGCGACCGCTGTCGCTGCTGCTGGTGCTCGACAACGGCGAGCACCTGCTCGCCGCGTGCGGTGCGCTCGCCGCGGCGGTGCTCGCGCGAGCGCCGGCAGTGCGGATGCTGACGACCACCCAGGAAGCCCTGCACCTCCCCGACGAGCAGCGCGTGCCGCTGGGGCCGCTGTCGCTGCCGTCGGAAGCGACGACCGGCGTGGCGGCGCGCGCCGGTGCCGTCGAGCTGTTCGCCGCGCGCGCACACGGCGTCGACCCGCGCTTCGCGCTCGACGGCGACAACGTCGGCGCGGTGGTCGACATCTGCCGCCGCCTCGACGGCCTGCCGCTGGCCATCGAGCTGGCTGCCGCGCGTGTGCCGCTGCTCGGCGTCGAGGGGCTGCGCAACCGGCTCGACGACCGCTTCCGGCTGCTGACCGCTGGCTCGCGCCTGGCGCTGCGTCGCCACCAGACGCTGCGCGCGGCGCTCGACTGGAGCTTCGGCCTGCTGACGCGCGACGAACAGACGGTGTTCCGTCGCCTCGGTGTGTTCGCCGGCAGTTTCGGGCTCGAGGCCGCGCAGGTGGTGGCCGGCGATGCCGCCGCCGGCACGGAGCCGCGCGCATCCGACGCGGCCGGGTCGGGGCGCCCGCACGAGGCACTGCTCGACCGCTGGGCCGTGCTGGAGCATCTCGGCGCGCTGGTCGACAAGTCGCTCGTCGCCGTCGACCCGGGCGACGAACCGCGCTACCGGCTGCTCGAATCGGGCCGCGCGTTCGCCCTGGAGCAACTGCATGCGAGCGGCGAGACCGCGGCGGTGATGCAGCGCCACGCGGCCGCGATGCTCGCGCTCTTCGAGAGCGCCTACGAGCTGCAGTGGTCGCTGCCGGCTCGCGAGCTGCGCGCGCGCTGCCTGAGCGACCTCGACAACCTGCGGGCCGCGTTGTCGTGGGCGCAGGCGACGCCGGGCGCCGCCGGCTGTTTCGTCGCGCTGGCCGGCGCGTCGGCCTGGCTGTGGGAGCCGGCGGGGCTGCGGCCCGAGGGAATGGCCTGGTGCGAGCGCGCGATCGCGCGCGTCGACGCGCACACCGAGCCGCGCGTCGAGGCCCGGCTTGCGCTCGCGCGCGCGCCGCTGGCGTTCCCGCGGGTGACCGCGACCGAGATCGACTCGATTCGGCGCGCGGCCGAGCTGTATCGGGCGACCGACGACCGGCGCGGCTTGTACCTGGCGCTGAATGCGCTCGCCCAGCGCCACGCGATGCTGCGCGAACTGCCCGCCGCGCAGCAGGCGATCGACGCCGCGGCCGCCCTGCTGGATCCGCTGTGGCCGCCGGCGCTGCGTTGGTCACTGATGCGCGCACGTGCCTTCCAGCACGGCTTTGCGCAGCGCTCCGCCGAGGCCTTCGCGCAGTGGCAGGAAATTGCACGCCAGCAGGAGGCAGCCGGCGAATTCGAAGGCATGACGACGTCGCTGCTGAACGCGGCCGACATCGGCTACCAGGTCGACTTCGATGCGGCGGTCGGGCTCGGGCGCCGCGTCGTGGAACAGATGCGCCGCGACCGCTACCGCGGGCTGGCAGCCGGGTTCGCGCGCGGCAACCTGCTCGGTGCGCTGGTGCAGCGCGGGGGCGACCTCGACGAAGCGCTGGAACTGGCGCGCGAGGCGGTGCCGCTGCTGATCCAGGGCGACACGCTGGCGCCGTTTCTCGACCACTATGCCCTGCTCGCGCTGCGGCTCGGCCGCTCCGCCGACGCGGCGCGCGTACTCGGCCGCTCCGACGCCGCCAGCCCGGCGCGCGGCACGGCGCGCATGGCGCACGAGCAGCGCTCGCACGACGCCGTGCTCGCGCTGCTGGTGCACGAGCTGTCCGCGGCCGAGCACGAACAACTGAAGCGCGAGGGCGCGCGGCTGGGCGACCTCGACGCGGCGCGCCTCGCGCTCGGCGATCCTGGCGGCGCCGCGCCCGCTTCTGGCGAGGCTGCAGACCGGAGCGCAGCGAGTAGATGATCGTCGTCGGCGCGGTGAGGGCGCTGGGCCAGCGCAGACGCTGAATGATCGAAGCGTTCCTGTGGTCCACCGGCGTGGTCGCCCTCGGCGAGATGGGCGACAAGACGCAGCTGCTGGCGCTGGTGTTGGCAGCGCGCTTCAAGCGGCCGTGGCCGATCGTCGCCGGCATCGCGGTGGCCACGCTCGCCAACCACGCGCTGGCCGCCGCGGTCGGCCACTGGATCGCGCTGCAGCTCGGCCCTGCCGTGCTGCGCTGGGCGGTGGGGATGGGTTTCATCGCGATGGCGGCGTGGATGCTGGTGCCCGACCGCCTCGACGGCGGCGATGCAGCGGCGCGCGGCGGCCACTGGGGCGTGTTCGCCACCACGGTGGTGGCGTTCTTCCTCGCCGAGATGGGCGACAAGACGCAGCTCGCCACGGTGGCGCTGGCGGCGCGGTTTGCCGACCTCGGCAGCGTGGTTGCCGGCACCACCGCCGGCCTGCTGCTGGCCGACGCGCCGGTGGTGTGGCTCGGCGACGCGATGTCGCGCCGCCTGCCGATGAAGGGGCTGCACCAGGTGGCGGCGCTGTCGATGGCGCTGCTGGGCGTGCTGGCCTTGCTCGACGTCGGCGGCGTGTTCACCCGATAGCGTGCGTCGAGCGGGCGCCCGGCGGCTGCGCTTGGGCGCGGGGAGATCGCGGCGCGTGGCCAACCCGGCCGGGCGTGCCCTGGTACGCTCGCCACCCGGGCCCTAGCGGCCGCGTCATGGGGCCGCGCTCGACGCCGGGCCTGATCGCCAGGAGACCAACGTGTTCGAGTCCACCTTCCAGATCGACCTCGGCCCCGACATCGCGCTGTTGCGCGACGCGGTGCGCGACTTCGCGCAGGCCGAGATCGCGCCGCGCGCCGCCGACATCGAGCGCGCCAACGAGTTCCCGGCCGACCTCTGGCGCAAGCTCGGCGAGCTCGGCGTGATGGGCCTCACCGTCGGCGAGGCCTACGGCGGCACTGCGCTGGGCTACCTGGCGCACATGGTCGCGCTCGAGGAGATCAGCCGCGCCAGCGCGGCGGTGGGGCTGAGCTACGGCGCGCACTCCAACCTGTGCGTCAACCAGATCCACCGCAACGGCAGCGAGGTGCAAAGGCAGAAGTACCTGCCCAGGCTGATCAGCGGCGAGCACGTCGGCGCGCTGGCGATGAGCGAGCCCGGCGCCGGCTCCGACGTGGTGAGCATGACGCTGAAGGCCGAGCGCCGCGGCGACCGCTTCGTG
>JAJVIL010000006.1 GCA_022072045.1 Burkholderiaceae bacterium | reverse complement strand
ACGCCGAGCGCCGCCGCGGCCACGTGCACGAAGCAGCCAGCGCCGACGCCCAGCGCCGCCGCGGCGCCGCTGCGAAACCCGTGCCCCGCGCTGCGCGCGCCGATCAACGCCAAGTCAGCGCCGGGCGTGATGTTCAGCAGCAGCCCGGCCGCGATGAACAGCGCGAGGTCGTGAACACCGTCGATCACCGCCTCAGACCCCTTCGAGTGCGCCGACGACGGCGCCCAGCGCGATCATCCACAGCGGGCTGCGCGCGGTCTTCAGCATGAAGGCGATGGTCGCCGGCACCAGCGCGATCGACAGCATGTGCGGCGCGAGCGGCAGCGTCAGCACCCAGCCGGTGGCCACCAGCAGGCCGATCGTCAACGGCGCCAGCCCGGCGCTGAACGCCTGCACGGCGATCGCGTCGCCGCGCGCGTGGCGCAGCCGCCCGACGGCGAAGGTGACGATGCTCGACGGCACCATGATGCCGGCCATCGTCGCCAGCATGCCCATCGGCCCCGCGGTGCTCCAGCCGAGCAGCGCGACGAACAGGATGTTGGGGCCCGGCGCCGCCTGCGCGATGGCGATCGACGCATTGAATTGCAGCGGATCGATCCAGCCGTGCTCGACCACCAGGTAGCGCTGCATCTCGGAGGCGAGCGTGATTGCGCCGCCCACCGCCAGCAGCGACAGCAGCGCGAAGTGGCCGGCCAGTTGCGCGAGGTCGGCCCAGGTCAGGCCGTGCAGACCGAGCGCTGCGGGGTTCATCGTCACGCGCCGCGGCGCTGCCGCGCCAACTGGCGCCAGGCCCAGAAGAAGCCGGCGACGCCCAACGTCAGCACCATCCACACCAGCGGCCAGCGCAACCAGCCGATCGCCAGCGCGCTTGCCAGCACGATCAGCAGGCACGGCCAGAGGCCCATGACGTTGCGCTTCAGCGTCGTGCCCAGCCTGAACGCCGTGGCGAGGATCATTCCCGCGGCCACCGCGCCCATGCCGCGCAGCGCACCGGCCACCTGTGGCACCGCGCTGAACTCGGTGTACAGCGTGGTCAGCGCCAGCACGATCAACAGCGGCACGCCGAGCATGCCGCCCACCGCAGCGACCGCTCCGCGCCAGCCGAAGTGGCGGTCGCCGAACATCAGCGCGAGGTTGATCACGTTCGGCCCGGGCAGCACCTGCGACAGCGACAGCAACTCGACGAACTGCTCGTGGTTCAGCCAGCGCCGGCGTTCGACCAGTTCGCGCTGCGCCACCGGCAGCACGCCGCCGAAGCCTTGCAGCGCGAGCCAGGTGAAGGCGACGAACAGCTCGCTCTTCGAGCGCGGCGCGTGCGATGCCGCCAAGCCCGCCCGGGCAGCGATCTCGGCACTCATGCGGCGGCTCGCAAGTCGCCGGCCTTCACCGGGCGCGCCGCGGCCCACAGGCTGAGCACGATCGCCACCACGATCCACGCCAGTGCGGCCCACGCCAGGTGCGAGAAACCGCTGACGGCGAGCAGCGCGCCGCCGGTCGCGGCGCCGATCGCCTGGCCGACGTAGATCGCCGCCGAGTTCAGCGCCATCGACGCCGGCGCCAGCGGCGGCGCCAGCGAGGTCAGCCGCGCATGCTGTGACGACTGCGCGGCGAAGCAGCCGATCGCCCACGGCACGATCGCCAGCGCCATCGCCGCCACGCTGCGCGCGAACGGCCACAGCGCGAAGCTCGCGGCCATGCCGAGCATCAGCAGCGTGACCATGCGCGCCGGGCCGAAGCTGTCGATGACGCGGGTGACCACCACGCTGGCGCCCAGGCCGACGACGCCGAACACCAGGAACACCGCGGCGATCTGCGCGGCGCCGGCGCCCAGCTCCTGGCGGAAGTACGGCGCCATGTACGAAAACAGCGTGAACTGCGCGGCCCCCGTCAGCACGGTCACCATCACCACCGCCATCAGCACCGGATCGGTGAACACCGTCCGCCATTGCGCTGCGGACAACGCCGCGGGCCGCACGCCGTCGGGCATCACGCGCCACACCCACAGCGCCGCCAGCGCCGACAGCACGCCGACGCCGCCGATCGCGACGCGCCAGCCGAACACCTCGGACACGTAGGCGTGCAGCGGCAGCCCGAGCACCGAGGCCACCGCCCAGCCGAGGAACACGAAGGTGATCGCATGGCCGCGCGCGTGCGGCGGCGCCATCACCGCGATCGCGGCGCCGGCCTGCGGCGTGAACACCGCGGCGCCGAGCAGCGTGACCGTGCGCACGATCGCCAGCGTCGTGAAATCGGGCGACAGCGCGGCCAGCAGATGACCCGCCGCGTACCACAGCAGCCACAGCACCAGCAGGCGCCGGCGGTCGCTGTCGGTGACCCAGGCGGCGAGCAGCGGCGCGCTGAGCGCGAGCACGATGGCACCGATCGTGACCAACTGGCCGGCGACCGCGGCGCTCACCTGCAGCGAGTCGACCAGGTCGTTGATCACGCCCGAGGGCGCCATCACGCCGCAGGCGATCGCGAAGTTGCCGCCGAGCAAGGCCCAGCGCGAGCGCGCGAGCGCGCGCGCATCGGGAGCGTCGGTCACGGGCTGCTTTCGGGCCGTCGACGCGTTGCAGTGGGCGGCGTCAGCCGCGCATCACCTTCAGCGCCTCGGGGTTGACGATGTGGGTCGGCTGCTGCTGGATGAAGTTGACCACATTGTCGAACGCGGCGCCGAACATCAGCTCGTAGCTGTCGAGTTCGACGTAGCCGATGTGCGGCGTGCACACCGCGTTCTCCAGCCGCAGCAGCGGGTGGCCCTGCAGGATCGGCTCGCTCTCGAAGACGTCGACCGCGGCCATGCCGGGGCGGCCGCGGTTGAGGCCCGCGACCAGCGCGCCTTCCTCGACCAGTTCGGCGCGCGACGTGTTGACGAACAGCGATGTCGGCCGCATGCGCGCGAGGTCGGTCGCGCCGACGATGCCGCGCGTGGCCGGCACCAGCCGCAGGTGCAGCGACAGCACATCGCTGTGCTCGAACAGCTCCTCGCGACTTTGCGCCGCGGTGCAGCCGTCGGCCACGGCGCGCGCGCGCGATGCCTCGCTGCCCCAGACGACCACCTGCATGCCGAACGCGCGGCCGTAGCCCGCCACGAGCCGGCCGATGCGGCCGTAGCCCCAGATGCCGAGCGTGCGGCCCTCGAGCACCATGCCGAGACAGAAATTCGGCGGCATCGACGCCGCCTTCAGCCCCGATTGCTGCCAGCCGCCGTGCTTGAGCATCGCGACGTACTGCGGCACACGCCGCATCGCCGCCATCACCAGCGCCCAGGTCAGCTCGGCTGCGGCCACGGGCGCGCCGGCCCCCTCGGCCACCGCGATGCCCAGCCGCGTGCAGGTCTCGACGTCGATGTGCGGGCCGACGCGGCCGGTCTGCGCGATGAGCTTGAGCTTGGGCAGCTTCTCGAGCAACTGGCGCGGAAAGTGCGTGCGCTCGCGGATCGTCACCAGGATCTCGGCATCGCGCAGCCGCACCGACAACTGGCCGATCCCCTTGACGGTGTTGGTGTGCACCTTGGCGTTGTAGGCCTCGAGCTTGGAGGCGCAGCGCAGCTTGCGCACCGCGTCCTGATAGTCGTCGAGGATGATGATGTTCATTGGCGGGCGCGCCGATTGTGCCCGCTCCAACTGGCCGAACCCGCTCGCGCTAGCATCCGGTTTCATCATCATCGCGGAGACACCCCGAGGAGAGCGAGGCTCATGAGCATTTCCATGTACTCGGCCAGTGTGCCTGTTTTCGTCAAGACGCTGACCAACATGGTGGGCTGGCTCGACAAGGCCGAGGCGCACGCCAAGGCGCGCAACTTCGACCCTGCGGTGTACCTCACCTTGCGGCTGGCGCCCGACATGTTGCCATTGCCCGCGCAGATTCGAATCGCCGGCGATTCTGCCAAGGGCTGCGCCGCGCGCCTGGTCGGCAAGGAGCCGCCGGTGTTCGAGGACAACGAGACCACGCTCGAGCAGTTGCGCCAGCGCATCCGCAAGACGCTGGCCTACCTGGAAAGCGTGAGCGCCAGCGACATCGACGGCAGCGAGCAGCGCGAGATCGTGATCCCGGCGCGCAACCGCGAGCCGCGCCGCTTCTTGGGTGAGTACTACCTGAAGCACTACGCGCTGCCGAACTTCTTCTTCCACGCCACCACGCTGTACGCGCTGCTGCGCCACAACGGCGTCGAACTCGGCAAATCCGATTTCCTACGGGCCGACTGAGCGCGTGAGCCCATGCCTGCGCATGGGCGAACGGCTCAGGAGGGGCGAGCGCCTGCAGGCGCGAGTGCGGCCTGCAAGGCGACTGAAGCAGCGTGAGCCCATGCCTGCGCATGGGCGAACGGCCCAGGAGGGGCGAGCGCCTGCAGGCGCGAGCGCGGCCTGCAGGGTCACGGAAGGGAGCGTGAGCCCGTGCGTTCGCGCGGGCGCCGGCGGCGGACTACAGCGCCATCGCCACGACGCGTTCGTCTTCGACTCCGCCGTGCATCACGGCCTCGAGCGCGCGCTGCAGTTCGGCGCGCAGCGTGCCGGCGACGGTCGCGCCGCGCGGCGACAGTGCGTCGAACACGTCGCTGCGCAGCAGCCAGAGGTCGACCGCCTCGTTGCTGAGGCGCACCTGCCGCTTGAGCCATTGGGCGCGGCGGTCGTCGATGCGCTCGATGGCTGCCATGAAGCAGCGCTTCAGGTGCACGAAGCGGCGCCGCGCGGCGATGCGCGCGGCCTGACGGTCGGCATCTTGGGCGGCCGGCGCGCGGGCCACGGCGGGCGTCGGCCTGGCGGCGCGTGCATCGTTTCGGGGTGTGGACGTCGTCATCGCGTGAGTCGAGGGCGGACTGTGGGTGCTCCGATGGTCGCCCACCGTCGCATCGGTCATCGGCCGAAAAGCACTGCTTGCACGCGCCAGACGCCGCCGACGCGAAATTGACGGGTCGACGCCGGCCATCTCGCGCAATCGGCGCGGACCAATGCCACGAAACGGCGCCGCAATGCGCTACGCTGCGCGCCCGAACAGGGCTTGGAGCATGCGATGAAGTGGTTGCGCGGTGCCGGTTGGTTGGCGATGGCGCTGTTGCTGCTGGCGGCGCTGGCCGGCAGCGTCTACACCACGCGTGCGATGCCCACGATCGACGGCCGGCTCGACGTCGCGGGGCTGCAGCAGCCGGTGCGCATCGAGCGCGACGCGCAGGGCATTCCGACGATCAAGGCGCAGAACCAGCACGACTTGTGGTTCGCGCTCGGTTTCGTGCACGCGCAAGACCGTCTGTGGCAGCTCGAGACGCACCGTCGCATCGGAGCCGGGCGTCTGGCCGAGGCATTCGGCCCGGCGGCGCTCTCGTCCGACAAGTTCCTGCGCGCGCTCGGCGTGCGCCGCGCGGCGGCTGCGCAGTGGGCCCACGTGAAACCCGAGGCGCGCGCCGTGTTGCAGGCCTACGCCGACGGCATCAACGCGGTGATCGGCACGCTGCGCGCGCGGCCGCCCGAAATGGTGATCCTCGGCGTTCGACCGCAGCCATGGGAGCCGGCGGACAGCCTGGCGTGGGCGATCATGATGGCCTACGACCTGGGCGGCAACTGGAACAACGAGCTGTTGCGCCTGCGGCTTTCACTGCGCCTGCCGGTGCAGCGCATCAACGAGCTGTTGCCGCCCTACCCGGGCGAGAAGCCGCTGCCCAGCGCCGATTACGCCGCGCTGTACCGTGCGCTCAAGCTCGACTCGGCGACCGCGACCGCCTCGCTCGATCGCACGCTCGAGCGCCTGATGGCCGCTGCGCCGCCTTCGGGCGTCGAGGGCGTCGGCTCCAACAACTGGGTGGTGGCGGGCAGCCACACGACCACCGGCTCGCCGCTGCTGGCCAACGATCCGCACCTGAAGCTGTCGGTGCCGGCGCTGTGGTACTTCGCGCGGCTCGAGGCGCCGGGCATCGAGATGGCCGGCGCCACCATGCCGGGCCTTCCCGTGCTGGTGCTGGGGCAGAACCAGCAGGTGGCCTGGGGCTTCACGAACACCAACCCCGACGTGCAGGACCTCTACCTCGAGCGCCTGCATCCGGCCGACGCCAACCAGGCGCAAGGCCCGGACGGCGGCTGGTACCCGCTGAAAATCTTCGACGAGACGATCAAGGTGCGCGGCGGGCCCGACGTCGCGATCAAGGTGCGCGAGTCGCGCCACGGGCCGCTGATCTCGGACGCCGGCATCACCGACGACCTGCTCGGCGACAAGGCGCGCAACTCGTTCGCGATCGCGATGCGCTGGACCGCGCTCGACGCCGACGTCGACACGGTCGGCGCCGCGCTGGCGATGAACCGCGCCGGCGACGTTGCCTCGTTCATCGAGGCGGCCAAGGGCTGGGTGGCACCGATGCAGAACATGGTGGTGGCCGACCGCGCGGGCCACATCGGCTTCATCGCACCGGGCCGGGTGCCGTTGCGCAAGGCTGACAACGATCTGTTCGGGCTGGTGCCCGCGCCGGGCTGGGATGCGCGCTACGACTGGGACGGCTGGCTGAGCCGCGACGCGCTGCCGCAGGCGCGCGACCCCGAGCGCGGCTGGATCGCCACCGCCAATCAGCGCGTGGTGCCGGCCGACTACCCGCACTTCCTGACCAGCGAGTGGGCGTTGCCGTACCGGCAGCAGCGCATCGAGCAGTTGCTGGAGGCCAAGCCCAAGCTCTCGCTCGACGATCTGCGCGCGATCCAGGCCGACGTCAAGTCGCTCGCCGCGGTGCAGATGCTGCCGTGGTTGCGGCGCGCGAAGTCCGATCACCCGTTGGCCGCGGCCGCGGCCCAGGCGCTCGATGGCTTCGACGGCACGATGGCGGCCGACAAGGCGGCGCCGCTCGTCTACTGGGCCTGGCTGCGCCATCTCGTGCAGCAGGTGTTCGCCGACGAGATGGGGCCGGTGTACGAGCGCGCGATCGCGTCGCGCACCCTCGTCGACGCGCTGCAGCAGGTGCTCGACACCGACAACGCCTGGTGGTGCGACGACAAGACCACGCCCGCAGTCGCCGAGACCTGCCAGCAGCAGGTCGACAGGGCGCTCGGCGCCGCGCTCGACGAGTTGCAGCAGGCCCACGGCAGCGATGTCGCGAGCTGGCAGTGGGGCAAGGCGCATCAGGCGCGCTCGGAGCACCGGCCGTTCTCGCGCGTGAAGCTGCTGGCGCGCTGGTTCGAGCTGCGCACGCCGGTAGGCGGCGATTCGTACACCGTCGACGCGACGCGCGTGCTGTTCAAGCCCGATCCGACCACCGGCGAGCTGTACCTGGCCGAGCACGGCCCGTCGCTGCGCGCGCTGTACGACCTGGCCGACCCGAAGCGCTCGCGCTTCATGCACAGCACGGGGCAGAGCGGCCTGGCGTGGTCGACCTGGTACTCGAACTTCGTGCAGCCCTGGGCGCGGGTGGAGACGGTGCCGTTGTGGAGCGACGGGCCGTCGCGGGACACGCTCGCGATCGAACCGGTCCGATAGCGCGCTACGGCACCCCATTGCGCCCGTGCGCACGAAACCCGGGCCGCTCGGTCAAGCGCTCGTAGTAGGCCTCGACGGCCGGCAGCAAAGGGCGCTGCAGCGGGGTCATGAACCAGCGGTGCGTGGCCAGCCCCAGCGCGATGTCGGCCAGCGTGAACGCCGCGCCAGCGGCGTAGGCACCGGTGCGCTGCAACTGAGCGTCGAGCAGCGCCATATGCCGGTTCCACGCCGCGATGCTCGCGTCGATCGCGCGCGCGTCGGTGAACTCGGCGTTCCGGCGCACCAGCGCCATGAAGGCGTAGCGCCAGGCACTGTTCAGCTCGGTGGCCATCCAGTCCATCCATTGCTCGACGCGTGCGCGCGCCTGTGGTTCGGCGGGCAGCAGGTCGTGGCGTTCGTGCTGGCCGGCGAGGTAGCGGCAGATCGTGTTGGACTCCCACAGCACGAACTCGCCGTCGCGGATCACCGGCACCAGCGCGTTCGGATTCAGCGCCAGGAACTCGGGCGACCGCAGCGGCAGCTCGGCCGTGCCCCACGGCGTGTGCTGGTGCGGCACGCCGATCTCGGCGCATAGCCACAGCACCTTGCGCACGTTGATCGAGTTGGAGCGGCCCAGCACCTGCAGCATGGCTGCGCATTGTGCCGGCAGCCGGCTTCAGACGCTGCCGTACAAGACCTTGCGTTGGGCGGTGTAGGCCCACCACGGCGCCGGTGCCGCGCCGCGCATGAAATCGGTGATCGCCATGAAGGTGTCGAGCACGCAAGGATCCTGCCGCTTGCCGGTGTGCGCGCACAGCGCCTGGTAGAGCACGAACGCGTCGCGGTGCGCCAGCTCGCGCGGATGCTGCAGGCCGAGCGCGCGCAGGTCGCCAGCCATCGCGGGCCCTACGTTGGGCAGTTGCTCGAAGGTTTCGCACTCGGCGGCGCGCAGCGCCTTGCGTGGCCTGATGCGCGGCGCGAAGTGCAGCGCGGGCCTCGGCGGCACGCCATGGGTGGCGTCCGGTGCAAGCGCGGTACGGTCGGGCGCGCTCACATCAGCATCTGGTTGCGCACCAGCCCGACTGCGACACCCTCGAGCTCGAAATCGACGTCGCCGAACGGCACCACGATGGTCTTGAAGTCGGGGTTCTCGGGAATCAGTTCGATCGTGCTGCGCGTGCGGCGAAAGCGCTTGACGGTGACCTCGTCGCCGAGCCGCGCGACGACGATCTGCCCGTTCTTGGCCTCGCGCGTCTTTTGCACCGCGAGCAGATCGCCGTCGAGGATGCCGGCGTCGCGCATGCTCATGCCGCGCACCTTCAGCAGGTAGTCGGGCCGGCGCGGGAACATGCTGGCCTCGACCAGGTAGGTCTGATCGATGTGCTCCTGCGCGAGGATCGGGCTGCCGGCGGCGACGCGGCCCACCAGGGGCAGCGCGAGCTGGGCCAGGCTGGGCAGCGGCAGCGAGAACTGCTTGCCGCGCGTCTGGTTGAGCGCGCGTAGAGTCTCGGGGCGCAGGCGAATGCCGCGCGAGGTGCCGCCGATCAGCTCGATGACGCCTTTGCGCGCCAGCGCCTGCAGGTGCTCTTCGGCCGCGTTGGGCGAGCGAAAGCCCAGTTCGGCCGCGATCTCGGCGCGGGTGGGAGGCGCGCCGCTGCGCTCGATGGTGCTCTGCACCAGGTCGAGGATCTGTTGCTGACGGGCAGTGAGCTTGGGGCTTTCTTCCATGAGCATTGCCTGTTGATGCATCCAGTGGCTGTATTTTTATACAGATTGAGCGGAAATGCAAAACGAAAGCGGCGGCCGTGTCGTCGTGATCCTCGGCACCGGCGGCACGATCGCCGGCACGCAGGGCGCTGGCGGCGCGACCTACCGGGCCGCGCAACTGGGCATCGACGCGCTGGTGCGCGCGATACCCGAGCTCGCCGGTGCGGCCCTGCAGAGCGAGCAGGTGGCACAGGTCGACAGCAAGGACATGTCTCACTTGATCTGGCAGACCTTGGTGCAGCGGGTTCACCATCACCTGGTGCGCGACGAGGTGGTCGGCATCGTGGTCGCGCACGGCACCGACACGATGGAAGAGACGGCCTACCTGCTGCACCGCGTGCTCGCGCCGGGCAAGCCCGTGGTGCTCACCGGCGCCATGCGCCCGGCCTCATCGCGGCAGGCCGACGGGCCCGCCAATCTGGTGCACGCGGTCGCGCTGGCGCGCGAGCCGGGCGCGCACGGCGTGCTGGTGACGATGGCCGGCACCGTCCACGGCGCAGCCGACGTGCGCAAGGTGCATCCGCACCGGCTCGATGCGTTCGGCTCGGGCGATGTCGGGCCGCTGGCTCGGTTCGAGGCCGACGGGCATCTGCGTCGCCTGCGCGCCTGGCCGACGGGCGAGGCGCTCGGCATCGCGCTGCTCGATGCCGAACCGGCGGCGTGGCCCGTGGTGGAAATCGTCACCAGCCACGCCGGAGCGAGCGCGGCGCTGATCGATGCCTTGGTACGCAACGGCGTCAAAGGTATCGTGATCGCCGCCACCGGCAACGGCACGATGCACGAGGCGATCGAGCAGGCGTTGCGCGATGCTGCGTGGTCGGGCCTGCGCGTGCTGCGCGCCACCCGCTGCGGCGACGGCGCCATCGTCGAGCCCGACCACCCGCCGCCCGAGTGGCCGTCGGCCGGCGCGCTGACGCCGGCCAAGGCACGGGTGGAATTGATGCTGCGCCTGATGGCGGCGCCGGCCGTCTGATGGGGCGCCGCTCGGCGCCAGTCCCTGCAGGCCGTTTGGAGCGCCGGCCCCGCGCTTCAGGCCGCGATGCGGTCGCGCCCGGTGTCCTGGAAAGCGCTGGCGCGCCGTTCCCCGCCCACGAAGGGCAGCGCGTGTTCGCGGCGATCGGCGGTGCGCACCAGGGTCAGCGCGCGCAGCGACGACTCCCACGGCGGCCGTCGTGCGACGGAAGTCACGGCATCCCACGCGAGGCCCACGATCGCAACCGCAACGCCCGCGAGGGCCATCAGGTAGAGGGCAGACAAGGTGTTCTCCCGGGTTGGCTCGTTCCGCGCGGCACCTGCGCGGCATGGATCGTGCGGCGCGTTCGTCGGCGGTCGGCCCATTCTTCGGCCTGCACGCTCGCCGCGAGAGGCAACATGTCTCGCCGCGTGGGCGCCGATGGCCCGTCCCACACACCCCCGGGAGTGAATTTGCCCGCTGCCGCCCCGCTCAGCCGCCGACCGTGATGGATTCGATCTGCGCGTGCAACTCGAGCCAGCGCTCTTCGAGTACTGCGGTCTCGGCGGCGATGTGATTGAGCCGCCGCCCGTGCTCGGCCATCTCGGTGCCCGGCACCGCGCCGGCGAGCAGCGCCGCCTCGAGCTCGGCCTTCTCGGCGCCGAGCTTCTCGAGCCGACCGTCGATCTGCGCGATCTCCAGCCGCAGCGGCCGCGTGCGGTTGGCCAGTTGCGCGCGCGATTGCGCCTGCTGCTTGCGTTCGTCGCGCCGGTTGCCGGCCGCGGGTGGGGATGCCTTCGGTGCAGGCACGCGGGCGTTGGGCGTCGCGACCGCTGGTGTACGGCCGGGGCGCGCCGGCGCTTCGCCGCCGCGCGCGCGGGCGCGTGCCACCTCGAGCAGCCAGCGCTGGTAGTCGTCGAGGTCGGCGTCGAGTTCCTCGACGCTGCCGTCGACCACCAGCCAGAATTCGTCGCACACCTCGCGCAGCAGCGCGCGATCGTGGCTGACCAGCATCACGCCGCCTTCGAACTCGTTGAGCGCCATCGACAGCGCCTCGCGCGTCGTGAGGTCGAGGTGATTGGTCGGCTCGTCGAGCAGCAGCAGGCTGGGGCGCTGCCAGACGATGGTGGCGAGCACCAGCCGCGCGCGCTCGCCGCCCGACAGCGTGCCCACGCGCTGGTGCACCATGTCGCCC
>JAJVIL010000150.1 GCA_022072045.1 Burkholderiaceae bacterium | reverse complement strand
TGGCGCAGCATCGAGCGCGGCAGCGGATCGGGCTTGGTGTAGTCGTCGATGTAGATGTCGAGACCGTCCATCACGTTGTAGCGCGGGTCGGAGAAGAGCTTCTTCAGCGCGGCGTTGCGCACCTCGCCGTCGACCCCCGGTGTGACGAAGCGGCTGAAGTCGGACTCGCGCGTCAGCGCCGCCACGTCGGCGAGCGTCGGCGGCGGGGTAGCCGGTACGGCGGCCTGCGCTGCGGGCGTGCGGTCCACCGGCTGTGCGGCTTGGGCTGCGGCGCCAGGCGTGGCAGCCGGCACCCGCGCCTCTGCAGTCGCCGCCGGCGCGGGCACCGGCGCAACGGGCTCGGTCAACGGCAAACCCTGGCGCGCCTGCGCCTTGCGCCGCGACCAGCGCGACAGGAACCCGTCGTCGTCGCTCGCGCCCATTCAACGATCCTGCGGGGCGCGGAACGACGGCGGGCGGCTGCGCTTCTTCGGCCCGGGCACGTAGTGCGCATGGGTGTAGGCGCGCAGCCACTCGACCACTTCGCGGCTCAGCGGCACGTTGTCGATCCGCTCCTGCGCCTCGAGCATGCGCCCCGCCACGTCGTACGACAGCGTCACGAACTCGGGCCAGGCGCGCGACGGGTCGGCGTCGTCGGTGCGCCACATCACGAACCACACCGGTGCACCGGAAGTCAGGTTGAGGTAGTAGCCTTCGGCCTCGTCGCGATGCAGCGATACCTCGAACCCCGGGTGCAGCCGCAGCAGGCTGTGCCCGTCGTCGCGCAGCAGGCGCGGCGCCGCACCGAACTGGCCTTCGTCGGGCACGACGTCGTCGATGCGAAAGCGCCACGCCTCCCAGGCGTTGGGTTGGCGCTGCTCTTCGATCAGCACGGCCACTTGCAATCGGGTGTCGGGATCCATGGGGCCGACGAGTCTACCGCTGGCCCGCAGTCGACATGCACGTGCGTGCATAGGCGACAGCCTGTCGCGCGCGGTGCGACAGGTTGTCGCTGGGCACTCGGGCCAATCCCTGATTGAACTCCGGGTTTACTCTGGGCCCTAATGCGGCCTGATCTGCACGCGTGTGCATAGGTGCAGGCGAACCGGGGTCAAACGCATGAAGCCAGTGAACGGCATGAAGCCAGTGAACGAAGCAACCAACCAACCCGCGCTGGGGCGGCGCAAGCTGCTCGGCGCCGCCGGCACCACCGGTGCCCTCGCCGCCGCGGCCACGCTGCTGGCCAGGCGCCAGGACGAGCCCGCGGTCGAGACGAAGACCGCCGCGCCCGCCAAGGGCGGTGGCTACCGGCTGAGCGAACACGTGTTTCGCTACTACGAGACCACCAAGGTCTGACCGTTTCGCCATCGCCCGGGCTCGCGTGTCGCGCGCCCCCGCCAGAACCCAACCGAGGTCCAGCATGCTGCTCACCCGCAAATCCGATCAAGCCGGCGTGTCGTCGTCGAGCCTGGTGCACAGCCTGTCGCGCGGCGTGTCGCGCGCCATTCCCACGCTCGACCGCCGCAGTTTCCTGCGGCGCTCGGGCCTCGGCCTGGGCGCCGGCATGGCGGCGTCGCAACTGATCATGGTGCGCAAGGCCAAGGCGGCCGACGCCAAGGCGGCCGACGCCAATGCCAAGGTCGAGGTCAAGCGCACCATCTGCGGCCACTGCTCGGTCGGCTGCGCGCTCGACGCCGTGGTCGAGAACGGCGTCTGGGTGCGCCAGGAGCCGGTGTTCGACAGCCCGATCAACCTCGGCGCGCACTGCGCCAAGGGCGCGGCGGTGCGCGAGAACGGCCACGGCGAGTACCGGCTGAAGTACCCGATGAAGCTGGTCGACGGCAAGTACAAGCGCATCACCTGGGACGAGGCGCTCAACGAGGTCAGCGCCAAGATGCTCGAGCTGCGCAAGCAAAGCGGCGTCGATTCGATCTTCCTGGTCGGCTCCTCCAAGCACAACAACGAGCAGTCGTACCTGCTGTGCAAGTGGATGCGGCTCTGGGGCAGCAACAACACCGACCACCAGGCGCGCATCTGCCACAGCACCACGGTGTCGGGCGTGGCCAACACCTGGGGCTACGGTGCGATGACCAACTCGTACAACGACATGCAGAACTCGAAGGCGGCGCTGTACATCGGCAGCAACGCCGCCGAGGCGCACCCGGTGTCGGTGATGCACATGCTGCACGCCAAGGAAGGCGGCTGCAAGATGATCGTCTGCGACCCGCGGTTCACGCGCACCGCGGCCAAGGCCGACCAGTACATCCGCTTCCGCTCGGGCACCGACGTGCCGGTGCTGTTCGGCATCCTGTACCACATCTTCAAGAACGGCTGGGAAGACAAGAAGTACATCGCCGACCGCGTCTACGGCATGGACAAGGTGCGCGAAGACGTGCTGGCCAAGTGGACGCCCGACAAGGCCTTCGAGGCCAGCGGCGTTCCCGAGGCCGAGCTGTACCAGGCCGCCAAGACGATGGCCGAGAACCGCCCGAGCACGATCGTTTGGTGCATGGGCCAGACCCAGCACTCGATCGGCAACGCGATGGTGCGCGCCTCGTGCATCGTTCAGCTCGCGCTCGGCAACATCGGCGTCTCGGGCGGCGGCGCCAACATCTTCCGCGGCCACGACAACGTGCAGGGCGCCACCGACATCGGCCCCAACCCCGACTCGCTGCCGGGCTACTACGGCCTGGCCGACGGCGCGTTCAAGCACTTCGCGGCGGTGTGGGGCGTCGATTTCGACTGGATCAAGGGCCGTTTCGCGCCCGGCATGATGAACAAGCCCGGCATGACGGTGTCGCGCTGGATCGACGGCGTGCTCGAAAAGAACGACCTGATCGACCAGGACTCCAACCTGCGCGGCCTGATCTACTGGGGCCACTCGCCGAACTCACAGTCGCGCGGCGTCGAGATGAAGCGCGCGATGGACAAGCTCGATCTGCTGGTGGTGATCGACCCGTTCCCGAGCGCCACCGCGGCGATGGCGGCGATGCCCGGGCGCAAGGAGGACCTCAACCCCAACCGCGCCGTCTACCTGCTGCCGGCGTGCACGCAGTTCGAGACCAGCGGTTCGCTGACCGCGAGCAACCGCTCGCTGCAGTGGCGCGAGAAGGTGATCGACCCGCTGTGGGAGAGCCGCTCCGACCACATGATCATGTACCAGCTCGCGCAGAAGCTGGGCTTCGACAAGGAGCTGACCAAGAACTTCAAGATGCAGAAGATCAAGGGCCTGGACGAACCCCTGCCCGAGGACATCCTGCGCGAGATCAACCGCGGCAACTGGACCGTCGGCTACACCGGCCAGAGCCCCGAGCGGCTGAAGGCGCACATGCGCAACATGAACGTCTTCGACGTCAAGACGCTGCGCGCCAAGGGCGGCGTCGACAAGGAGACCGGCTACAAGCTCGACGGCGACTACTACGGCCTGCCCTGGCCGTGCTACGGCACGCCGGAGATCAAGCACCCGGGGTCGCCCAACCTGTACATGACCTCGCGTTCGATGATGGACGGCGGGGGCAACTTCCGCGCCAACTTCGGCGTCGAGCGCGACGGCGTCAACCTGCTGGCGGCCGACGGCTCGCACACCAAGGGCGCCGAGCTGACCACCGGCTACCCCGAGTTCGACCACATCATGCTGAAGAAGCTCGGCTGGTGGGGCGACCTCACCGAGGCCGAACAGAAGGCCGCCGAGGGCAAGAACTGGAAGACCGACCTCTCCGGCGGCATCCAGCGCGTGGCGATGAAGCATGGCTGCCACCCGTGGGGCAACGCCCGGGCGCGCGCCATCGTGTGGAACTTCCCCGACGGCATTCCGCAACACCGCGAGCCGATCTACTCGCCGCGCCCCGATCTGGTCGAGAAGTACCCGACCCACGACGACAAGAAGGTGTTCTGGCGTCTGCCCACGCTGTTCAAGACCCTGCAGGAGCAGAACAAGGACATCGGCAAGACCTACCCGCTGATCATGACCAGCGGCCGCCTCGTCGAGTACGAAGGCGGCGGCGAGGAGACGCGCTCCAACCCGCTGCTGGCCGAGTTGCAGCAGGAGGCCTTCGTCGAGATCAACCCGAAGGCGGCCAACGACCGCGGCATCCGCAACGGCGACGCCGTCTGGCTGCGCACGCCGGTGATGAAGGCGGTGCCCGAGTTCAAGGGCTTGCGCGTGAAGGCGCTGGTCACCGAGCGCGTCGGCCCCGACACGGTGTTCATGCCGTTCCACTTCTCGGGTCACTGGGGCGGGGTCGACCTGCTGCAGTACTACCCGGAGGGTGCGCACCCGATCGTGCGCGGCGAGGCCGCCAACACCGCCACCACCTACGGCTACGACGTGGTGACGATGATGCAGGAGACCAAGACCACCGTCTGCCAGATCGAGAAGGCGACGGCCTAGGACCTTCGGCGCAACAGTTTTCAGGAGACCTCGAATGGCCCGAATGAAATTCATCTGCGACGCCGAACGCTGCATCGAATGCAACGGCTGCGTCACCGCCTGCAAGGCCGAGAACGGCGTGCCCTGGGGCGTCAACCGGCGCCGCGTGGTCACGCTCAACGACGGCGTTCCCGGCGAGCGCAGCATGTCGGTGGCGTGCATGCACTGCTCCGACGCGCCGTGCATGGCGGTGTGCCCGGTCGACTGCTTCTACCGCAGCGACGAGGGCGTGGTGCTGCACGACAAGGACGTCTGCATCGGCTGCGGCTACTGCTCGTACGCCTGCCCGTTCGGCGCGCCGCAGTTCCCGAGCAACGGCACCTTCGGCCTGCGCGGCAAGATGGACAAGTGCACCTTCTGCGCCGGCGGCCCCGAGGCCAACGGCAGCGCTGCCGAGTTCGAGAAGTACGGGCGCAACCGCCTCGCCGAAGGCAAGCTGCCGCTGTGCGCCGAGGTCTGCTCGACCAAGGCGCTGCTCGGTGGCGACGGCGACACCATCGCCGACATCTACCGCAACCGCGTGTTCGTTCGCGGCAGGGGCAGCGAGGTGTGGGGCTGGGGCACGGCCTACGGCAGGCCCGCCCCGGGCGGCGCACCAGGGGCCAAACCGGAGGGCAAGAAGTCATGACCAAGCGTGCGACGACAGCGTTGGTGTTGTGCGGTGCGGCCCTCGCGCTGGCCGGCTGCGGCGAGAAGATGGCCGGCGCGGTCAAGAAGATGGACACGCCGGCGTATCAGGGGGCCCCTGCCGAGCCCAGCGCCTTCACGGCCAGTGGCTGGAAGCCGGGCGACCGCAACTCGTGGGAACAGGAGTTGCGCCACCGCACGCAAACGCAGAACGAGTACGTGCGCATTCAGCCTTGATGGCGCTGCGCGGCAAAGGAGAAAGCATGCAAGGCTCGCTGCGGCGATCGATCTTCGCGCTGGCGATGGCGTTCGCTGTCGCGGGCGCGCTGGGGCAGACCACCACCGCACCCGATGACCCCGCGGGCGGCAAGCCGGCGGCCGGCGCGCCACCCGGCTTCGTGGTGCCGGCCGACCCCAAACCCGGCGACACCGAGGCCGAGCGCACCAAGTCGCAGCCCGGCAACAACGCGCCGATCTGGCGCGCGACGCGCGATTCGGGCAACCACCCGGGCGTCACGACGTTGCCGAACAACGAAGGCGCGACGCTGATCCAGCGCTTCGTCCAGTATCCGGGCTCGGCCTACACCACCGCGGGCGAAGCCTGGCGCCAGACGCGCAACCAGTGGATCGTGCCGTACGGCGGCTCGTTGCTGCTGATCGTGGTGGTGGCGATCGCGCTGTACTACGTGGGCAGGGGTTCGCTGGGCCGCAGCACCAACGCGGGGGCGAGCGCGATCGAACGCTTCACGGCGCTGGAGCGCGCCGCGCACTGGGTCAACGCCGCGGCCTTCGTGGTGCTCGCGCTGTCGGGCATCGTGATCGCCTGGGGCAAGTTCTTCCTGCTGCCGGTGCTCGGTGCCTCGCTGTTCGGCTGGCTGACGATCGCGCTGAAGACGGTGCACAACTTCATCGGCCCGTTGTTCGTGGTGTCGCTGGTGATCGTGTTCATCACCTTCATCAAAGACAACTTCCCGCAGGCCGGCGATGGCGCCTGGCTCAAGAAGGCCGGTGGCATGTTCGGCGGGCCGGAGGTGCCGTCGCACCGCTTCAATGCCGGCGAGAAGGTGGTGTTCTGGCTCGGCGTGTTCGTGCTCGGGGCGCTGGTCGCCGTTTCCGGCCTCGTGCTCGACCAGCTCATCCCGGCCGTGGCCAACGTGCGCGGCAACATGCAGATCGCGCACATGGTCCATGCGACCGCCGCGGTGCTGATGATGTGCCTGTTCCTCGGCCACATCTACCTCGGCACGATCGGCATGAAGGGCGCGTATCGCGCGATGCGCGCGGGCTACGTCGACGAAGACTGGGCTCACGAGCACCATGCGCTGTGGGCCGAAGACATCCGCGCGGGCAAGATCCCGGCCAAGCGCTCGTCGTCGCCGCCGCCGGCGGGCCTGCACACTGCAAAGGAGGGCGCATGAAGCGCGTCGCTGGGTTGATGCTCCTGGGCTTGTTCACGGCGGCGGTGTGCGCCAAGCTGCCGCCGTTGTCCGACGAGGCCAAGGCCAAGGCCGCCGAGGCCGCGGCCAAGGCCGCGCACGCCAGCAAGGTGGCGGCCTACAAGCTGTGCCTGGTCGAGGACAAGGTAGCTGCCACCTACCTGGCCGACGCGAAGAAGGCCGGCAAGGACGTCAAGCCGGTGCCCACACCGCCGTGTGTCGATCCCGGGAAGTCCTGACCCCGCTGGTCGTCTTCGGATAGGCTTCGGGGGCAAGAGCAGTCTTGCCGCCTCGCACCGATGTCGCCGCCAACCGCCTCCACCTCGCCACGCCTGCCGCTGCTGACACGAGCCGGCTGCGCGCTGACGCGCGAGATCGAGGTGCTCGACGAGTACGGCGACCGCCGCACGATCCACATCCCCGACGAGCGGCCGCTGACGCTGTACGTCGACCGGCGCGAGCTGGTGACGCTGATGACGCTCGGCGCCGAGCCCGAGCTGCTCGCGCTGGGCTACCTGCGCAACCAGCGGCTCGTCGCCAGCCCCGACGAGGTGGTATCGATCACCGCCGACTGGGACGTCAACGCGGTGGCGGTGCGCACGCGCGCCGGCGTCGAGGAGTTCGAGCGCAAGACCGCGTCGCGCGTGGTCACCACCGGCTGCGGGCAGGGTACCGTGTTCGGCAACATGATCGACGGCCTGCAGCACGTGGCGCTGCCCGATGCGGCGAGCGCGCGCATCAGCCAGACCCTGCTGCGCGAAATCCTCGAAGTGATGCGCCAGCAGCCCGACAGCATCCACCGCAAGGCGGGCTCGGTGCACGGCTGCGCGCTGTTCCGCGGCAACGAGAAGCTGATGTTCGTCGAGGACGTCGGCCGCCACAACGCGATCGACACCATTGCCGGCTGGATGTGGATGCACGGCGTGCACGGCGCCGACAAGGTGTTCTACACCACCGGCCGCCTGACCAGCGAGATGGTGATGAAGTCGGCGCAGATCGGCGTGCCCATCATCGTCAGCCGCAACGGCGTCACCGCGATGGGCCACGAGATGGCCACGCGGCTGGGCATGACGCTGTTCGGCCGCGCCGCCAACCGCCACTTCATCTGCTACACCGGCCGCGAGCGCTTCGATTCCGAGCCCGAACCGCAACGCGCGCCGATGCGCGTGGTGTCTGGGTAACCCGCGGCGCTCACACGCTGCAGGATCGCCACTGCCGGCTGTAGCTCGCCGCGGGTTGCACGATCACGGTACGGCCGCTCGGCTGGCGCCGGCTGCTGCCGGTTTCGAACTCGAGCTTCTGCGCGTACTTCTCGAAGAAGGCGTCGAACATCTCGCCGCCGCGAACGCCCAGCGTCCAGAGCTGGTCGCTGCCCGCATCCCACTCCAGCAGCACGGCGGCCAGCGGCTGCGGCGCCGGGCCGCCGATCACGCGCGCACCGCGCAGCGGGTCGTAGCGCGAGTTGTCGCCGCAGCAGTGGATCACCTGCGCCGACTCGCCGCGGCTGCCCTTGCGCAGGCCGATGAAGCTGATCGCGGGTGTCGGGTACATCAGCTTGTGCGCGCAGATCGCCGAGAACGCGACGATCGACTTGTTCGGGCCCACGCCGGCCGGTGAAGCGTAGCGCTGCTTGCCTTCGGTGATCAGCTCGACCGGTTTGATCTCGCGCCCGAACGCGAGCAGGAACACCGGCGACACCGTGTACGGATAGTTGAAGAGGAAGGCCTCGCCCGCCTTCAGTTTGCGCGCCCGCCACGGCTCACCGTGCGCGTCGACCAGCAGCGAGCGCGGGTAGGGCTGCACCTTGCCGGCGGCCACCGCCGGCAGCGCTCCCGAGAGCACCCACGCCCCGGCAACGCAGGCCGCCTGGCGCATCAGGTCGCGACGATGTTCGGCGTCTGAATCCGCTTGCATGCTCGCCAGGTGATCGAATCGATGGCTGACAACACGGCCGCGATGCGGCGTCGCCGCGCGCCGGCCGATATGCAGTCATCAGCATATCGCCAGCATCCGGCACCGCAATGAGAATCCCCACTCCCCGCGCGCCGCTGCAAGTGCTGTCGGTTGCTGCCGCCCATGAACTCGATCCACGACAGCGTCCTGCTCGCCTTCCAGCTCATCGCCCGCGCCGATGCCGAGCTGTGGCACATCGTCGGCCTGTCGCTGCGCGTCAGCGGCTCGGCCTGCGCGATCGGCGCCATCGTCGGGCTGGGGCTCGGGGCGTGGCTGGCGGTGGCGCGCTTCCCCGGCCATCGCGCGGCGGTGTGGCTGGTGAACACGCTGCTCGCGCTGCCGTCGGTGGTGGTGGGGCTGGTGGTCTACCTGCTGCTGTCGCGCTCGGGGCCGCTGGGTGAGCTGGGGATCCTGTTCACGCCGGTGGCGATGACCATCGCGCAGAGCATCCTCGTGGTGCCGCTGATCGCCGCGCTGGCGCGCCGGCTCGTGCTCGAGGCCGCGGCCGAGGGCGGCGACCAGCTGCGCTCGCTGGGCGCCGGCCCGTACCAGGGCGCGCTGTTGCTGCTGGTGCACGAGCGCTACGGCGTGCTGACGGTGCTGCTCACCGCGTTCGGCCGCGCGGTGTCCGAAGTCGGCGCCGTGATGATCGTCGGCGGCAACATCGAAGGCTTCACGCGGGTGATGACCACCGCGATCGCGCTCGAGACCAGCAAGGGCGACCTGCCGCTGGCGCTCGGGCTGGGCCTGGTGCTGCTCGGCGTGGTCGGCGTCGTCAACCTCGTCGTTGCCGCGGTGCAGGCGCGCACCGCGCTGGGCCGCGTGGCCTTCGCATGACTGCCCGCATGAACGCCCTGGTGCTCGACGAGGCACGAACCCGCAGCGACGAGGCCGTCGGCGGGCAAACCGAGGCGCGGCCGACGGTAGTGGGCGAGGCCGAGCGCCGCGGCGCGCCACTGCTGCGGCTGGAGCATGCCGGCGTGCGCTTCGGCGAGGTGCAGGCGCTGCGCGAGGTGAGCCTGACGCTGCACCGCGGCGACCGGCTGGTGCTGGTGGGCGCCAACGGCTCGGGCAAGACCACGCTGCTGCGCCTGCTGCACGGCCTGGTGCCGTTCGCCGGGCGGCGCGAGGTGGTTGCCGCTCACGGCCGCGCGCCCGTGGTGGCGATGCTGTTCCAGCGGCCCTTCCTGCTCAGCCTGTCGGTGCGCACCAACGTGCTGCTCGCGCTGTGGCTGCACGGCGTGCCGCGTGCGCAGCGGGGCGAGCGCTGCATGCTCGCGCTGCAGCGGGTGGGGCTCGAAGCCACCGCGCGGCGCCCGGCGCGCGATCTGTCGGGCGGGCAGCAGCAGCGCCTGGCGCTGGCGCGCGCGTGGGCGCTGCAGCCCGACGTGCTGCTGCTCGACGAACCCACTGCCAGCCTCGACCCGGGCGCCAAGCGCGAGGTCGAGCGCCTGATCGACCAGCTCGCGCACGACGGCGTCACGGTGGTGATGAGCACGCACAACCTCGGGCAGGCCAAGCGCCTGGCCACCCGCGTGGCCTACCTCGAGGCCGGACGCCTGGTGGTCGAGCTGCCGGTGGATCGGTTTTTCAATGATGCGCTGCCGGCCGAGGCGGCGCAGTTCCTCAAAGGAGAGCTGTCATGGAAGGGTTGATGCGACGACGCCTGCTGACCTGGGGGTTCGCGCTGGTCGGGGCGGTGACCGCGCTGTCCGCTGCCGCGCAGGGCCAGTTCATCGTGATGGCATCGACCACTTCCACCGAGCAGTCGGGCCTGTTCGGGCACCTGTTGCCGGAGTTCAAGAAGGCCACCGGCATCGACGTGCGCGTGGTGGCGGTGGGCACCGGCCAGGCGCTCGACATGGCGCGCCGCGGCGATGCCGACGTGGTGTTCGTGCACGACACCGCGGCCGAGGAGAAGTTCGTCTCCGAGGGCTATTCGACCAAGCGCGAGCCGGTGATGGTCAACGACTTCGTGCTGGTCGGCCCGGCGTCGGACCCGGCCAAGGTGAAAGGCCACGACATCGCCGCCGCGCTGTCCAAGCTGCGCGCGGCCAACGCCACCTTCATCTCGCGCAGCGACCGCAGCGGCACCCATTCGGCCGAGCTTCGGCTGTGGAAGGCCGCCGGCATCGACATCGCGAAGGACAAGTTCGCCGGCTACAAGGAGTGCGGCTGCGGCATGGGTCCGGCGCTCAACATGGGGTCGTCGTCGAATGCCTACGTGTTCACCGACCGCGGCACCTGGCTGTCGTTCAAGAACCCAGGCGATCTGGTGGTGCTGGTCGAGGGCGACAAACGGCTGTTCAACCAGTACGGCGTGATGGTCGTCAACCCGGCGAAGTTTCCGCACGTGAAGAGCGCGCTGGCGCAGCAGTTCGCCGACTGGGTGGTGTCGAAGGCGGGCCAGGACGCGATCGCGGCGTACAAGATCGGCGGCCATCAGCTCTTCTTCCCGAACGCGAATCGTTGAGCGCCGCCGGTCCACGGTGAGGCTGGTCGGCGCAAAGGACCCGGTGCGCCTTTTCGATTTTCGGGTTTCTTGACCGCTGCAATGGAACGCCTGCGGGCGTTCCATTAGCATGGGCCGAGCACCTTGCGGCGGCCATGCGGCCGCTCTCGCCCGATGACCGAAACCACCCCCTCCGCGGTCAGCCTGGTCGACCTGCGCGGCCGCCTGCGACAGAAGAGCCAGCTCAAGGGCCGCCAGCCCGAGCATGACGCCATCGAGCAGGTGCGTGCCGCGATCGGCCCCGGGCCGCACCGGCGCGACCTGCTGATCGAACTGCTGCACCGGCTCAACGACCGCTACCGCGGCCTGTCGGAGCGCCACCTCGTCGCGCTGGCCGGCGAGACCAACCTGCCGCTGGCCGAGGTGTACGAGGTCGCGACCTTCTACCACCACTTCGACATCGTGCGCGGCGACGAGCAGCCGCCGCGGCTCACGGTGCGCGTGTGCGATGGCCTGTCGTGCGAGCTGGCGGGCGCGCGCGAGCTGTTGCAGCGACTGCCGGCGCTGCTCGGCGCCGACGTGCGCGTGGTCGCCGCGCCGTGCGTCGGCCGCTGCGAGCAGGCACCGGTGGCCGTGGTCGGCCAGGCGCCCGTGGTGCATGC
>JAJVIL010000102.1 GCA_022072045.1 Burkholderiaceae bacterium | reverse complement strand
ATCTTCGCGATCGGCCGCAGCGCCGGCTGGGTCGCGCACGTGCTCGAGCAGCAGGCCAGCGGCGTGCTGTTGCGGCCTCGCGCGCGCTTCGTCGAGGCGGTACCCGGCAGGTAAGGCGTCGCGCGCAGCCTCGGCGAGCGGCACCGCGCGCGAGATCGCGCCGCCCCGCGCCGCCCCGCTACACGCGCCGCGTGCGCCCCGCCCAGTACGGTTCGCGCAGCTTGCGCTTGAAGATCTTGCCGGTGTCTTCGCGCGGCAGCGCGGCGTGGAAGGCGACGACCGCGGGCACCTTGTAGCCCGCGAGGCGCTCGCGCAGGAAGGCGCGCACCTCGTCGGTGCCGAGGTGCGCGCCGGCGCGCGGCTGCACCGCGGCGGCCAGCGCCTCGCCGAACTCGTCGTCGGGGACGCCGAACACCGCGCAGTCCTCGACGCCAGGCATCGCGAGCAGCGCCTGCTCGATCTCGGCCGGGTAGATGTTGACGCCGCCGGAGATCACCATGTCGGCGGCGCGATCGACGATGAACAGATAGCCGTCGCGGTCGAGGTAACCCACATCGCCCATCGTGCGGTAGCCGTCGCGCTCCATCGCCTGGCGCGCAAGGTCGTTGCCCTGGTAGGTGAAGTCCACCAGCTCAGGCTGGCGCGCATGGATCAGCCCCGGCTGCCCGGGCGGCAGCGCGCGGCCGTGCTCGTCGAAGATCGCCAGTTCGCAGTCGGGCAGCGCGCGCCCCGCGGTGCCCGGCCGGGCGAGCGACTCGGCGCTCGTGACGTAGGTCATGTAGCCGAGTTCGCTCGAGCCGTAGCACTCGTTGAACACCGGGCCCCACCAGTCGATCATCGCGCGCTTGACCTCCGGCGGGCACGGCGAGCCGGTGGAGCTGACGTGGCGCATCGAGCGCACGTCGTAGCGCTGCCTCACTCGCTCGGGCAGGCGCAGCAGCCGCACGTACATCGTCGGTACCAGATAGGCATGCGTCAGGCGGTGCTGCTCGATCAACTGCAGCGTGCGCTCGGCGTCGAAGCGCCGCTCGAGCACGAGCGTCGCGCCGTCGACCTGGCTGACCGAGACGGCAAAGGCATTGGGGGCGCTGTGGTAGATCGGCGCGGCGAGCAGCGCGCGCATGCCGGGCTCGAGCCCGTAGCACAGGCGCGCCTTGTCCAGCGCGCGCGCCACCTGCAGCGGCGTCGGCACGCGGCGGACGATGCCCTTGGGCTTGCCGGTGGTGCCCGAGGTGTAGAGCATCGGGCCGCGCGGCGCCGCCGCGGCATCGGCGCAAGGCGCCGCGGCGTCGCGCAGCGCGTCCCATTGCGGCCATGGCGAGTTCGCCTCGGCGCTGCCGGCGGCGACCACCGCCATCTGCGGCGGCACCGCGTCGCGCAGTTCGCGCAGCAGAGCCGCGTCGGCGACGAACACGCGGGCGCCGCAGTCGGCGAGGATGTGGCGCAGCTCGTCGTGCCTGAAGTGCCAGTTGATCGGGCACCAGGTGGCGCCGAGCCAGCGCAGCGCCAGCGTCGCCTCGATCACCGCCGGCGTATTGCGCAGCATCAGCGCCACCGTGTCGCCGGCGGCGACGCCCAGCGTTTGCAGCGCGCCCGCGGCGCGCCGCACGCGATCGGCGAGCGCGTCGGCGGCGATCGTGCGGCCTTCGAAGAGCAGGGTCGGGGTCATGCCGTGGGATCTCGGGTGGGGCAGCGCGCCGGCTTTCGGCTCGGTGGATACTCGGGTCGGTGCACGATACTCTCCAGCGGCCGGTTCGCCGGCGATTCCACGCCGCCGATCGCGCCACCCGCGCGTGGCGCCACGCAGGCGCATCGGCTCGGCGCATCGGATGACCCGCGGCGTCGCGCACGCGCGCCGGATGGCGTACGCGTTGCTGTTCATCACGCCGGCGCTGTGGGCCGTCAACTACCTCGTCGCCCGCTGGGCGCCCGGGGTGATCGCGCCGCACGCGCTGGCGCTCGGACGCTGGAGCATCGCGGCGCTGGTGCTCGGCGCGTTCTGCGCCGGCGAACTGCGCGACAAGCGCGCCGCGATCCGCGCCGAGTGGAAGCAGCTCCTCGTGCTGGGCGCGCTCGGCATGTGGGTGTGCGGCGCGTTCGTCTACATCGGCGGGCGCACGACCAGCGCGATCAACATCGGCCTGCTGTACGCCGCCGCCCCGGTGCTGATCGCACTGGCCTCGGCGCTGTGGCTGCACGAGCGCATGAGCGCCGGGCAGCGCCTGGGCGTGGTGCTGGCGCTGGCCGGCGTGCTGCACATCCTGCTGCGCGGCGATTGGCCGGCGCTGCTGCACCTGCGGTTCAACAGCGGCGACATCTGGGTCGCGGTGGCGGTGCTGAGCTGGACGGTGTATTCGCTGCTGCTGCGCGCCTGGCCGTCGCGCTTCGGGCCGCTGGCGCGGCTGACGCTGATCGCGCTGGCCGGCGTGATGGTGCTGGTGCCGCTCACGGTGTGGGAGGCACTCGCCTGGTGGCCCACCGAGCTGTCGTGGCGCTCGCTGGCGCTGGTGCTCGCGGCGGCGCTGCTGCCGGGCGCCGGCGCCTACGGTGCCTACTCGATCATGCAGCGCGAACTCGGCGCCGCGCGCGTGGGTATGGTGCTCTACCTGGGCCCGCTCTACAGTGCGGTGCTGGCGTGGGCCCTGTTGGGCGAGCGCATCGAAGGCTTCCATCTGCTCGGCGCTTGCCTGCTGCTGCCGGGCATCTACCTGAGCACGCGATCATGAACGCGATGGACGACCGATTGCGGGTTCGACGTATACCCTGAGCGAGGTCAGCCATGCATGCGATCCGATCGACGACGATGGCCGCAGTGGTCGCGCTGCTGGCCGCGTGCGCCGGCTACGGGCCGCCCGACGGGTTGCGCGCCGGCACGCCGGAGGCCGACGTGGTGCGGTACATGGGCGCGCCCACCGGCCGCTACGCGCTGCCCGACGGCGGCGAGCGGCTGGAGTTCGCCCGCGGACCGTACGGACGCGATACCTTCATGATCGACGTCGACGCCAGGCACCGCGTCGTGCGCTGGGATCAGGTGCTCACCCCCAAGCACTTCCAGGCGCTGCACGTCGGCATGACGGCCGATGAGCTGCTGAAGGCGATCGGCCGCCCGTCCGAGCGCATGGGGATGATGCGCGACGGTCGGATCTGGTCGTGGCGCTACTTCAACAACGACTGCCTGTGGTGGCAGGCGCAGCTCGACGCGCACGGCGTCGTCACGTCGCTCGGCTACGGTATCGATTGGCGCTGCGACCCGCCGAACGACCGCAGCTAAGCGTCAGAGCCGGCGCCCGCGCGCACCCAACGGGTGCCCGAATGCGTCGCCCTGGTGCGACCGGGGCGCCGGGCACGCCGACTTGGTGCGGCCAAAGGCACCGAAAACCGGCACGGACCTTGCGAACCTGGGCTGCGACGCCCGTTGCGGGTGCGCCAACCGGAGGACGTGTCGATGGAGCAACTCAAGCAGGGCAGCGACGCCTTGTTCATCCTGCTGGGCGCGGTGATGGTGCTGGCGATGCACGGCGGCTTCGCTTTCCTCGAACTGGGCACCGTGCGCAAGAAGAACCAGGTCAACGCGCTGGTCAAGATCCTGGTCGATTTCTCGGTGTCGACGATCGCCTACTTCTTCGTCGGCTACGCCGTCGCGTACGGCCTGAACTTCTTCGGCAGCGCGCAGTCGCTGGCGGCCAAGAGCGGCTACGAGCTGGTGAAGTTCTTCTTCCTGCTCACCTTCGCGGCGGCGATCCCGGCCATCGTGTCGGGCGGCATCGCCGAGCGCGCGCGCTTCGGGCCGCAGTTGATCGCCACCGCCGCGCTGGTGGCGCTGATCTACCCGGCCTTCGAAGGGCTGGCGTGGGGCGGCCGCTTCGGCGTGCAGGCCTGGCTCGAGGCGACCACCGGCGCGCAGTTTCACGACTTTGCCGGCAGCGTGGTGGTGCACGCGGTGGGCGGCTGGATCGGCCTGGCCGCGGTGCTGCTGCTGGGCGCGCGCAGCAACCGCTACCGCAAGGACGGCGCCATCAGCGCGCACCCGCCGTCGTCGATCCCGTTCCTCGCGCTCGGCGCGTGGGTGCTGTCGGTCGGCTGGTTCGGCTTCAACGTGATGAGCGCGCAGACGATCGACAAGATCTCGGGGCTGGTGGCGGTGAACTCGCTGATGGCGATGGTCGGCGGCACGCTGGTGGCCACGCTGCTCGGCCGCAACGATCCGGGCTTCGTGCACAACGGGCCGCTGGCCGGGCTGGTGGCGATCTGCGCCGGCTCCGACGTGATGCATCCGATCGGCGCGCTGGTCACCGGCGGCGTGGCCGGCGCGATCTTCGTCGCGCTGTTCACGCTGACGCAGAACCGCTGGAAGATCGACGACGTGCTCGGCGTGTGGCCGCTGCACGGCCTGTGCGGCGCCTGGGGCGGCATCGCCTGCGGCATCTTCGGCTCCGCCGCGCTCGGCGGCCTGGGCGGCGTGAGCCTCGGCGCGCAGGTGATCGGCACGCTGATCGGCGTGGCCTGGGCGCTGGCGGGCGGGCTCGCGGCCTACGGGGTGCTGCGCGCGACGCTGGGTTTGCGACTCACCCCGGAGGAAGAACACGCCGGCGCGGACCTGTCGATCCACAAGATCGGCGCCACGCCGGAGCGCGAGGTGAGCTGGTAGGGTGGCCGCGGGCGATGGCCCAGCTAGAATATCCAGCTAGCTAGCCATATCGCCGCCGCGGGTGGCGACCCGCTGGCCCCGAGGAGCTGCCCGATGACCCAGATCGCCTTGTTCGAAGCCAAGAACCGGCTGTCGGAACTGATCGAACGCGTGCAGGCTGGCGAGGTGATCGTCATCACCCGCCGCGGCAAGCCGGTGGCGCAGCTCGGCCTGCCCGGGGAGGCCGCAGGCCGGGCGCACGACGCCATCGCGCGCCTGCGCGCCTCGCGCAAGGGCGTCAGCCTGGGCAAGCTGGCGGCGCGCGACCTCATCGCCGAGGGCCGGCGGTGAGCGCGGCTCTGGTGGTCGATGCCTCGGTCACTGCCGCCTGGTTCCTGCCCGACGAGGCCAACGCGTATACCGGGGCCGCCCTGCAGGCCACGGCCGAGCGCGACGTCTGGGTGCCCTCGTTGTGGCAGCTGGAAATGAGCAACCTGCTGCTGAGCGCGCAGCGGCGCAAGCGCATCGGGGATGCCAAGCGGCGCGAACTCGTGGCGGCCGCTGCAGGCCTGCGGCTGCGCGTGGACCGCGAGCCGGTGTCGATGGTCGAGCTCGACGCGCTGGCCGCTGCCCATGCGCTGAGCGCCTACGACGCCGCCTACCTCGAACTGGCGCTGCGGCGCCGGCTGCCCCTGGCCACGCTCGACACGGCCCTGCGCAAGGCGCTCGCCCGATCGGGCGCCGCGCTGGCGGTGCTCGACCGCGATCGACCCTAGTCGAGCCGCACCGGCAGGCGCGTGAAGCCTCGAAAGCGCACGCGCCGGTCGCGCAGCGCGGGGCCGGCCAGCTCGATGCGCGGATAGCGCTGCACCAGCGCGCCGATCGCGATGCGCGCCTCCAGCCGTGCCACGTTCATGCCGGCGCAGGCGTGCGCACCGTGGCCGAACGCAAGGTGGTGGTTGGGCTTGCGCGCAAGGTCGAGCGCATCGGGTGACGCGAACTGCGCCGGATCGCGGTTGGCGGCTCCGACGCCGAGCGTGACGAAGGCACCGGCGGGCAGCTCGCGCGCGCTGAAAACGACCGGCGCCGTGAGCCGCCGGTTGTTCAACTGCAGCGGGCTCTCGTAGCGCAGCAGCTCCTCGACGCCCGAGCCGATCAGTGCCGGCTCGCGCTGCAGCCGCTCGAGCTGATCGCGGTGCGTCAGCAGCGCGTGCAGTCCGTTGCCGATCAGGTTGGTTGTCGTCTCGTGGCCGGCGTTGAGCAGGAAGATGCAGTTGTGCAGCAACTCGGCTTCGCCGAGCCGCTCGCCGTCGTGCTCGCCGCGGATCAGGCGCGTCAGCACGTCGGCCTCGGGGTCGCCGGGGTGGGCGCGGCGCTGTGCGACGAGCCCGCGCAGGTAGGCGAGGAACTCGGTCACCGCCGCGTTGCCGCGCGCCAGCACCTGCGCGCCCGGCGCCGGCTCGAGCGCCGACAGGATCGCCAGCGACCAGCCGCGCAGCGGGCCGCGTTCGCTGCGCGGCACGTCGAGCAGGTTGCCGATCACCTCCACCGGGATCTGCGCGGCGAAGCCGTCGATCAGGTCGGCCTCGGCCTCGTCCTGCAGCCGCTCGAGCAGGCCGTCGACCAGCGCCACGACGCCGGCCTCCATGCGCACGATCGCGCGCTGGCTCAATGCGCCCATCAGGAGCCGGCGCACGCGCGTGTGCAGCGGCGGGTCGTTGAACACCAGGCTCGTCGTGTGGTGCTGGTACAGCGGCGTGCCCGCGCCGAACTTCGGCGCGAACTCGCGCTGCTTGTCCGAACTTGCGGAGGCGCTGCGGTACAGCCGCGCCACGTCGTCGTAGCGGGTCAGCAGCCATTGGTCGTTGCCGAGCGCGTGCACCGGGTCGTGCGTGCGCAGCGCGGCGTAGGTCGGGTAGGGGTCGTCGATGAACTCAGGCGGGGCGCCGGCCAGCGTGAACGCCGCAACCGCCTCGGGGCCGATGGTCATTCGAACTTCCCGTGCCGGCCCGCGCCCGCGGCGAAGCGAGCGGCCCCAGCCAGGCTCTCGGCCGCGATCACCGGGTAGCCGCCGGCGCCCTCGCGGCGCAGTGCCTCGTCCAGCGGCAGATCCCATTGCGCGAACGCCGACGCGCGGTCGGCCAGCATGCAAGCCTGCGGGAACGCGGCGATCTGCGCCGCCAGCGTCTGCGCCTGCGCGAGCGCCGTGCCGTCGTCGACCACACGATCGGCCAGTCCGATCGCGAGCGCCTCGTCGGCACCGACCGCGCGGCCGGTGAGAATCATGTCGAGCGCACGCCCCATGCCGACCAGCCGCGGCAGGCGCACCGTGCCGCCGTCGACGAGCGGCACGCCCCAGCGGCGGCAGAACACGCCGAACACCGCCGAGCGCGCGGCCACCCGCAAGTCGCACATCAGCGCCAACTCGAGGCCACCGGCGACCGCGTAGCCTTCGACCGCGGCGATCACCGGCTTGGCGAACGCCATGCGCGTCGGCCCCATCGGGCCGGCTGCGCTACCGGTGGGCTCGATCGCGTTGGCGCGCGCCGGGTCGGCCAGCGCGGTCAGGTCGGCGCCGCTGCAGAAGATGCCGCCGTCGCCGGTGAGCACCGCGACGCGCAGCGCATCGTCGCGCTCGAAGTCCTCGAACGCCTCGCGCAACAACGTGGCCGTGGAGCCGTCGACCGCGTTGCGCTGCGCCGGCCGCGCCAGCGTCACCGTGAGCACCGGGCCGTCGATCGTGCTGCGCACGGTTGGGGGTTGCGTCATCGCGCGTCTCCTCGTCGAACGCGCAGTGTGCACCCAGCGCGCCGATCAAATCACCGCGCGTTCGACCAGTGGTCGACCTTGCGCGGCGCGTGCCGGCGACAGTGCCGTCAGATCGAGGCTGGCGTAGCGTCCGTGCAGCAGCCACTCGGCGATGCCGCGCCCGACGCCGGCGGCGTGCTGCAGGCCGTGGCCCGAGAAGCCGCATGCCAGCAGCAGGTTGGGGCACCGCGGGTGCGGGCCGACCAGCGCGTTGTGGTCCAGCGGGTGCACCTCGTAATAGCCGTCCCACGCGTGCGTGCGGCGCAGCGCGGCGAAGGCGCCCACGCGGTGCGCGAGCGCGGGCCACACGCGGTCGTCGAACTGGTCGAGGTCGGGTTGGTCGAGCGGCAGGTCGTCGGGGTCGGCCTCGTTCGCTCCGGGCGACCAGCCGCCGATGAAACCGCTGCCTTCGCTGCGGAACCACACGCCGGCCGGGTCGACGACCAGCGGCGTGCGCGGCAGTGGCTCGGGGCCGTTGAAGACGAACACCGTGCGCCGGCGCGCGAACACCGGCACGTCGACGCCGGCCAGTGCGCCGACCGCGCGCGACCACGCGCCGGCGGCGAGCACGAACGCATCAGCCTCGACGCGGCTGCCGTCGGCAAGGTGCACCGCGTGCAGGCGCTCGGCGCGCCGCTCGAAACCGACCACCGCGCTGGCGTGCCACAGCGCACCGAGGGCGCGCGCCTTGCGCGCCAGCGCGCGCGCGAACGCGTAGCCGTCGAACCAGCCTTCGCCGCGCTCGCCGAGGCTGGCCAGGACCACGTCGTCGCTGCGCAGCCACGGCACGCGTTGCGCCAGGTCGCTCGGAGACAGCAGGCCGACGGCGGCGCCGGCGGCGCGCTGCACTGCGTGGGCGTCGCGCAGCGCCTGCGCGCCGGCCTCGCCGGTGGCGATGAAGAGATACCCCGATTCGACGAAGCCGAGGTCGACCGCGTCGCCGTCGACGGCGAGCCACTCGCTGGCGTTGCGCAGCAGTTCGAGGCCGAACCGCGACAGCTCGACGTTGACCTCGGTGGAGAACTGCTGCCGGATCGACGCCGCCGAGCGCGCCGACGAGGCCAGCCGCAACCCCGGGTCGGGCTCGATCACGTCGACCGCCACGCGCGTGTCGAACCGGCGCAGGAAGAGGGCGCAGGCGCTGCCGAGCGCGCCGCCACCGATGACCGCAATGCGCATCTCAGGACGACGCGTCGCGGTGCACTCGCGCCACTGGCGCGCCCCAAGCGGCCGCCAGGCCGCTTGGGGGGTGGGCCATCACGCCGCCAACAACTGCCTGAGCACGAACGGCAGGATGCCGCCGTGCTGGTAGTAGTCGACTTCGATCGGCGTGTCGATGCGCAGCGTCAGTGGTGCCTCGACGCGGCTGCCGTCGCGGCGCGTGACGATCAGCCTGGCGCGGCTCTGCGGCTTGAGTTCGGGGTCGAGCTCGATGTCGATCGTCTCGTCGCCGGCGAGGCCGAGGCTCGCGTACGACGCACCGGGCGCGAACTGCAGCGGCAGCACGCCCATGCCGACGAGGTTGCTGCGGTGGATGCGCTCGAAACTCTTGGCCACCACCGCCTTGATGCCGAGCAGCTGCGTGCCCTTGGCGGCCCAGTCGCGCGAGCTGCCGGTGCCGTACTCCTCGCCGGCGAAGATCACGGTGGGCGTGCCTTCGGCGATGTAGCGCATCGCGGCGTCGTAGATGAACATCTTTTCGCCGCTCGGCTGGTGCAGCGTGAGCCCGCCTTCCTCGCGCGAGCCGTCGGCCTTGGGCGGGATCATCAGGTTCTTGATGCGCACGTTGGCGAACGTGCCGCGCATCATCACGTCGTGGTTGCCGCGGCGTGACCCGTAGCTGTTGAAATCGGCCTTCGGCACGCCGTGGCCGACCAGGTACTGCCCGGCGGGCGACGCCTCCTTGATCGAGCCGGCCGGCGAGATGTGGTCGGTGGTGATCGAGTCGCCGAACAGGGCCATGATGCGCGCGCCGCGCACGCCGTGGCCGCCCACGGGCTGCGCCGGCGGCTGCGGCGTGAAGCCTTCGAAGAACGGCGGCCGCGCGATGTAGGTGCTGCCGGGCCAGTCGTACACCTGTCCCGACACGCCCTTGATCTGCCCCCACAGCTCGCCGGGCTCGCTCTTGACCTTGCCGTAGTTGGCCTGGAACGCCTTGGGGTTCATCGCGTACTTCAGCAGCGCGTGCACCTCGTCGCTGGTGGGCCAGATGTCGCCGAGGTAGACGTCGCGGCCGTTCGTGCCCTTGCCGACCGGCTCGGTCATCAGGTCGCGCAGCACGGTGCCGGCGATCGCGTAGGCCACCACCAGCGGCGGGCTGGCGAGGAAGTTGGCCTTCAGGTTCGGATGGATCCGCGCCTCGAAGTTGCGGTTGCCCGACAGCACCGCCGCGCACACCAGATCCTTCTCGACGATCAGCTTGTTGAACTCCGGCGCCAGGTCGCCGGCGTTGCCGATGCAGGTGGTGCAGCCGTAGGCGGCCAGCGCGAAGCCGAGCTGCTCGAGGTACGGCAGCAGGCCCGCCTTGGTGAGGTACTCGGTGACGATGCGCGAGCCCGGCGCGAGCGAGGTCTTCACGTGCGGCGCCACCTTCAGGCCTGCCTGCACCGCCTTCTTCGCCAGCAGCCCGGCGGCCAGCAGCACGCCGGGGTTGCTGGTGTTGGTGCAGCTGGTGATGGCGGCGATCAGCACGTCGCCGTTGCCGATCGTCAGCCCCGGCGCCGGCGCCTGGCCGCTGGCCATCGAATGCGCGGCGTCGCGCGTCGGGCGGTTGGCCGTCATCTCGACGAGGTCGCGCGGCGCACCCGGGGTGGGCGCCGCGCTGTCGCTGGCCGGCGCACCGTTGGCCGACACCGGGTAGCGCACGCCCAGCTTGTCGGGGCTCTGGTTGAAGCCGTTCTCGGCCACCGGCTTGGAGAACAGCGACCTGAACTGCTTGCTCAAGTGAGTGATCTCGATGCGATCCTGCGGGCGCTTGGGGCCGGCCAGGCTCGGTGCGACGGTGCCGAGGTCGAGCTTGACGACGCTCGAGTAGTCGATCGCGCCGGCGCGCGGGATGCCGAACATCCCCTGCGCCTTGAAGTACGACTCGAACGCGGCGATCTCGTCGGCGGTGCGCCCGGTGCCCTTGAAGTACTCGATCGTTCGCGCGTCGACCGGGAAGAAGCCCATCGTGGCGCCGTACTCGGGCGCCATGTTGCCGATGGTCGCGCGGTCGGGCACCGCGAGGCTCTCGGTGCCCTCGCCGAAGAACTCGACGAACTTGCCCACCACCTTGTGCTTGCGCAGCAGCTCGGTCACCGTGAGCACGAGGTCGGTGGCGGTCACGCCCTCGCGCAGGCGGCCGGTCAGTTCGAGGCCCACCACGTCGGGCGTCAGGAAGTACACCGGCTGACCCAGCATCGCGGCCTCGGCCTCGATGCCGCCGACGCCCCAGGCGACGACGCCGATGCCGTTGATCATCGTGGTGTGGCTGTCGGTGCCCACCAGCGAGTCGGGGTAGACCACGCCGTCGGCGCCCTTGTGAACGCCGCGCGCCAGGTATTCGAGGTTGACCTGGTGCACGATGCCGAAGCCCGGCGGCACGACGCCGAAGGTGTCGAACGCCTGCATGCCCCACTTCATGAACTCGTAGCGCTCGCGGTTGCGCTGGAACTCGAGCTTCATGTTGAGGTCGAGCGCGTCCTTGCGCGCGTAGTAGTCGATCATCACCGAGTGGTCGACCACCAGGTCCACCGGCACCAGCGGCTCGATCAGCTTGGGGTCGCGGCCGGCGTCAGCGGCGGCGTTGCGCATCGCGGCCAGGTCGGCCAGCAGCGGCACGCCGGTGAAATCCTGCAGCACGACGCGCGCCACGACGAACGGAATCTCGTCGACGCGCTCGGCGTTGGGCTGCCAGTTGGCGAGTTGCCGCACGTGCTGCTCGGTGATCTTCTGGCCATCGCAGTGGCGCAGCACCGCTTCGAGCACGATGCGCAGCGACACCGGCAGCCGGTTCACGTTGGGATACTGCCGGGCGAGTTCGGGCAGCGAGTGGAGCCGGCCGGCGGCGAAGGGCTTCAGCGTGTGGGCGTAGGGGTGAGGCATGAGAGAACCTGCTTCGGTGTTGGGGTGGGAGGGCGGGGTCGAACTCAGGGCGCCTTGGGCACGATGAGCTTGAGCCC
>JAJVIL010000123.1 GCA_022072045.1 Burkholderiaceae bacterium | reverse complement strand
CTCGACAAGCCGGTGATGATCGAGCTGCTCGGCGAGGTGCCGCTCGATGCGGCGGTGCGCGAGGCGGTGCTCAAGCGCGAGCTGCTGCTCGAAGGCGCGCCCGGATCAGCGGCGGCGCAGGCCCTCGTGGCCGCAGCGGCCAAGCACATCGCCGGCTGACGCGCGGGCCGGCGCCCGACCCGCGGGTCAGGGCGCCGGCGGGATCTTCAGGCCGCGCGCCACCGCCGGCCGCGCCAGGAATGCATCGAGCGCGCGCTGCACGTGCACGAACGTGTCGAAGCGCACCAGATCGCGCGCGCCGTAGAAGCCCACCAGGTTGTTGACCCAGGGGAAGATCGCGATGTCGGCGATCGAGTAGTCGTCGCCGGCGATCCACTGCCACTCGGTGAGCTGGCGTTCCATCACCGCGAGCAGCCGCTTCGACTCGGCCACGTAGCGGTCGCGCGGCCGCTTGTCTTCGTACTCCCTGCCGGCGAACTTGTGGAAGAAGCCGACCTGTCCGAAGAACGGCCCCACGCCACCCATCTGGAACATCAGCCACTGCAGCGTGCGGTAGCGCGACGCACCTTCGCGCGCGAGCAACTGCCCCGTCTTGTCGGCCAGGTAGATCAGGATCGCGCCCGACTCGAACAACGGCAACGGCATGCCGCCCGGCCCGTTCGGGTCGATGATCGCCGGGATCTTGTTGTTCGGATTGAGCGAAAGGAACTCCGGCGACAACTGATCCTGGCTGTCGAAGGCGACACGGTGCGCTTCGTACGGCAGGCCGGTCTCCTCGAGAAAGATCGACACCTTCACGCCGTTGGGCGTGGTCAGCGAGTAGAGCTGCAGTCGATCGGGGTACTTGGGCGGCCATTTCCGGATGATCGGAAAGTCCGACAGCGAATGGCGGTTCACGGGCATCCTCGACACCATGCGACAACTTGGAGTCGATTGTCCGCGCAGCGACGCGTTCTCGCGCGAGCGTGCCGGCAAGACCTTATCGGCGCGCCGTCATCGCGCGCGGCGCCAGCAGCACGAGCAGCGCGCCGGCGCCCCCTTGCGCGCCGCTGGCCTGCACGAACGCGATCACCTCGCTGCGCTGCGCCAGCCAGCGCTGCACCTTGTCTTTCAGCACCGGGAGGCGCCCCGGCGAGCCGTGGCCCTTGCCGTGCACGACGCGCACGCAGCGCTGGCCACGCCGATGCGCCTCGCGCACGAACGCCACCAGCGCCTCGCGCGCCGCCTCGCGCGTCAGCCCGTGCAGATCGACCTCGGCCTGCAGCGCCCAATGGCCGCGGCGCAGCCGCGCCGGCACGTCGGGCCCGATGCCCGGGCGACGAAAGCTCAGGCCGTCGTCGGTGAGCAGCAGCGATTCGACGTCGACCTCGTCGGACAGGGCCGCGCGCATCGCCTGCCGCTCGTCGGCCTCGCGCTGACGCGGCTGCGGCTCGGGCCGCTCGCGCGGCACGTGCGCGCGATCGTGGCGGTGCAGCGCGCGCACCGGGCCCACCGCGGCGGCGAAGACGCTGCCCTCGGCCGCCTCGCGCGCCGCCTGCTCGCGTGCTTGCTCGGCCTGTGCATCGCGCTGCGCCTGGTCGCGGCGCATGCGCTCGCGCAGCGTGGCGAGTTGCTCGAGCCCGTTGGCCTTCACAGCAAGCCCCGCTCGGCGAACGACACCACTTCGCTGCGGCCGACCACCAGGTGGTCGAGCACGCGCACGTCCACCAGTTGCAGTGCGGCCTTCAGCGACTGCGTCAGCGTCTCGTCGGCACGCGACGGCTCGGCGGCGCCCGAGGGATGGTTGTGCGCGAAGATCACCGCTGCGCTGTTCAGCTCGAGTGCGCGCCGCGCCACCTCGCGCGGATAGACGCTGGTGTGCGTCAGCGTGCCGCGGAACATCTCCTCGTGCCGTAGCAGGCGGTGCTGGTTGTCGAGAAAGAGCACCGCGAACACCTCGTGGCCGTGCCCGCCGATCGCCAGCTTGACGAACTGCTTGGCCAGCGCCGGTTGATCGAACACCGGCTCGTCGGCCAGTTGCTGCGACAGCGCGCGCCGCGCGATCTCGAGCACGGCGCCCAGTTCGGCTCGCTTGGCCGGCCCCAGGCCCTTGATACCGGCCAGCGCTTTCGCATCGCTGCGCAGCAGCCCGGCCCAGCCCTTACTCTGCGCGAGCACCGCGTGCGCCAGTTCGAGCACGCCCTGGCCCTTGACCCCGGTGCGCAGCAGCAGCGCGAGCAGTTCCTCGTCGGCCAGCGCCTGCGGCCCCAGCGCAAGCAGCTTCTCGCGCGGGCGGGTGGCGGCGGGCAAGCTCTTGATCGACATGGTCTGGCCGCGCGGCGCGTTCGAGGCCCCCTTTAGAATCGACGGCAGTCTAGTCGCACCGTCCGCCGCTGGCGGGCCCAGCCGAGTGAAACCCGCCGACACCGGGTCGTTCCTGACCCTGCACTACCGCCTGGCCGGCCCCGACGGCGCCGATGTCGTCAACACCTTCGGCGCGCGCCCGGCCACGCTGTCGCTGGGCGAGGGGCAGCTCGCGCCGGCGGTGGAGGCGCTGCTGCACGGGCTGACCGCGGGGCGCCACGAGACCTTCGAACTGGCGCCCGGCGTCGCCTTCGGCGAGCGCAACCCCACGCTGGTGCAGCGCGTGGCACGCTCGGCGCTGCAACAGGCTGCCAGCGGCGAAGGCTTCGCGGTGGGCGAGGTGGTGCAGTTCGCGCGCCCGGACGGCGAGCCCGGTTTCGCCGGCGTGGTGCGCGAGTGCGCCGACGACTGGCTGCTGTTCGACTTCAACCATCCGCTGGCCGGGCAGCGCGTGACCTTCGAAGTCCAGGTGATCGAGGTGCTGTGATGGACCAGAGCCCAGACACGCCGCTGACCGAGGTGACGCTGGCGCAGCCGCGCGGCTTCTGCGCCGGCGTCGACCGCGCGATCGAGATCGTGCGGCGCGCGCTCGAGCGCTTCGGCGCGCCGATCTACGTGCGCCACGAGATCGTGCACAACTCGTACGTCGTTGCCGAACTCAAGGCCAAGGGCGCGATCTTCATCGAAGACCTGGCCGAGGTGCCGCCGGGGGCCACGCTGGTGTTCAGCGCGCACGGCGTGTCGATGGCGGTGCGCATGGAGGCGCAGGCGCGCGGCTTCCAGGTGTTCGACGCCACCTGCCCGCTGGTGAACAAGGTGCACATCGAGGTCGCCAAGCTGGCGCGCGAAGGCTACGAGTTCGTGATGATCGGCCACAAGGGGCACCCCGAGGTCGAGGGCACGATGGGTCAGTTGAGCGAGGGCATCTACCTGGTCGAGAGCGTCGCCGACGTGGCGCGCGTGCAGCCGCGCGGCGACAAGCTCGCGGTGGTGACGCAGACCACGCTGTCGGTGGACGACGCGGCCGAGATCCTGGCCGCGGTGAAGCGGCGCTTCCCGCAGGTGCGCGAGCCGAAGAAGCAGGACATCTGCTACGCCACGCAGAACCGGCAAGACGCCGTCAAGCTGCTGGCGCCCCAGGTCGACGTGGTGATCGTCGTCGGCAGCCCCACCAGCAGCAACAGCAACCGTCTGCGCGAGGTGGCGCAGCGGCTGGGCACGCCGGCCTACATGGTGGAGAGCGCCGCCGACCTGCAGCCGCAATGGTTCGAGGGCCGGCCGCGCGTGGGCCTCACCGCCGGCGCGTCGGCGCCCGAGGTGCTGGTGCGCGAGGTGATCGAGCGCCTGCGTGCGCTGGGGGCCGCCAGCGTGCGCTCGCTGCCGGGCGTGCAGGAGACGGTGCGCTTCCCGCTGCCCAAGGGCCTGGGCGACAAGTCGATGCGCGAGACCGCGACGACGCGATCGTAACTGCGCTCGGCTGCAGCCGGCGGCCGCCCGCCTGACACCGAAGGACTCCTGCCCATGCTCGACATCGCCCAGCTTCGACGCGACCTGCCCGGCGTGATCTCCGGCCTCGAGCGCAGGCTCGCGCCGCAGCCGTTCCTCGACGCGCAGCGCTTCGGCGCGCTCGAGGCCGATCGCAAGCAGTTGCAGGTGCGCACCGAGGAGCTGCAGGCGCGCCGCAACGCGCTGTCCAAGCTGATCGGCCAGCTCAAGGGCAAGGGCGGCGACGCGTCGCAGCAGATGGTCGAGGTCAACCGCATCGCCGAGCAGCAGAAGGAGGGCGCGGCGCGGCTCGACGCGATCCAGGCCGAGCTGTCGGCGCTGCTGATGGCGGTGCCCAACCTGCCGCAGGACGACGTGCCCAGAGGATCCGACGAGAAGGGCAACGTCGAAGTGCGGCGCTGGGGCACGCCGCCCGAGTTCGACTTCGCGCCGAAGGATCACATCGACCTCGGCACCGCGCTGGGCATCGATTTCGAGACCGGTGCGCGGCTGTCGGGCTCGCGTTTCACGTTTCTGCGCGGGCCCGCGGCGCGGCTGCACCGCGCGCTCGCGGCGTTCATGCTCGACCTGCAGACGCGCGAGCACGGCTACACCGAGTGCTACACGCCGTACATCGTGAACCGCGAGATCCTCGAGGGCACCGGGCAGCTGCCGAAGTTCAAGGACGACATGTTCTGGGTCTACCGCGGCGGCGACGGCGCGGCCGTCGCGGGCGGCGGCGAGCCGCCTGCCGAGCAGTACCTGATCTCGACCTCGGAGATCCCGCTCACCAACACCGTGCGCGAACGCATCCTCGCGGCCGACGAACTGCCGCTGAAGCTCACCGCGCACAGCCCGTGCTTTCGCTCCGAGGCGGGCAGTGCCGGCAAGGACACGCGCGGCATGATCCGCCAGCACCAGTTCGACAAGGTCGAGATGGTGCAGATCGTGCACCCCGATGCCAGCCGCGCCGCGCTCGACGAAATGGTGGGCCACGCCGAGCACGTGCTGCAGGCGCTCGAGCTGCCGTACCGCGTGGTGCTGCTGTGCGGCGGCGACATGGGATTCGCCGCCGCCAAGACCTACGACCTCGAGGTCTGGCTGCCGGGGCAGGGCGCCTACCGCGAGATCAGCAGTTGCTCCAACTGCGAAGCGTTCCAGGCGCGGCGCATGCAGGCACGCTTTCGCAACGCGCAGGGCAAGACCGAGTTCGTGCACACGCTCAACGGCTCGGGGCTGGCGGTCGGGCGCACGCTGATCGCGGTGGTCGAGAACCACCAGCAAGCCGACGGCAGCATCGCGCTGCCGCCGGCGCTGCGCCCGTACTTCGGCGGCGCCGACGTGCTGCGGCCCTGAGGCGCTGGGCTAGAATCGCCGCCCTCGCTCGTCGACCCCGAGCAATGCGCGAGATCCGCGGAGAGATGGCAGAGTGGTCGAATGCGCCGGACTCGAAATCCGGTTCACGGGTTCTCCCGTGACGTGGGTTCGAATCCCACTCTCTCCGCCAAGACACCAGGTCTTCGACCACCGCCTTCGCCCAGTCGAAGTGCTCACGCTTGCGCTCCAGCGACCAGTCCGCCGGCGGGCTGCTTGTCGTGCAATAGCGCGGCGCACAAACAGCGGCCGACAGGGGTGTTCGTGGGCGGGGGGTCGTCTTGCGAAGGGTGCAGCATCGCCGCTTGCAGGCCTCGCCCGCCGAGGCGCCAGCGCCCTCAGGAGCGCGCCAACCACACACCGGCTGCCAGCAGGCCGACGGCGGCCAGTACTGCCGACAGCACGGCCAGGCGCGCCTTCAGTCGTCCCTGTTCACGGCGCTCGCGCACGCGCTCGATCGCACGGCTCGGCTCGTCGAAGGTCGACTGCTCGCTCACCGACCACGGTGCCGGCGCGGTGTAGAGCGAGGCCATCCCCGACGATCCGAAGCTCGTCGTGCGGTAGTCGGTGGGGCGCTCGTCGGCGGGCTCGGCCTCGTAGCCGAAAACGTAATCTCTGCGTGCCATCGGCCGATATTGCGCCGCCGCATCGGCCCGCGAGAAGCCGCCGCTTCGGGGGCGGACGCTTGGGCGGTGTGACGGATTGCTCGCGATCGGCGCCGCATCGGCGGCGCACCGATCCACCGCTTGCCCCGCGATCCGGGGGCGCCGCTACGGCACGCGACGACATACAGTGGCTGCGCCTGCTGCCGTTCCATGGCCTGAGTCTCCTTCCTCCGGCAACAGGCTTGGCCCGGCTTGTCCGGGCCTTCTTCTTTCTTCGCTGCGCAGTCCGACTCGCAAACCGAGTCGGTGACGCGCGGGCGCGGACGCCGCGGCCCGGGCGCTACGACTGGGTGGTGTCTCCCGTCGTCACGACCTTGCCGTCCTTCACCGGCAGGGTCGCACCGGGCTTGGCCGACATGCGAACGACACCGTTCTTGCCGTCGAGGCGGTAGGTCACGTCGTAGCCGAGCAGCTTCTCCGACTTGTCGTGCACGGTCTTGCAGCGGCGCTCGGTGGTGGTGATCACGTCGCGTTCCTGCATGCCCTTCTGCACCTGGTTGCCGGCGTAGCCGCCCGCGGCCGCGCCGGCCACCGTGGCCAAGGTCTTGCCCTTGCCGCTGCCGATCGTGCTGCCGAGCAGGCCGCCGGCGACGCCGCCGATCACGCTGCCGGCCACGCGGTGCTTGTCTTGCACCGGCGCCTGCTTCTGCACCTGCACGTCCTGGCACTCCTCGCGCGGCGTGACCACGGTCTGCGTCACCGCCTTCACCGCAACGACGTCGGCGAACTTGGGCTTGCTCATCTGCTGGTAGCCGACCGCACCGGCGCCCAGCACGACCATCGCGACGCCACCGATCACGAATCCCTGCATCATCGATTTGTTCATCACGACCTCCTGCACTGCTGTTCGATGCCCGATGATAGCCAGCGGGCCTGTGACTGAATGTTCTGCGAGCGCGCGAGCGTCAACTACTGTTCAGGACGCCGCGCTCTGGTACCCCTTTGTGCAAGCTTGCGTGGACGCCATCTGGCGTGGGCCGCGCATGCACCTCCCCGAAGCCGGTGCCGACCACTGCTTCGCGGCGGGACCACGCGGCGAATCGGCGCGGGCTGCGGCGTTAGAGTGTGTCCATGCCAGACCCGATTGCGCTTGCCATCGTCGCGGAGTCGCTCGCGTTGCGGCAATCGCACGCGCACGCTTCAGCGCGCGACGTGCTCGACCTCGTGATGCAGGGCCGGCAAGGCCGGCTGCTCGACTTCGGCGAGCAGATGTTGCCGCCGGCACCGTTCGCGCTGCTGGTGGCCGAAGCCGTGGGCGACCACATGTCGGCCGCCGAGTGGGAGGCCTTCACCGGCCCGAAGGCCGACACCAGCCTGCGTGCCACGCTGCAGTTGCAGTACGCCCTCAACGTGTGGCCCAAGTTCCTCGAGCGCTACGGGGTCTCGTAGCGTTCGCGCTCGGTGCGGCGGCCGTACGGGCCGCATGCCGGCGGCGGGCAGGGCGTGTGCGATCATGGGTCGCGTGTGCACCCGCTACATCAGCCCCGATGCGGCTGCCATCGAGCGCCATTGGCACGTCGGACGCGACGACGTTTGGCGCGGCGACGAACTTTTTCCGCGCTCGCGCGGCCCGTTCATCCGCGCGGCGCACGCTTCGAGCGAGGCCGCGCGCGAACTGGTGTTCGGGCAATGGGGGCTGGTGCCGTGGTTCGCGAAGTCGCCGCGGCTGACCTACGCCACCGTCAACGCGCGCTTCGAAGAGGTCGCCAACAAGCCCTCGTTCAAGGACTCGTGGCGCCACGGCAGGCGCTGCCTGATTCCGGCCTGGTCGTTCGACGAGCCCAACTGGGAGAGCGGGCGCAACGTGTGGTGGCGCTTTCGCCGCGCCGATGGCACGCCGTGGGGCCTGGCCGGGCTGTGGAACACCTGGGTCGATCGCGCCAGCGGCGAGCTGCTCGAGAGCTACACGATGCTCACCATCAACGCCGACGACCATCCGCTGATGCGACGCATGCACAAGCCCGATCCGCGGCTGCCCGCCGATCGGCAGGACAAGCGCAGCGTGGTCGCGATCGAGCCCGAAGACGTCGACCGCTGGCTGCACGCGCCGGCGGCCGATGCGGCGCGGCTGGTGGCACCGCCGGCGGTCGAGTCGATCAGCGCGGCACCGGCCTGAGCGCTCGTCGCCATCGGCGAGCGCTGCGCCGCGGCGGTGCCGTGTGCCGATGCGCTCGCACGCTACCATCGCTGCACGACGACGAGCCGCTCTTTCGCGATGCCCCGCCTGCGCCACCACTGCATGGCCGCCGTGTTGATGTGTGCGGCCGCCGGCTGCGCAACCCGCTCGGCCAACGTGGCGCCGCAGCCCGACGACCCCGCGCGCTTTGCCGGTTGGGATTGCGAGCGCTTGTTCGACGAGGCCGACCGCGTGCAGTCGAGGGCCGCCGAGGTGGCGTATGCAGTGGACGAGCGCGTCGGCAGCAACATCGTCGCGCTCGGCATCGGCGTGACCGTGTTCTGGCCCGCGCTGTTGGCGATGCGCGCCGACGGCCCCGCCGCGAAGGAACTGGCCGCACTGAAGGGCAGCCACGAAGCGCTGCAACAGGCGGCGCAGCGCCGCGGGTGCCCGCCACCACCGGCGGCCATGAGCGCGGCGCGTGCGGCGATGTTGCCGCTGCGCGCGGGCGAGCGCTTCGTCTACGAGCAGCGCGCCGGCCGCGGCGCCGCGCCGCAGGAACTGGGCCTTCGCGTGACGGCGCTGCTGCGCGACCGCATCGAATTCGCGCCCGACCTCGCAGGGCGGCCGCTGCCGGGCCCGTGGTCGCAGGATCTGGCGGGCAATGTGCGCCCGGACAGCCGCGCCCCGCTGATGTCGTGGCGCCACTTGATCGAGCACGATCTGCAGCTCGGGCAGGTGCTGGTGGGCGACCTCTACGCCGCCGATCGCGGCGTCGACGCGCCGGTGCGCGTGCGCGGTCAGGTGGTAGCGCAGGGCGTGCAAGTGATCGCCGGCCGCACGTTCGACGTCGCGGTGCTCGAGCTGTTCGGCGACGCGCCCAGCGACGAAGGCGGTTTCGTCAGGCTCAGCGGCGTGATGGCGGTCGACCGGGCGAGCGGCCTGCTGCTGCGGCTCGATCTGTCGTGCGCGAATCCCGCGTTTGCGATGCGCCGGCGCCTGATGCGGGTGGAGCCGGCGGCCGGCTAGGCAGCGCCTCGGCGCGCGGTGCGAGCAGGGCCTTTACGCTGCTTTACCGCGCGCCCACCGCGGGGCAACCCGGGGGCCGCATCATGGCTGCCATCCCAATGCAGTCCACGAGGACAACATGCCAGTCAAGATCCACTCCTTCGATCCGGTGCGCGGCGCGCGGCTGCTGGCCGTCGCTTGCATGGTCGCGCTCGGCGGCGCGTATGTGAGCGTCGCGCACGCACAGCCCGCGATGGGCCCTGGCGCCGCGCCGATGATGTTCGGACACGGCCCGCACGGCGGCCGCGGCCTCGAGCGCATGCTCGACGGCGTCAACGCCACCGCCGAGCAACGCAGTCGCATCCACGACATCATCAAGGCGGCGCAGGCTGACCTGCGCACGCAGCGCGAGGCCTCGCGCGGCCTGCGCGAGCAGGCGATGACGCTGTTCGCGCAGCCGACCGTCGACGCGCGCGCGGTCGAGGCGCTGCGCCAGCAGATGCTGCAGCAGCACGACGCGACGAGCCGGCGCTGGACGCAGGCGATGCTCGACATCAGCGCGGTGCTGACGCCCGAACAGCGCAAGCAACTCGTCGATCGCATGCAGCAGCGCCGCGACATGATGCAGCGTCATCAGCAGGAGCGCCGCGCGATCGAGCAACCCAAGGGTTAAGCTCGCACGCATCGCCGCGCCGGCCCCTGGTCGAGGGCGCCGGCGCGGCGCGTCTTTCCGACCCATCCGAGCCGACCCCATGAGCACGCGCCTGTTGCTGATCGACGACGACGCCCGGCTGACCGCGATGGTGGCCGACTACCTGAGCGCCAACGGCTTCGACGTGCAGGCTGCCGGCTCGCTGGCCGCCGGCCGCGACCTGTTGCGCCAGGGCTCGTTCGATGCGCTGCTGCTCGACCTCATGCTGCCCGACGGCGACGGGCTCGACCTCACGCGCGAGCTGCGCGCAGATGCGCGCACGCGGCGGCTGCCGCTGCTGATGCTCACCGCGCGCGGCGAGCCGCCCGACCGCATCGTCGGCCTCGAGATCGGCGCCGACGACTACCTGCCCAAGCCGTTCGAGCCGCGCGAACTGCTGGCACGCATCAAGGCGCTGCTGCGGCGCAGTGCGGCGCCGCTCAGCGACGACGAGGTGCTGCGCTTCGGCCGCCTCGAGATCGACCTCGGCGCGCGCCAGGCGCGCATCGACGGCAGGCCGTGCGACCTCACCAGCCACCAGTTCGACCTGCTGGTCGTGCTCGCGCAGGGCGCCGGCCGCGTGCTGTCGCGCGACCAGATCATGGATGGGCTGAAGGGCCATCCGCTGGAGGCGTTCGACCGCAGCATCGACGTCCACGTGTCGCGCATCCGCGCCGCGATCGAAGACGACCCCAAGTCGCCCAAGCGGCTGCTCACCGTGCGCGGCGTCGGCTACGTGTTCGCGCGCAAGCAGGACGCCGAGGCCTGATGCCGGCGCTCGCGCGGCGCACGCGCCACCCCGGCGGGGCCGCCGGACACGGGCGATGAGTTCGCTCTACCTGCGCATCTGGCTCACGGTGGTGAGCATGCTCGGCGCGTTTGCGCTGGTGTCGGGCTGGTTCGTGCAGCAGCACCTCGAGCGCGAGCGCCAGCGCATCGAAGGCGTGGCCTCCGAGCGCCTGGATGCCTGGGCCGAGCTGGTGCAGCGCTCGCTGCCGCCGGCCGATGCGCCTCCCGACGAGCAGGCCGCGGCACTGCGCGAGTGGTCGCTGCGGCTGCGCCTGCCGATGGCGCTCGACAGCGTCGACGGCAAGCGCATCGCCGCGGCCGACAGCTACCAGCGCCGTGAAGCGGACAGCGGCCGCCGCGGCGTGCCGGTGCGACTCGACGACGGCCGCACGCTGTGGGTGATGCGTCCGGGCATGCGCCGGCTCGCGGGGCGCGACGGCGATGCCCGGCAAGGCGCAGCCGAAGCGCGCGCCGCGCTGCATCGGGTCGGCCACTGGCCGTGGCTGCCGCCGCAGTGGCCACCGAGCGTGGGCCTGCTCGTGCTGCTGGCGCTGCTGTTCGTCGCGCTGGCCGCCGGCGCCTACCCGGTGGTGCGCGGCCTGACGCGGCGGCTCGAAGGGCTGCAGCGCGGCGTCGAGCGCTTCGGCGCCGGCTCGCTCGGCCAGCGCGTCGACGAGGCCGGCCGCGACGAGGTGGCCGCGGTGGCGCGCAGTTTCAACCGCGCCGCCGGGCGCATCGAGGCGCTGGTGCGCTCGCACCAGAGCCTGCTGGCCAACGCCAGCCACGAGCTGCGCTCGCCGCTGGCGCGCCTGAAGATGGCCGTGGCGATGCTGCCGCAGGCCGAAGGCGCGCAGCGCGATCGCCTGCGGCGCGAGGCCGAGGCCAACATCGCCGAGCTCGATGCGCTGGTCGAGGAGGTGCTGCTGGCCAGCCGGCTCGACGCCGGCGCATCGGCGCTCAAGCGCGAGAGCGTCGAGCTGCTCGGGCTGGCCGCCGAAGAGGCCGCGCGCGTCGACGCACAGGTCGAAGGCGCGCCGTGCACGGTGAGCGGCGACGAGCGGCTGCTGCGCCGCGCGCTGCGCAATCTGCTCGAGAACGCGCGCCGCTACGGCGCCGGCGAGATCGAGGTCTTCGTCGAGCGCGAGGCGGCAGCCGCGCGCTTGCGCGTCTGCGATCGCGGCCCCGGCGTGCCCGAGGCCTACCGCGAGCGC
>JAJVIL010000082.1 GCA_022072045.1 Burkholderiaceae bacterium | reverse complement strand
GGCGACGGCGGCTTCCCCGTGGTATCGCCGCGCATCGACGCGCAGCGCGGCAGCCAGGTGTGCCTCACGCGCAGCGAAGGCGCCTACGCGATCGTGCAGGCGCTGATCGCGCGCGGCGTGATCGGCGACTTCCGCGCCGGCGGCCTCGGGCTGCCCGACATCCTGCGCTTCGGCTTCACGCCGCTGTATCTGCGCTTCGTCGACGTGTGGGATGCCGTCGAGCACCTGTGTCAGGTGATGCGCAGCCAGGAGTGGCAGCAGCCTCGCTTCAACCAGCGACACGCGGTGACTTGACGCGCAGCGCCGCGGGGGCGCGCGCCATCGCCCCGCTGCGCGCTGCGGCGCAGGCTGCCGCCTAGAATCGCCCATCGCGGCCCAGGGGCCGCCGCAGGTGGTGCAGCATGGACAGCCGGATCAGCGTGCAACGCGAGCGCATCGAGCGGGTCCGTGAAGCGCTGGCGCGGCAGGGCGCGCAGGCACTGCTGGTGCCGTCAGCCGACCCGCACCTGTCGGAGTACCTGCCCGCACGCTGGCAGGGCCGGCAATGGCTATCGGGCTTCACCGGTTCGATGGGCACGCTGGTGGTCACGCTCGAGCGCGCGGCTTTGTTCGCCGACAGCCGCTACTGGGGCCAGGCCGAGCGCGAGCTCGCCGGCAGCGGCATCGACCTCGAGAAGATCCCGAGCGGCAGTTCGACGCTGCACATCGAATGGATCGCGCGCCAGTTGACCCGGGGCCAGACGCTGATGGTCGACGGCGAGGTGCTCGGCCTGGCGGCTGCCCAGAAGCTGCGCACCGCGCTCGACGGCGCGGGCATCGTGCTGCGCACCGACGTCGACCTGCTCGCGCAAGCGTGGGAGCAGCGACCCGCGCTGCCGGTGCGCGCAGTGGTCGAGCACCTGCCGCCGCAGGCGGTGCAGACGCGCACGCAGCGCCTCGCGCACGTGCGCGAGGCGATGGCGCGCCACGGCGCGACGCATCACTTCGTCTCGAGCGTCGACGACATCGCGTGGATCACCAACCTGCGCGGCGGTGACGTCGACTACAACCCGGTGTTCCTGGCGCACCTGCTGGTGGAGCCCGCGCGCGCGACGCTGTTCGTCGGCGCCGGCAAGGTCGATGCGAAGCTGGCCGCGCGGCTGCAGCAAGACGGCCTCTTGCTGGCAGACTACGCGGCGGCGGGCGACGCGCTGCGCGCGCTACCGGCCGAGGCGACGCTGCTGGTCGACCCGCGCCGCACCACGCTGGGCTTCCGCCAGCGCGTGCCCGCCGGCGTGCGCGTGATCGAGGCGATCAACCCGAGCACGCTCGCCAAGAGCCGCAAGAGCGAGCCCGAGATGCAGTTCGTGCGCGAGGCGATGGCGCGCGACGGCGCCGCGATGTGCGCGTTCTACGCCTGGTTCGAGGCAGCGCTCGCGCGCGGCGAGCGCATCACCGAGCTGACGATCGACGAGCGGCTGAGCGGCGAGCGCGCCAGGCAGCCGGGGTTCGTGGGCCTGAGTTTTTCGACCATCGCCGGCTTCAACGCCAACGGCGCGCTGCCGCACTACCGTGCGACGCCGGCGTCGCACGCCACCCTCGCCGGCGACGGGCTGCTGCTGATCGACTCCGGCGCGCAGTACATCGGCGGCACCACCGACATCACGCGCGTGTGGCCGATCGGCCGTGTCAGCGACGCGCACAAGCGCGACTACACGCTGGTGCTGCGGGCGATGATGACGCTGTCGCGCACGCGCTTCCCGCGCGGCATCCTGTCGCCGATGATCGACGCCATCGCGCGCGCGCCGCTGTGGCAGCACGGCCTCGACTACGGCCACGGCACCGGCCACGGCGTGGGCTACTTCCTCAACGTGCACGAAGGCCCGCAGACCTTCAGCCAGGCGCTGCCCGAGCCGCAGATGGCGATGCAGCCGGGGATGATCACCTCGATCGAGCCCGGCGTGTACCGTCCAGGCCATTGGGGCGTGCGCATCGAGAACCTGGTGCTCGCGGTGCCGGCCGACACCGCCGAGGCCGGCGCGTTCGGCGAGATGCTCGAGTTCGAGACGCTGACGCAGTGCCCGATCGACACCCGTTGCATCGACGCCTCGCTGCTGCGCGCCGACGAGATCGACTGGCTCGATCGCTACCACGCCGGCGTGCGTGCTCGCCTGCTGCCGCTGGTCGACGGCGACGCGCGCGCCTGGCTGATGGCCTTCACCGAGCCGCTGGTGCGCTGAAGACGATGCGCCGCCGCCGGGCCGTCCCAAGGCGGCGCGCTCCTCCTCGAGGGGTGCGAGCTTGCGCCGAGCGAGCACCTGCGTGCTCGGGAGTGGCCGGCGAGCGCCTCGCGGCATGCAAGCCGCGAGGCGCGAGCGCAGCGAGCAAGGGGGCACCATGACCGGCGCGCCGCCCTGCGCCATCGGCGTCGACGTCGGGGGCACCAAGATCGAGGCCATCGTGCTCGACGCCGCCGGGCGCGAGCGCTGGCGCGAGCGCATCGCGTCGCCGCGCGGCGACTACGACGCCTCGCTGCAGGCGATCGCCGGCATCGTGAACCGCGCGCGCGCTGCTGCCGGGGCACCGTGCACGATCGGCATCGGCGCGCCGGGCAATATGACCGAGCGCGGCGTGATGAAGAACGGCAACTCCACGCAGCTCAACGGCCGGCCGCTGCCGCGCGACCTCGAGGCGCTGCTCGGCCAGCCGGTGCGGCTGACCAACGACGCCAACTGCCTGGCGCTGTCCGAAGCCACCGACGGCGCCGGCAAGGGCGCCGACGTGGTGTTCGCCGCCATCCTCGGCACCGGCACCGGCGCCGGCATCGCGGTGCGCGGCCGCGTGCTCAACGGCCCCAACGGACTGGCCGGCGAATGGGGCCACAACCCGCTGCCGTGGGCCGAGCCCGGTGAGTTGCACGCCGGTTGCTTCTGCGGCAAGCACGGCTGCATCGAGACGCTGGTCAGCGGCACCGGGCTGGCGCGCGATCACGCGCACGTCAACGACGATGCGCTGCGCGTCGAGCAGATCGTGCAGCGCGCGGCGCGCGATGATGCCGCCTGCGAAGCGACGATGCAGCGCTGGGAATCGCGCCTCGCGCGCGCGCTCGCGCACGTGATCAACCTGCTCGACCCCGACGTCATCGTGATCGGCGGCGGGCTGTCGCGCATCGAACGGCTGTACGCCAACGTGCCGCCGCTGCTGCCGCGCTGGGTGTTCGCCGGCGGCGTGCGCGACGAGCCGGTGCGCACGCGCATCGTGCCCAGCGCGCACGGCGACTCCTCGGGGGTGCGCGGCGCCGCCTGGCTGTGGCGGGAGTGAGCATGCAGTGGTCGCACGAGTGGTCGAACAGCCTGGTGTGGATCGCGAAGGCGTCGCTGGTCTCGGCGCTGGGCCTGCTGATCGTCGCGGCGCTGCTCACGCGCCTCACGCGCTGGGGGCACCAGTTCAGGCAACTGGCCTGGCCCTACCTCAGCCCGCGCCGCAGTTGGCGGCCGCTCGCCACGGTGGCTGCGATCCTGGTGCTGGCGATCGCCGGGGTGCGGATGAACGTGCTGTTCTCGTTCTGGAACAACGGCTTCTTCGACAGCATGCAGGCGCTCGACGCCGAGAAGTTCTGGTTCTTCATGCGCCTGTTCGCGCTGCTGGCGACGATCCATGTGGTGCGCGTGCTGGTGGCCTACCTGGTCGCGCAGGCGTTCGAGATCCACTGGCGCACCTGGATGAACGACCGCCTGATGGACGACTGGCTGGCCGGCAGCGCCTACTACCGCACCCACTTCGTCGCCGCGGCGGGCGACAACCCCGACCAGCGGATCCAGGTCGACATCACGAGCTTCGTCGGCTCGTCGCGCGCGCTGGCGATGGGCGCGGTCGACGCCGCGGTCACGCTGGTGTCGTTCAGCGTCATCCTGTGGAGCCTGTCGGGCCCGCTGGCGATCGGCAGCTTCGAGCTGCCGCGGGCGATGGTGTTCATCGTCTACCTCTACGTGATCGTCGCCAGCGTCATCGCCTTCCGGCTCGGCCGGCCGCTGATCCGGCTGAACTTCATGAACGAGAAGCTCGGCGCCGATTTCCGCTACGCGCTGATCCGGGTGCGCGAGTACGCCGAGAACATCGCTTTCTACCGCGGCGAGGGCGTCGAGCGCATCGGCCTGGCGCAGCGCTTCGCGTCGCTGATCTCGAACCTGTGGGCGATCGTCTTCCGCAGTATGAAGTTCGACGGCTTCAACTTCGCGATCAACCAGATGGCGGTGGTGTTCCCGACGCTGCTGCAGGCGCAGCGCTTCTTCAGCGGAGCGATCAAGCTCGGCGACGTCACCCAGACCAGCCAGGCGTTCGACCAGGTGCAAAGCGCGCTGTCGTTCTTCCGCCTGTCGTACGACACCTTCGCACAGTACCGCGCGGTGCTCGACCGCCTGACCGGGTTCGTCGCCGCCAACGACGCGGCGCGCGCGCTGCCCAGCATCACGCTGCGCGAGGCCCCCGGCGCGCTCGAAATCGCCGACCTGCAGGTGCAGCGCCCCGACGGCGCGCCGCTGCTGAGCGATCTCTCGCTGCAGCTGCGGCCTGGCGACGCGCTGCTGGTGCAGGGGCCCTCGGGCGTCGGCAAGACGACGCTGCTGCGCGCGCTCGCCGGACTCTGGCCTTACGCGACCGGCACGGTCGCTCGTCCGGCAGCGCACGAGTCGCTGTTCCTGCCGCAGCGGCCCTACCTGCCGCTGGGCAGCCTGCGCGATGCGCTGGCCTACCCGGCGGCCCACGCCGACGATGCACACCTGCGCAGCGCACTGCAGCAGGTGCAATTGGGCCACCTGGCCGAACGCCTCGACGAGGTGGCCGACTGGTCGCGCATCCTGTCGCTGGGCGAGCAGCAGCGCCTGGCGTTCGCCCGCGTGCTGCTGCAGCGGCCGCGGCTGGCGTTTCTCGACGAAGCCACCTCGGCCACCGACGAGGGGCTGGAACATGCCCTGTACCACCTCGTGCGCCGCGAACTGCCGCAATGCATGCTCGTCAGCGTGGGACACCGCAGCACGCTGAACGCGTTTCACACGCACCGGCTGCAACTGCAGCAAGGCGGACGCTGGCGCCTGATGGCCACGGGCGATCGCGGCGCTCCCGGCGACCCAGCGCTCGTTGGCGCCGACTGACGGCGCGTCGCCGCGGCCGCACGCGGCGCTGCTGCAGCGGCCGGGCAGATCCGGATCAGGCGCCCTGGCGCACCAGCGGCGCAGCCAGCGCTTGCCGCAGCGTGTCGGCACTGTCGCGCAGGTGCGCCAGCGCCTCGGCGCTGAGGCCCTTGCGCGGCAGAGCGGCCTGGATGCGCGCGAGCAACTGCTGCGACTGCACCCGCACCAGCGAGCGCGCGTCGGCGCGCGTCAGCGAGCCCGGGCGCAGCAGCAGGCCGGACAGCCGATTGACGTGCTCGCGCTGCAGTTCGCGCCGCGGCGCCGGGATGTCGCCGTCGCCGCGCCGCAGCTCGCTCCACACCTCGTCGGCCAGACGCTGCAGCAGCTCCGACAGGTGCAGCGCGCCGCCGTCGCCGACCTTGCCCTCGCTGTCGAGCAGCCGCTGCGCCACGCCGTCGTTCATCAAGGCGCCGAGCAAGGCGCGCTGCATCTCGATCACCACGTTGGCCAGCGAGTAGTCGGTGGCCACCGGGCCGTCGCCGTCGAACAGCGCGGCGCTGCGCTCGCTGTAGTCGGGTGCCATGCGCCGCTGCAGCGCAGGCGGCAGCACGAAGCTGTCGGCCGACAGCATGCCGCTGGCCAGCAGTTCGAGCGACTGGCGCTGCACCGCTGCACTCACCGGCAGCAGCGGGTCGCGACCGCTGCCCGGAAAGTCGCGCAGCGTGCGCACGCCGCCGATCTGCCGTGCCAGGATGCCCGAGGCCCGCGCCACGTCGCGCAGCGCGTAGCCGACCGAGCGGCGCAGCACCGAATAATCCTCGTCGGGATTCAGCGGCCGCGTCGCCTGGCGGCGCAGCAGGTCGCGCGCGATGTCGAAGCGCTTCTGGGCGTACGCCACCGGGTCGTCGCCGAGGTCGAACACCAGCGACTCGGGATCGACGCCGAGGAAGTTGTCCTCGTCGGTACCGAAGGCGAGCTGCGGCTCGTTGCTGCGCGCGGCGATGCGCTGCAGCTCGCCGGCCTCCTGCGCCGGGGCGATCGGCTTGTAGCCGTATTCGATGGCCCAGTAGTCGTAGGGCCCCAGCGTGAGCTGCCAGGCCGACACCGCGGGCTCGCCAGGGCGCGCCAGATTGATCGGCGAGTACTCCATCACCGAGCCGGCCAGCCCGTGCTGGCGCACGAACTCGGGGTCGGCAAGCTGAGCCGCGGTGTAGATGCGCGAGCTGCGGAAGTTGTGGCGCAAGCCCAGCGTATGCCCGACCTCGTGCAGCGTGGTGTCGGTGAGGTAGTCGAGCACGAACTGCTGCGCCTGCGGGCCGGCGGGATCGAGTTCGCCGCGCGCGTCGAGCACGTCGAGCGCGTAGTCGAGTTGCTCGGCCGCCATCTCCGCGTACCGGCACGACTGCGCGCCGAAGCCGCCATCGGCGGCGGCGCGCGCGCTCGACTGCGCGACGCGCTCGGGCGCACCGGATTGCATCAGCGCCGGCCAATCGGTCGCGGCCTGGGCGGTCAGCACCTGCGCGCGCAATGCGCGCACGTGGCGCGAGCTGAGGCTCTCGAAAGCGATGTCGGCGTCGAGGATCTCGCCGCTGCGCGGGTCGACCTGGTGCGGGCCGATGGCGCCGAACGTCGGCGACGAGTTGGTCATCCAGCGCACCGACGCCACGCCGACGTCGAGGGTGTCCGATGCGGCATCGTCGGGCTGCACCTTGACGACGATCGCGTTCTTGAAGCCGATGCGTTGGAAGGCGTCGTTCCAGGCCAGGATGCCCTTGGTGATCGCGTCGCGGTACTTGACCGGAATCGTGCGGTCGAGCCAGTAGGTGATCGGCTTGACCGGCTCCGACAGCGCGGCGGCGGGATCCTTCTTCTCGAGGCGCCAGCGGTTGACGAGCTGGCGCCGCGGCGTGCGCGCGAGGTCGTCGCTGAAATCCTGCACCGTGGTGCTGAAGTAGCCGATGCGCGGATCGGCACGGCGCGGCGGCATCGGCTGCTCGGGCAGCTTCGCCAGCGAGTACTGCAGCGTGAAGAACATGCTGCGCGCATCGGGCAGCGACGCGGGCAGCTTGGGCGCCGGACCGGTGGAGCCGCCGGGCGGCGTCGCCTGCGCCAGGCCCGCGGTGGCGTAGTGCGCCGACACCTCGAACACCACCTGGTCGGGCTTGCCGCGCACGGTGGTGATCGCCGAATTACGGCTGTCGAACGAGTAGCCCTGGCGATAGGTGCGCTGCAACGTGATGCCGATGCCCAGCAGGTCGCCGACCACGATGGGGTTGGCCTCGATCAGCACCGCCTTGGTATCGGGCTGCGGCTGGCTCGCGACCGCGGCGCTGCCGATCAGGCTCGGCGAGAACGCCGCGTGCACCGCGCGGCCCTCGGGCGTACCGTCGCCCGCCCGGAACTCGGTGTTGAGCGCGACCAGCTGCACCTGCTTGTGCAAGCGCCGGAACTCCACCAGTTGCTGGCGGCCGTAGCGACCCCACGGGCCGATCATCGTGCCTCCGAACAGGTTGGACTCGCCGATGCCCTGCGCGATCTTCGGCGCGAACAGCAGCGGCTTGTCGAAGTCGGCCGGCGCCAGCTCGATCCAGACCTTGTCGTCCTTCTGCCACAGCGTGAGCGCGCCTTCGATCTTCCTGGCGTCCTTCACCACGCTGGCGAACGATGGCGGCTGCCCGGGAGAAGGTGCCGCTGCGGAAGCCGGCCGCGCCGCCGGCGCGGCGCCTTGCGCCACCGGCGCAGAGCCCGGCGAGATCGCCGCGCAGCCCGCCAGCCCCATCGACACGACCGGCATCACCCAGCCGATCGCACGCCAAGACATCTTGCCCATTCACCACCGACGAACCCGCGATCGGCCGCGGTCACCTCGCGCGAGCGCGCGAGCGCGATTGTGGATCAAGCGCCGCTTCGCCGCCGCGCCGCAATGCCGCGATCCGCCGCCGCGGTGCGTCCGCCGCGCCCGTGGGTGTCGGCGCGCTCGCTTACTTCAGCGCCTTGAAGCGCAGCCGGTGCGGGCGCGCGCCCTCTTCGCCCAGGCGCTTGACCTTGTCGGCCTCGTACTCGTGGAAGTTGCCGGTGAAGAACACCCACTTGCCGTCGTCTTCGCAGGCCAGGATGTGGGTGGCGATGCGGTCGAGGAACCAGCGGTCGTGGCTGATCACCAGCACCGAGCCCGCGAACTCGAGCAGCGCGTCTTCCAGCGCGCGCAGCGTCTCGACGTCGAGGTCGTTGCTCGGCTCGTCGAGCAGCAGCACGTTACCGCCCTTGGACAGCGTCTTGGCCAGGTGCAGCCGGCCGCGCTCGCCGCCGGAGAGCTGGCCGACGCGCTTCTGCTGGTCGTTGCCCTTGAAGTTGAAGCGGCCGAGGTAGGCGCGGCTGGGCATCACGAACTTGCCCACCGTGATGTTGTCGAGCCCGCCGGAGACGTCTTCCCACACCGTCTTGTCGTCGGCCAGCGACTCGCGGCTCTGGTCGACGAACGCCAGCTTCGCGGTGTGGCCGATCGCGATCTCGCCGGCATCGGGCTTCTCGACGCCCTGGATCATGCGGAACAGCGTCGACTTGCCGGCGCCATTGGGGCCGATGATGCCGACGATCGCGCCGGCCGGCACCTTGAACGACAGGTCGTCGATCAGCACGCGGTCACCGAACCCCTTGGTGACGCCCTTGAACTCAATCACCTCGTTGCCCAGGCGCTCGCCCACCGGGATGAAGATCTCGTTGGTCTCGTTGCGCTTCTGGTAGTCGAAGTCGCTCAGCTCCTCGAAGCGCGCCAGCCGCGCCTTGCTCTTGGCCTGGCGGCCCTTGGGGTTCTGGCGCACCCACTCGAGCTCCTTCTTCATCGCCTTCATGCGCGCGTCTTCGCTCTTCTGCTCCTGCTCGAGGCGCTGCTCCTTCTGGTCGAGCCAGCTTGAGTAGTTGCCCTTCCACGGGATGCCCATGCCGCGGTCGAGTTCGAGGATCCACTCGGCCGCGTTGTCGAGGAAGTAGCGGTCGTGGGTGATCGCCACCACGGTGCCGGGAAAGCGCTTGAGAAAGATCTCGAGCCACTCGACCGACTCGGCGTCGAGGTGGTTGGTGGGCTCGTCGAGCAGCAGCATGTCGGGCTTGGACAGCAGCAGCCGGCACAGCGCGACGCGGCGCTTCTCGCCGCCCGAGAGCTGGCCGATCACGGCGTCCCACGGCGGCAGGCGCAGCGCGTCGGCGGCGATCTCGAGCTGGTGCTCGGTGTTCTCGGAGCCCGCGGCGGCGATCAGCGCCTCCAGCTCGGCCTGCTCGGCGGCGAGCTGGTCGAAGTCGGCGTCGGGCTCGGCGTACGCGGCGTACACCTCGTCGAGCCGCTTCTTGGCCTCCAGCACGCCGCCGATGCCCTGCTCGACCGCCTCGCGCACGGTCTGGCTAGCGTCGAGTTGCGGCTCCTGCGGCAGGAAGCCGATCTTCAGGTTGGGCATCGGCACGGCCTCGCCCTCGATGTCCTTGTCGAGGCCGGCCATGATCTTCAGCAGCGTGCTCTTGCCCGAGCCGTTGAGGCCGATCACGCCGATCTTGGCGCCGGGGAAGAACGACAGCGAGATGTTCTTCAGGATCTGCCGCTTCGGCGGCACGACCTTGCCGACGCGGTTCATGGTGTAGACGTACTGGGCCATGGCTACTTGCAAAAAGGGTGGCGCCCGCGCTGCAACCGGCATGCAGGCCAACCCCGTATTGTCGCCGCTCGTCGCAACGCGGCTTGAAAGGCCGCCATGCCGACCCCAACATCGGACCACGGGCGGCGCCGCCGCCGTCGAACGAAAGGTGCCCGATGGATAGCTCCGTCACCACGATCGAATCGAACCCGTCGCTGGTGCGCACGGCGCATCTGGTCTATGCGCTGCACGCGATCGGCCTGGTGCTCGGCGCCTTCGGCGCAGCCAGCGTGGTGGGCTCGTTCCTGTTCGGCTGGCCGTCGATCATCGCGGTGATCATCAACTACGTGAAGCGCGGCGCCGTGCGCGGCACCTGGCTCGACTCGCACTTCGGCTGGCAGATCCGCACCTTCTGGTACGCGCTGCTGTGGGCCGTCGTGGTGGCGGTGGTGTCGGCGCCGCTGACGCTGGTAATCGTCGGCTTCGGCACCTGGGTGATCGGCCTGTTCCTGCTCGGGCTGTGGGCGATCTACCGCATCGCGCGCGGCTGGCTGCGGCTGAGCGACCACAAGCCGATGCCCGTGTAGAGCGCACGGCCGGCCGCTTCGGCAGCCGGTACAATGGCAACCGCGCCGCGGCATCCAGTCTTCGCGGCGCGGTCGTTTCGACACTTCTCAACGACTTCGCGCCTGGCGACTGGTGCGGCCGCCCCTAGCGGCCGACAGCAGGCTGCGATCCACAGCCCTCGAAGGGCCCTTTCCTCGATGAACTTCAACGATCTCGGCCTGGCCGAGCCGATCCTGCGCGCGGTGCGCGAGCAGGGCTACGAAACCCCCACGCCGATCCAGCTGCAGGCGATCCCCGCGGTGCTGAAGGGTGGCGACCTGATGGCCGGCGCTCAGACCGGCACCGGCAAGACCGCCGGCTTCGTGCTACCGATGCTGCAGCGGCTGTCGTCGCAGCCGGCGATTCGCGACGCACGCGGCCGCATCGCGATCCGCTGCCTGATCCTGACGCCCACGCGCGAACTGGCCGCGCAGGTGGAGGAAAGCGTTCGCACCTACGGCCGCCACCTGCGCCTGAAGAGCATGGTGATGTTCGGCGGTGTCGGCATGCAGCCGCAGGTCGACAAGCTCGGGCGCGGCGTCGACATCCTGGTGGCCACGCCCGGCCGGCTGCTCGACCACCACGGTCAGCGCACGCTCGACCTGAGCCACGTGCAGGTGTTCGTGCTCGACGAGGCCGACCGCATGCTCGACATGGGCTTCATCCACGACATCAAGAAGGTGCTCGCGATCCTGCCGCAGAGAAAGCAGAGCCTGCTGTTCTCGGCCACCTTCAGCGACGACATCAAGGCGCTGGCCGACCGGCTGCTGAACCAGCCGGCGCTGATCGAGGTGGCGCGACGCAACGCGCCGGCCGAGCTGGTGGCGCAGAAGGTGCACCCGGTGGGCCGCGAGCGCAAGAAGGAGCTGCTGGCGCACCTGATCGCGCAGGGCGACTGGCACCAGGTGCTGGTGTTCACGCGCACCAAGCACGGCGCCAACAAGCTCACCGAGTACCTCAACCGCAACGACATCACCGCGATGGCGATCCACGGCAACAAGAGCCAGAGCGCGCGCACCAAGGCGCTGGCCGAGTTCAAGAGCGGCGAGCTGCGCGTGCTGGTGGCCACCGACATCGCGGCGCGCGGCATCGACATCGACCAGCTGCCGCACGTGGTGAACTTCGAGATCCCCAACGTGCCCGAGGACTACGTGCACCGCATCGGCCGCACTGGCCGCGCCGGCGCCAGCGGCGAGGCGATCTCGCTGGTGTGCGTCGACGAGGAACTGTTCCTGCGCGACATCCAGCGCCTGATCCACAAGGAGATCGTGCGCGAGGTGGTCAAGGGCTTCGAGCCCGACCCGAACGAGCGCGCCGAGCCGATCGTGCTCGGCCGCATGACGATCGGCGTCGGAGGCAATCGCCGCGGCGGCAATGGCGGGCGGCCTTCGCGGCCGCCACAGGGGCGCGTGCCGGCGCACGCGTCGCGAGCGCCGCATCCGCTGCC
>JAJVIL010000045.1 GCA_022072045.1 Burkholderiaceae bacterium | reverse complement strand
AACCAGCATCGAAGTAGACTGCATGGCACAGACGCACCGAAGGGCCGGGTCACCGGCCCTTCTCGTTTGCCCGGCCGGCTGCACCACCAGACGAGCAAGAGACGGCGCTTCAGTTCTCGCCGGGCACGAGCATCACCTTGCCGCCAAGCTTCAGCGCCGCCGGCAGGTCGCGCAGCGCATCGGCCAGCCTCACACGCGCGGCGACGCGAGTCCGCCAGGTGCCCGTCGCGAAGCGACACTGCGCCTCGCTCTCGGCAGCGGCACGCACGGGCGCAGGCGCATCGTTCAGCCAGCGGCTGAGCCAGAAGCCCTCGATGCTCTTGCCGGAGAAGACGAACTGCCCCATGTGTGCCAGGCGCGGCCCCGACTCCGCCAGCATCCCGTACGAGACCCACCGGGTGTGCGCCGGCATGGCCTGGAAGAGATCGGCCGCCGTCTGATCGCCCACTGCGTCGAGCAGGATGCGCGGCTTCTCAGTGCGCACCACAGCGTCGAATCGGGCCGCGAAGTCGGCGGCGGTGCTGACCAGCACCGCCTTGGCTCCGAGCGCCTGAAGCGCCACCTCCTCGCCGGCCCTGCGCACGACGGCGATGGCGGCGATCGCACGCTCGTTCGCCAGCGCGATCAGCATGCGCCCCAACTGCGAGGCCGCCGCCGTCAGGACGATGGCGCGCGCACCGGCCTCCTGAACCCGCGCCATCATGGCCAGCGCGGTGAGCGGGTTCACGAGCAGCGCGGCCGCATCGTCGTCGCGCACGGCGTCGTCGAGCACGACGCAGGCCGAGGCGTCGGTCAAGGCGAACTGCGCCCACGAACCCGAAGCGCTGGCCAGAAAGCTCACGCGCCTGCCGAGCAGCGCCTGCGCGTCGGCATCACCCGCAGCGACCACGGTTCCGGTGCCCTCGAACCCGGCCGGCGTGCCGCGCCGCCGCGGCTGACCGTACTCGCCCTTGATGTAGTGCAGATCGGAAGGGTTGACCGGCGAGCACGCAACGCTGATCAGCACCTGTCCCGCGCCAGCGTGCGGCACCGCGATCCGCTCGAATGCGAGCCACTGGGCGAAGTCGGCGATCGCCAGCCCACCGATCGCCCCCGAGCGGCCGTCGTGCCGCAGCACCAGGGCCGGCATGCTGTCTGGCAGTGTCATCGCGTGCCCTTTCGGTGGCGGCCGCCGAGCGGCTTGGTTTCGATTCAGCCTGACTTTTCGAATAGTACTTGATAACCAAATACTCATCCATTAAGCTCTGCTCCGTGCCCACGGGCCTGTGCCAGCAGCCCCGATCGGCCACACCGGTCACAGCCATCCAACGCACCGAAGGAGAAGCTCGGATGAAGCTCCGCAGATTCCTGAGCGTGGCACTGTGTGCCTTGTTCGGCAGCCCCTTCATACCGGCGGCGCAAGCGCAACCGCAGGGTGTCACCGACACCGAGATCGTCCTCGGCACGCATCTCGACCTCAGCGGCCCGATCAACTTCTGGGGCCTGCCGGTGAAGAACGGCATGGAACTGGCGGTCGAGGAGATCAACGGCGCCGGCGGCATCCATGGCCGCAAGCTGCGCCTGATCATCGAAGACATGGGCTACGACCCGAAGAAGGCGGTGCTCGCCACCCAGAAGCTGCTGACACGCGACCACATCTTCGCGATGGTCGGTTCGATGGGCACCGTGACCTCGGCGGCGACCATGCCGATGGTGCTGGAACGCGGCCTGCCGCATCTGTTCCCGATCACGCCGGCCGAGATGTTCGCGTTCCCGTACGAGCGGCTCAAGTTCGCCTACTTCGCGCCCTACTACGACGACGTGCGCACCAGCTTGAAGTACCTGCTCGCGACCAAGGGCTTCAAGCGCGTGGCGGTCATGTACCAGGACGACGAGTTCGGTGCCAACATCCTCAAGGCGGTGCAGGACCAGCTCGCGGCCGGCGGGCTCGCACCCGCGTCGGTGACCAGCTTCAAGCGCGGCGCCACCGATTTCTCGAGCCAGGTCGCGCGCATGAAGAGCGACGGCGCCGACCTCGTCGTGATGGGTACGGTGGTGCGCGAGACCGTGGGCGCGATGACCGTCGCGCACACCTTGAACTGGAAGCCGGCCTTCCTCGTCAGCCAGGCCGGCTACGCCCCGGTGGTCGCGGCGCTCGGCAAGGATTTCGTCGAAGGCCTGTACGCCGGCGCGATGACACCGATTCCTTACGCCGACACGGCCTCGCCCAAGGTGCTCGACTGGATGCGCCGCTACAAGGCCAAGTTCAACCAGGAGCCCAACGTCGAGGCCGTGGTGGGCTACATGGTCATCGAGACCGCGGCGATGGGCATGCGCAACGCCGGCCGCAACCTGACGGTGGACTCGCTGGTCGCCGGGCTCGAGCAGATCCGCGACTACCGCAACATGTTCGGCACCCCGCCGATCTCGTTCTCGCCCGGCGACCACCTGGCGTCACGGCGCACCTTTCTCGCTCAGATCCAGAAGGGGCGCTGGGTGGCGTTGACCGAACCGATGCACTACCGCGATTGACTCGCTGAAGAGGCGCTGGATGAAGACCAACATCGGCCTGTTCCTGGCCAAGCGTGCGAAGCTGGACCCCGAGCGGATCGGCCTCGTCTTCGAAGGGCGCGAGCTGACCTTCAGGCAGTGGAACGCGGGCACCAACCGCGCCGCGAACGCCTTCGCGAGCCTCGGCATCAAGCACGGCGACCGCGTCGGCGTGCTGATGGCGAACTCGATCGAATTCCTCGAGTGCTTCTTCGGTCTGGCCAAGATCGGTGCGATCGTCGTGCCGCTCAACTGGCGACTGACGCCGCCGGAACTCGCCTTCATCGCCAACGACGCCGGCATCGTCGCACTCGCGTACGGCGCCGAGTTTGCGCAGACGGTGGCTGCGCTGCGCGGCAGCATCCCGGCAACGAGCTACGTCGCGGTCGGCGATGCCGCAGCGGGCGACCGCAGCTACGCCGCGCTCACCGCGAGCATGCCGGATACCGAGCCCGATGCGGTCGGCTCGGGCGACGAGCCGCTCGTCATCATGTTCACGTCGGGCACCACCGGCAGACCCAAGGGCGCGGTGCTGACGCACGGCAACCTCTTCTACGATTCGTGCACGGTGGCGATGAGCACCGATTGGCGATGGGGCGACCGGGTGCTCATCGCCTTGCCGCTGTTTCACATCGGCGCGCTGATCGACGTCGTGATCGACGTGCACGTCGGCTCGACGACCGTGCTGATGAAGGCCTTCGACCCAGTGGGCTTCCTCAAGGCGCTGCAGGATCAAAAGATCGATTCGTTCCTGGCGGTTCCGGCGATGCTGCACTTCATGCTTCAGGTGCCGACGATCAAGACCTTCGATCTATCTTCGGTGCGCTGGGCCTTGTGCGGAACCGCGCCGGTGCCCGTGCCGCTGATTCAGGCGTGGTCGCAGATCGGCATCGCGATCCAGCAGGTCTACGGGTTGACCGAATGCACCGGTGGTGCGGCGGTGCTGAGTTCGGAGCGCGCGCTCGACAAGGTCGGTTCGACCGGCCTGCCGATGTTCCACACCGACATCCGCGTCGTCGACGACCTCGGCCGCGACACCGCCGCGGGCGAGATCGGCGAGATCATCATCCGCGGCCCGCACGTGATGCGCGAGTACTGGAACAACCCGCAGGCCACCGCCGAGACGGTTCGCGACGGCTGGCTGTACAGCGGCGACCTGGGTCGGCTCGACGACGAGGGCTACCTATACATCGTCGAGCGCAAGAAGGACATGATCATCTCGGGCGGCGAGAACATCTACCCGGCGGAGATCGAAGGCGTCCTGACCGCGCTGCCGCAGTGCGCCGAGATCGCGGTGATCGGCGTTCCCGACCCCGCGTGGGGCGAAGCCGTCTGTGTCGTTGCGCGGCTCAAGGAGGGGCAGTCGCTCACGCTCGACGAGGTGATCGAGCACTGCACCGGCAAGCTCGGCAAGTACAAGATCCCGAAGAAGCTCGTCGTCACGGCTGAACCGCTCGCGCGCACGCCGACCGGCAAGTTGCTGAAACGCGCGATGCGCGAGAAGTTCGCTGCATCGGCTTGATCGTCGAGAGCCGCGTTCTCTGCGCAAGCCTGGCAGCATCGGCCGGCTTCTTGAACGAGCATTAACAGTTCGCAGGACGCTGATGTGCCCGCCGGCGTGCCAAAAGACTGCGCAACGCCCCGACCGCGGACGAGGTGATCGAGTTCTGTCGCGAGCGCCTGGCCGGCTTCAAGAAGCCTCGCACGGTCGAGTTCGTCGATGCGCTGCCGAAGAACTCGCTGGGCAAGATCCTGAAGGCCGATCTGCGGCGAAGGTTCGGCTCGGCGTTCGCGCCCGAACCCTGAACCCGCGGCCGGCGGGCCTCTGCGCGCCGGACCGGCGAGCCCGCGGCGGTTGGCCGCCTCGGGCCGCGGTGCGCCCGGGCACCGTCAAGCCAGTGCCTTGGTGTACGTCGCCATGTCGAAGTAGTCGCGCCAGGCCGCAATCTTGCCGTTGCGCATCTCGAACACGCCGCAGCAAGGCAGATTCACTTCCTTGGCGCCAACCCTCGTGCGGTCCAGGCGTTCGGCGATCACGATGTCGCCCTGGCAGAGCAGATTCAGCACGTCCCACTGCGTGCTCGTCCACGAGGCAAGGAAGCGCGCGATGAACTTGCGCAGATTCTCGCGGCCCCGCACCGGCGCCATCGGCATGTTGTGATAGACGCCGTCGTCGGCGAAGAACTCGACCAGTTTGTCCGCGTCGAGCCGCGACCAGGCGGCGACGAATTCGCGTACGACTTGTTCGTTATCCACGTTGCCCTCCGCGCCGAATGCGCTCGCGATCCGCGAATCGAGCCCGCTTTCCTGCTTGGTGTTCCGAATGTCAGCCGCTACACCCGCATCAACCCGCGCCGTGCACCTGCCGCTCGCGCCCGGCCCAGTAAGGCTCGCGCAACACGCGGCGCACGATCTTGCCCACCGGCGTCTTGGGCAGCGCGTCGGCGAAGTGCACGGCCTTGGGCACCTTGAAGTACGCCAGGCGCTCCTTGGCGAAGGCGACGAGTTCGGCCTCGGTCGCGCTCTTGCCCGGGCGTAACACCACCGTGGCATGCACCGCCTCGCCCCACTTGTCGTCGGGCACCGCGAAGACGCCGCACTCGGCGACCGCCTCGTGCGCCACCAGCGCATGCTCGACCTCGGCCGGGTAGACGTTGTAGCCGCCGCTGATGATCATGTCCTCCTTGCGGTCGGCGAGGTAGACCGAGCCGTCGGCCTCCATCCGGCCGAGATCGCCGGTCAGCAGCCAGCCGCCCTGGAGGCGCTTCGCGTCGAGTTCGGGGTTCTTCCAGAAGCCCGGTGTCACCCAGGGCGCGCAGATGCAGATCTCGCCCACCTCGCCGGTCGCGCAGCGGCGGCCATCCTCGCCGCGGATCATGACCTGCGCGGCGCCGAACTCGCGCCCCACCGAAGTCAGCCGCCGCGGGTCGGCGGCCAGGGCGTCGGCGTGCTCGGCGGCGGTCATCAACGTGCACAGGCCGTAGGCCTCGGTCTGGCCGAAGCCGGTGTTGAGCACCGGACCGAAGCGTTTCATCGCGCGCTCGACGAGCGTCGGCGCCGCCGGCGCGGCGGCGTAGACGATGTTGCGCAGGCTCGACAGATCGGCGCCCTCGATCGCCGGATCGTCGAGCAGCACGCGCAGGAACGTCGGCACGCCGAGCATGAAGTTCACCCGGTGCCGCGCAATGGCCCCAAGCACCGTCGCGGGCGCGGCGTCGCGCAGGATCACCAGCGCCGCACCGCCGATCCACGCGCTGTCCATCGCGCGGGCGCAGAAGTGACTGAGCGGCAACTGCCCCAGCACGCGATCGCCCGGGCGGTGGCCGAACGTCGCGGCCCAGAAGTTCATCGCCGCCGACACCGACGCAAAGCTGTGGGTCACGCCCTTGGGCTTGCCGGTGGTGCCCGACGTGTAGAGGATCTGCGCCAGGCTCTGCGGCGGACGGTCGAAGTCCGGCAGCGCGACCGGGCCCTGCGCGCCGGCGAGGAGATCGGCACCTGCGGCGAAGGCACCCAGCCCGAAGGCCGCCTGCGGACTCGGCGCCACCGCGCGCGCGCGCTCCAGATGCTCGGGCGTCAGCGCGATCACGAAGCGCGCGTCGCTGTCGGCGACGATGTAGCGGTGCTCGGCCGCGGTCAGCACACCGAGCATCGGACACCAGACGCCGCCGGCGCGTGGGATCGCGATCGCCGCGACGACGAACTCCACGCAGTTGAACTGGATCAGCGCCACCCGCTCGCCTGGTTGCAGCCCGCGCGCGATCAGCGCCGCGGCAACGGCGCTGGCGCGGGCGTCCAATTCGGCGAAGGTCAGTTGCCGGTCGCCGTCGATCACCGCGACTGCGTCGGGCCACAGCCGCGCGGCGCGCGCCGGATAGTGCGAGTACGGATGCATCATGATCAGCTCCTCCGATCGGGGATGTGGCGCTCGGCGGGCCCGTCGTAGCAGGCGCCGAGTGCGTCGGGGATGATGCGCAGCGGCACGCCGTCGCGGATCTCCTCGGTGACGTGCGCCAGCAGCGCCATGCCGTAGCCGAGCGCACCGAGCCCGCCGATCACCAGCGGGTCGAATCCGAGATCGGCCAGCACCGCCCCCAGCGCACCGGCGAGGTTGATCGGAATCTTGTGCCCCTTCACCTCGGCCAGATGCGCTTCGACGGCATCGAGCATCTGCCCGTGCTCGCGCCAGCCATCGAGCTTCTGCGCGAGGCGGCGCAAGGTGACCGCGCGCGGCTCGGCCGCCTTGTGCAGCGGGTGACCGAGCCCGGGCACGCGCCCGCGGCGCTCGCCCCACACCTGCATCACGCGCGCGCAGGCCTGCGCAGGCGGCAGCTTCCAGCCGACCGCCTCGATCAGCATCTGCGCCGGCTCCTGTGGCGAACCGGTCACCGAGCCCGACGCCAGCATGCCGCTGGCCAGCGCCGGCACCGGCGAATCGGGGAAGGCCGACGCGGTGAAGCGCGCCGCACCGACCGCCGCGCTGATGAACTGCTGATCGACGCCGCTGCGCAGCACGAGGTCGAACAGCGCGGTCTCGCGAGCGTTCGCCAGCTCGCCCTTCAGCACCAGGAAGGCGGTCTCGGTGTAGCTCAGGCGCTCGATGATCTCCTCGACAGGGTAGCCGCGCACCAGGATGCGGCCCTGGCCGGCGCGACTGATGCAGGTGCTCCAGTAGTCGCTCCAATCGCCCGAGGCGACGAACTCGCCGATCTGGTGGCGCCGCTTGTGTGGGGCCTGTGCCTGGTTCATCGAGGCTCTCCTTGGCTGGCCGTGTTGGAGACATCGGGCTCGAACAGCGCCAGCACGCGCTCGCCCCGGCGCTCGAAGCGCGCGCGCACCGGCATGCCGACGCGCACCGATTCGGGTGCGCAGCCGACGATGTTGGAAATCATGCGCGGCCCTTCGTTCAGCGCGATCAGCGCAATCACGTAAGGCGGCACGTGGCCGGGGTCGTATTGCTGCCGGTAGACGGTGAAGGTCGCCACCCTGCCGTGGCCCGAGAGCGGGCGCGTGGCGAGGTTCGAAGACCAGCAGCGCGGACACACCGGGCCTCGGAGCAGGAAGAGGTGTCCGCACGCCTTGCACAGCGTGGCCTCGAGCGGCCCCGCGGCAGTCTTCGGGTTCGCTGCGCTCATGCTCAGACGCCCAGCACCAGCGTGGCGTGGCTGTTCATGCCGAGCCCGTGGCCGCTGACCAGCGCCACTTCGGCGCCGGCGACCTGGCGCGCACCGGCCTCGCCGCGCAACTGGCGCACGGCCTCGGTGACGTGCAGCATGCCGCCGCCATAGCCCTCGGCGAGCAGGCCGCCGCTGGGGTTGACCGCCAGTGCCCCGCCCGGTGCGATGCGTCCGCCGGCGACGAAATCCCCGCTCTCTCCGGCGGCGCAGAAGCCGTAGGCCTCGAGCTGCATCAGCACGACGATCGTGAAGCAGTCGTAGAGCATCGCCACGTCGACATCTGCCGCGCTCAACCCGGCGCGCGCCAGCGTCGCCGGGCCGCAGCGCGCCGCGGGCAGCGTGTCGAAGTGCGACGGGTTGGAAAACGTGCCCAGGCTGTGCGCCTGCCCCATGCCGAGGATGCGTGCGGTGCGATGGCGCAGCCCCGGCGCGCGGTCGGCCGCGCACACCACCACCGCCGCCGCGCCGTCGGAGACCAGGCAGCAATCGGCCTTGCGCAGCGGCTCGACCAGCATCCGCGACGCGAAGTAGCCCGCCAGGTCGAGCGGCTCCTTCAGTTGCGCGTGCGGCGTGCGCGCCGCATGCGCGCGCGCGGCGATCGCCACTTCGGCCAGCGCCTGCGCCCGGGTGCCGTAACGGGCCATGTGGCGCTGCGCCGCCAGCGCGTGCAGGCCCGCCGCGCCGAAGAAACCGAACGCCGCCTCGTCGCCGCGCGCGTAGGCGAACGAGCCCGGGGTGGACAGCGCGGTGTCGCCGTAGACGCACAGGCACACTTTGCACAGGCCCGCCTCGATCGCCATCGCGGCGCGCTGGATGCTGCCGAGGCTCGAGGCACCGCCGAGAATCTCGGTGCCGGCGAAGTCGGGATCGAGCCCCAGCGCGCGACCCAGCCGCAGATAGTGCGGCTCGATGCCCTGCAGCACGCCCTGCGCCGGCCCGGGGTCGGTGACCAGAGCGTCGATGTCGGCGGGGAGCAGGCCGGCATCGTCCACCGCCAGCCGCGCCGCCTGCGCTTCCAGCTCGAGCGCGCTGCGGCCCGTCAGGCGGCCGAAGGCCGTCTGTCCGATGCCGGCGATGACGATCGATTTCGGCATGGACTTGATTATTGCACGTTAACTGAGTGATACTCAACGCACGCCCGCGGCGCAACGCCGGAGCGTCGCAACCGGGGAGACGCGCGTGGACAGAGCTTGGAGCGAGGAGCAGGAGCTGCTGAGGCGTTCGCTGCGCGACTACGTGCGCGAGCGCGTCACCCCGAACGTGCTGGCGTGGGAGGCGGCCGGCGAAGTGCCGCGCAGCCTGTTCACCGATCTGGCCGCTCTGGGCGTGCTCGGTCTGCGGCTGTCGCCGCAGTACGGCGGCGGCGGGCAGGACTTCTGGTTCACCGTCGTGCTGCTCGAAGAGCTGATGCGCTGCGGCTCGATCGGCGTGCCGGTGTCGGTGATGGCGCACGCCGAGTTCGCGACCATGCTGATCGACCGCTACGGCTCGCCGGCCCTGCGCGAAACCTACGTGCGCGGCGCCTGCGAGGGGCGCCTGATCGGCGCGCTCGGCGTGTCCGAGCCCGACGCCGGCAGCGACGTCGCCGCGCTGCGCACGCGCGCCGTGCGCGACGGCGACCACTACGTGATCAACGGCTCGAAGCTCTACATCAGCAACGGCACCACCGCCGACTACATCACCCTGGCGGTGCGCACCGGCGGCGCCGGGTCGCGCGGGCTGTCGGTGATCGTCGTGCCGGCGCACACCCAGGGGCTGCGCCGGCAGCGGCTGCGCAAGCTCGGCACGCATGCGTCCGACACCGCCGAACTGTTCTTCGAGAACTGCCGCGTACCGGCGGACCATCTGCTGGGCACCGAGAACGACGGCTTCGGCATGATCATGTCGGGCTTCGAGGGCGAGCGGCTCGTGCTCTCGGTGATGGCGTGCAGCCACGCGCGGCTGATGTTCGAGCAGGCGCGCGACTGGGGACACCAGCGCCGTGCCTTCGGCCAGCCCTTGCTCGGCTTTCAGGTCTGGCAGCACCGGCTCGCGGACGTGCTCACGCGCATCGAGGCCGCCGAGGCGCTGACGCTGCGCGGCATCGATCTGCATCTGCAGGGCCGCCCCGCGCAGTCGGAGATCTCGATGGCCAAGCTGTTCGCCACCGAGACGGCGCGCTTCGCCGCCACCGAGTGCGCGCAGTTGCAAGGCGGCCTCGGCTACATGGAAGAGTGTTTGATGGCGCGGCTGCACCGCGACGCGCTGGCGATGACCATCGGCGCTGGATCGAGCGAGATCATGCGCGAGATCATCGCCCGCACCAACCACCTGGTGGCGTCATGAGCCTCAGGCGAGAAGTCCGCGACGCGGTGCTGATCCTGACGATCGACCGCCCGGCGGCGCGCAATGCACTCGACGCGGCGACGCGCGCCGCGCTGCTCGAGGCATGGCAGCGCTTTCGCGACGACGAGTCGCTCCGGGTGGCCGTGCTCACCGGTGCCGGCGAGGCGGCCTTCTGCGCCGGCGCCGACCTGAAGGAGTTGGGCGCCCATTACCGCGCGATGACGCCGATCGAACGCCGCGAGCGCGCCGAACGCGAGCCCGGCCTGGGCGCGATCACGCGCAACTTCGACCCGCGCAAACCCGTGATCGCGGCGATCAACGGCGCCTGTCTGGCCGGCGGGCTCGAACTCGCGCTGGCGTGCGACATCCGCGTCGCGGCCGAGCACGCGAGCTTCGGCCTGCCCGAGGTCAGCCGCGGCATCCTGCCCGGCGCGGGCGGCACGCAGCGGCTGCCGCGCCTGGTGCCGCAGGGCGTGGCGCTGGAGATGATCCTGACCGGCGCGCCGATCGATGCCGAAGCGGCGCTGCGCTGGGGGCTCGTGAGCCGCGTCGTGCCGGGCGCCGCGTTGCTCGACTGCGCCCTCGAGATCGCCGCGCGCATCGCCGCCAACGGCCCGCTGGCCGTGCGTGCGGCGCGCGACGCCGTCTACCAGGGGCTCGCGCTGCCGCTCGACGCCGCGCTGCGGCTCGAACAGTACACCGCCGAACCGCTGCGTCTGAGCGAAGACGCCGCCGAGGGCGTGCGCGCCTTCGTCGAGAAGCGGCCCGCCAAGTTCAGCGGCCGCTGAGCGCCGCAACACCCCAGCAACCGGAGCACATCGACATGGCACGACCCAAGATCGCGATCGACGGCTGGGCGACCTACATCTCGCCCGAAGGGGCGAAGAAGTGGCCGCCCGAGTTCCTGCACATCTTTCGCAAGTACAAGTGCCCGCCGAACATGTTCGACGGCGCGCCGCTGCAGTCGATGCTCGACGAGATGGACGCCGCCGGCGTCGACCGCATCGTGCTGTCGGCGTTCTTCTACGGCGGCCAGTGGGTGCTGAGCAACGAGGAGGTGGCGCAACTCGTGCGCAAGCACCCCGACCGCTTCATCGGCGCGGGCACCGTCAACATCATGCAGAAGCCGATGCAGGTGGTGCGCGAAGTCGAGTACCTGGTGAAGGAACTGGGGCTGCGCTGCCTGCGCCTGGAGCCCTATATGTACGGCGACGGCATGACCGGGCTGCCGCCCAACGACAAGCACTACTGGCCCGTGTACATGAAGTGCAGCGAACTCGGCGTCGCGGTGGCGATCCAGGTCGGGCACACCGGGCCGCTGCTGCCGTCGGAATGCGGCCGCCCGATCTACCTCGACGAGGTGGCACTGTCGTTTCCGGATCTGGCGATCCTCGGCTGCCACGTCGGGCAGCCTTGGCACGAGGAGATGATGGTGCTCGCGTGGAAGCACCCGAACGTCTACCTCGAGACTTCGGCGCGCGGGCCGCGCCAGTGGCCGCAGTCGCTGGTGGAGTTCGCCAAGGGCTGGGGCCAGGACAAAGTGATCTGGGCCACCGACTACCCGCTGCTCGGATTCGACCGCACTCTCAGCGAACTCGAGGCGCTGGGCGTCGGCGACGAGGTGTACCGCAAGATCGTGCGCGACAACCTGCTGCGCGCGCTGAGGCTGAAGCTGTGACCGACACCCGCGCCGTGCTGGCGTCGATCGCCTATGTCGCCTGGCACGGGCATGAGTTGCGCTTCGAAGAATCCGATCGCGTCGTC
>JAJVIL010000004.1 GCA_022072045.1 Burkholderiaceae bacterium | reverse complement strand
ACCGGTCAGCGGCACGCGCGGCAGGCTGCGGCCGCGCAGCGTGGCGTCGGCGTAGCGCGAGCGGCCGCGACTCGCGCGCTCGAGCGCCAGCACCGCCACCACGAAACCCAGCAGCGCCAGCGAGAGCTGCGCCGCGGCCACGCGGTCGCCGAGCGAGAACCAGGCCCGGTAGATGCCGGTGGTGAAGGTCTGCACGCCGAAGTACGCCACTGTGCCGTAGTCGGCCAGCGTCTCCATCAGCGCGAGCGCCACGCCGGCGACGATCGCCGGCCGCGCCAACGGCAACGACAACCGCACGAAGCTGCGCCACGGCGTGAGGCCGAGTGAACGGCCGACCTCGATCATGCCGCCGGCGCGCTCGAGGAACGCCGTGCGCGCGAGCAGATAGACGTACGGATAGAGCACCAGCACGAACATCGCCGCCGCGCCGCCGAGGCTGCGCACGTCGGGGAACCAGTAGTCGCCGTGCGTCCAGCCAAACGCGCGGCGCAGCGCGGTCTGCACCGGGCCCACGTACTGCAGCAGGTCGGTGTAGGCGTAGGCGATGACGTAGGCGGGCATCGCCAGCGGCAGCACCAGCAGCCATTCGAACGCCGCGCGGCCGGCGAACTCGTGGCGCGTCACCAGCCACGCCGCGCCGACCCCGAGCGCGGCGGTGCCGACCGAGACGACCGTGCACAGCACCAGCGTGCTCGCCACATAGTCGGGCAGCACGGTATCGGCCAGGTGCGCCCACGTCGCACCGGTGCCACCGACGAACACGTTGAGCGCCACCGACAGCAGCGGTGCGGCCACCAGCGCGGCCGCCAGCAGCGCCGACCCAGCAAGGCCGTTGATCGAGCGCACGGGTCGCAACATGCGAATGATTATCATCGGCGCCGATGCCCCGCTGCGGGCGACTCGCCATGGATGCCCCCCGATCTGCGCAACTCGAAGCCGTTGCGTCTGCCGCCTGGCTGCAGCTCGACGACGTGACGCTCGCCTACGGCAGCAAGGTCGTCGTGCAGGCGCTGAGTCTGGCGCTGCCGCGCGGTGCCATCGGCTGCCTGCTCGGCCCGTCGGGCTGCGGCAAGACGACGGTGCTGCGCGGGATCGCCGGCTTCGAGCCGGTGGCCGCGGGCGAGGTGCGGCTCGACGGGCGCACGCTGAGCCGCCGTGGCGTGCACCTGCCGCCGGAGCAGCGGCGCATCGGCATGGTGTTCCAGGACCAGGCGCTGTTTCCGCACCTGACGGTGGCCGACAACGTCGGCTTCGGCCTGCGCGCGGCCGCTGGCAGCGCTGCCCGCGTGGCGCAGATGCTCGATACGGTAGGTCTCGCGCACGTGGCCAACCGCTACCCACACGAGCTGTCGGGCGGCCAGCAGCAGCGCGTGGCGCTGGCGCGTGCCCTGGCACCGGCGCCGCGCCTGCTGCTGCTCGACGAGCCGTTCTCGAGCCTCGACATCGAATTGCGCGAACACCTCGGCGCCGAGGTGCGCGCGCTGCTCAAGCGCAGCGGCATCACCGCGTTGCTGGTCACGCACGACCAGCACGAGGCGTTCGCGATCGCCGACGAGGTGGGCGTGATGCGCGACGGCCGCATCCAGCAGTGGGACAGCGCCTACAACCTCTACCACCAGCCGGCCAACCGCTTCGTCGCCGACTTCGTCGGCCAGGGCGCTTTCCTGCCCGGCACCGTGCTCGACGGCAGCAAGGTGCTGGTCGAACTCGGCGTGCTGCAGAGCCCGCAGCCGGTGCGCTGCACCGAGCACGGCGACGTGTGCCCGAGCGGCTGCCAGGTCGACGTGCTGCTGCGGCCCGACGACGTGGTGCACGACGACGCCAGCGCGGTCACCGCGCAGGTGCTGGCCAAGGCGTTCCGCGGCGCGGAGTTCCTCTACACGCTGCAGTTGCCCAGCGGCGCGAAGGTGCTCTCGCTGGTGCCGTCGCACCACAACCACGCGATCGGCGAGCGCATCGGCATCCGCCTGGAGATCGACCACGTGGTCGCCTACAAGCGCGACGGCGGACCCGATCTGCCCTGCGCTGCACCGCCCGCAGGCACGGTGCCGCCAGGGTAGGATGCGGGCCGCTTTCAATGATCGCCCCAGGAAGGAGTCGCAATGAGCTTGGTCACTTTCATCAAGGAGGCCGGCGAGAAGCTGTTCGGCAAGGGCGAGGCCAAGGCCGCGCAGGACGCGGTCGCGCGCGAAGCGAGCGCCGCCAACGTGGAGCGCCTGAACCGCGCAGCGGCCGATGCCATCGCCGGCTACATCGCCGCGATGAATCTGAAAGTCGACGGCCTCGCGGTCGAGTTCGACGGCGCCAGCGGCAGCGTGACCGTGTCGGGCCAGGCGGCCGACCAGGCCACCAAGGAGAAGGTGGTGCTGTGCTGCGGCAACGTCGAGCGCGTGGTGCAGGTCAACGATCTGCTGACGGTGGCGGCGCCGGCCGACGCGTCGAAGTACTACACGGTGGTCAAGGGCGACACGCTGTCGAAGATCGCCAAGGAGTTCTACGGCAACGCCAACAAGTACCCGCAGATCTTCGAGGCCAACAAGCCGATGCTGACGCATCCGGACAAGATCTACCCGGGCCAGTTGCTGCGCATCCCGCCGAATTGACCCACCCCCGCGCGGCCTGGCGGCCGACTTGATCTGTCAGCGTAGCGGTGCCAGCGCGCGCAACGCGCGCATGGCGCCTTCGCCCACCGATGTGCCGAAGCGTCGCGCCAGACGCTCGGCCAGATTCTGCTGCGGCGTGTAGTCGATCACCTCCTCGGCCTTGACGACCTCGCGCGCCACGTAGTCGAGGTTGCCGAGCTTGTCGACCAGGCCCTGACGAACCGCCTGCTCGCCGTTCCAGAACAGGCCCGAGAAGGTGGTGGCGTCCTCGTGCAGGCGTTTGCCGCGGCCTTCCTTGACCACCTTGATGAACTGCTGGTGGATCTGGTCGATCATCGCCTGCGCATAGGCAGTCTGCTTTTCGTTCTGCGGCGAGAAGGGGTCGAGCATGCCCTTGTTCTCGCCGGCGGTGAGCAGCCGGCGCTCGATGCCGAGCTTCTGCATCGCGGCGGGAAAACCGAAGCCGTCGATCAGCACGCCGATCGAGCCGACCAGGCTCGCCTTGTCGACGTAGATCTCATCGGCGGCCACCGCGATGTAGTAAGCACCCGAGGCGCACATGTCCTCGACCACCGCGTACACCGGCTTCTTGTGCTTGGCCTTCAGGCGCCGGATCTCGTCGTTGACGATGCCGGCCTGCACCGGGCTGCCACCGGGGCTGTTGATGCGCAGCACCACCGCCTTCGACTCGCTGTTCTCGAACGCACCCTTGATGCCGGCCACCAGGTTCTCGGCGCTGGCTTCGCTGTCGGGTGCGATCTCGCCGCGCACCTCCACCATCGCTGTGTGCGGTCCGGTCGAGGTGCCGTGGCCGCGGGTGGCGAGCAGCGCCCACACGATCAACGCGAACAGGATCAGCCACGCCAGGCGGAAGAACACGCGCCAGCGCCGCTCGGCACGCCGCTCGCGCAGCAGCGCGTCGCTCAAGCGCGCCATGCCGCGCTCGAAGCTCGAGGGTCCACGCGGTGGCGCGGGCGCGGCCGGGGCAGGCGCCGGGCTATCGGGCGGCAGCGCGGACGAAGGCAGGTACGGCTCTTGCGGGTTCATGGCGTGCTTCCAGGGGCTGCGGCGTCCGAGGGCCCCGCGTCGTCGAACACGACGGGTTGGATATCGCGGGAAGGATACCAATACACGGTGCCCTCGCGCTCCTCGGTGGCGATCGGCATCAGGCGGCCGCGCCCGCAGGGGCCGCCGACGCAGCGACCGTCGGCCGGCTCGTAGGCCGCGCCGTGCACCGAACACAGGATCCAGCGCTTGTCGGCGTCGAGAAACTCGCCAGGCTGCCAATCCATCTCCGAGGGCACATGCGCGCAGCGGTTCATGTACGCCACCACCACCCCGTTGAAGCGCAGCGCGAAGGCGCGCGCCGGAGCGCGCCACAGCATGACGTCGAACACGATCGCCTTGTCGCGTTCGAGCAGCTCGGCGCTGGCGCACAGCACCTGCGCTTGGCCGAGGTGTTCAGCCATGGTCGATCAGCCATTGGTGCAGCTCGCGCATCGAGTGGGCGACGAACAGCGGCTTCAACGCGGCCAGCGCGTCGGAGTCGTGCGCCCCATAGGCCACCGCGACGCTCGGCGCACCGGCGTTGAGCGCGAGCTGCAGGTCGTGCGTCGTGTCGCCGATCATCAGCGTGCGCTGTGGCGTGGTGTGGAACTCGTCCATCAGCTCCAGCAGCATGCGCGGATCGGGCTTGCTCGCGGTCTCGTCGGCGGTGCGCGTGGCGTCGAACAGCGACCTCAGTTGCGCCACCTCGAGCGCGGCGTCGAGTCCGCGCCGCGCCTTGCCGGTGGCCACCGCGATGCGCTGGCGCCGTGCCTTCAGCGCCTGCAGCATCTCGAGCGCGCCGGGAAACAGCGTCAGCTCGTGCTGGCGCTCAAAGTAGTGTTGGCGATAGCGTGCCCCCAGCTCGGGGTAGCGCTCGGCCGGCAGCCCAGGCGCCGCGTGCGTCAGCGCGTCGGTGAGCCCGAGGCCGATCACGTACGCGGCCTGTTCGTCGCTCGGCACCGCCACACCGAGATCGGCGCACGCCTGCTGGATGCAGCGCACGATCAGCGCCGTCGAGTCGAACAGCGTGCCGTCCCAGTCGAAGGCGATGAGGTCGAAGCGTGGTGCAGCCATTGCGATCAGTGCGGCTCGCTCAGCGCGCCCAGCAGCCGGGTACACTCAGGCGGCAGCGGCGACTGCACTTCGATGCGCTCGCCGCTGGCCGGGTGATCGAAGGCCAGGCGGCGCGCGTGCAGAAACATGCGCGCGAAGCGCACGCCGGCCAGGCCCACACCACGGGCGAGCTGCTTGTTCAGTTCGAAGTCGCCATATTGATCGTCGCCGACGATCGGATGGCCAACGTGCGCCAGGTGCACGCGGATCTGGTGCGTGCGGCCGGTCTTGATCGTGACGTCGAGCTGCGTGTAGCCCTGAAAGTGCTGCACCACCCTGACCAGCGAGATCGAGCGCCGGCCCGCCTCGTCGTCGGCGTCGACCGCGCGCACGCGGCGCCTGCCGTCGGCGGCTTCGAACTTGTGCAGCGCCACGTCGATCACCTTGCGCGACGCCGGCCAGGCGCCAACCACCAGCGCGGCGTAGACCTTGCTGGTGGTGCGCGCACGGAACTGCGCCTGCAGCGCTGTCAGCGCGCTGCGCTTCTTGGCCAGCAGCAGCACGCCGGAGGTCTGCTTGTCCAGGCGATGCGCCAGTTCCAGAAAGCGCAACTGCGGCCGCGCTCGACGCAACTGCTCGATCACGCCGAAGCTGACGCCGCTGCCGCCGTGCACCGCCACGCCGGCGGGCTTGTCCACCGCGATCAGCAACTCGTCCTCGAGCAGCACGGGGAACTCGCGGGCCGGCGCCGGTGCCGATTGGCGCTCGGCCACGCGCACCGGCGGCACGCGCACCTCGTCACCCAGCGCCAGGCGCGAGTCGGCGCCGGCGCGCCCGCGGTTGACCCGCACTTCGCCCGAGCGGATCACGCGGTAGACGTGGGTCTTGGGCACGCCCTTGAGCAGGCGCAGCAGAAAGTTGTCGAGGCGCTGGCCGGCGCCGCCCTCGTCAACCTTGACACGCCGCACGGCGGCGCGCGCCGCAGCGCCGGGCGCGGATTCCGGCGGCGGCGCGTCTATAATGCGACGGACCACGATGCGTGCAGCAAGTGCTTGATTTGCTTTGAGTCTACTCGGCAGTTGCGCAGGCTCACGAGCGTGGATGGCGCGCCAGCTTGAAATCTGCGCGCGGTTCTTTGGTGATGCAACGCCACCGGTCGGTGAGTCCGGCCGCTTCCCAACGTGATGCGGCGACCCAGGGGCCGGTGGTGGAAGAACAACGTCGAACAAGCCCTCCCGTCCAGCGGGACTAGAAAAGGTCAAAGCGGCGGATGCCGAGTGCCGGCATCCGCTGCCCGCAGCGAATCGCAGCGCTCGCCAGCATGACGCCCATCCAATCGCCCCTTCGCACGCCCGATCGCCCTGCGCGCGGGCGTGTCGTGCCTTTGCGTGCCGGCCCGCAGCCGACCGCCAGGCGCTCGCGGGCGGTCGCGACGCACACCGTCGCACCCTGCGCCATGTCGGTCGCCACGCCTGCCGTCGCTGCACGCCGCCCCACCGTGAACCGCGCAGCCGTTTCGGCTGCGGTTTCGGCCCTGGGCAGTTTCCTTCGCTAGGGCTTCTCTCCGCGTTGCTCGTGCATCGAAGGGTCCACCGGCTCGCCGGCGGATCGAAAAGAGGCGTGCGCGCGCCAGGGTCGGTGCGCGCACCCGATGAGGAGTGCACATGAAGCGCATGCTGATCAACGCCACGCAGGCCGAGGAGCGCCGGCTGGCGATCGTCGACGGCCAGAAGCTGCTCGACTTCGAGACCGAACTCGAAGGCCGCGAGCAGCGCAAGGGCAACATCTACAAGGCCGTGGTGACGCGCGTCGAGCCGTCGCTCGAGGCCTGCTTCGTCGACTACGGCGAAGACCGCCACGGCTTCCTGCCGTTCAAGGAGATCTCGCGCCAGTTCTTCCGCGACGGCGTCGAGGTCAAGAACGCCACCATCAAGGACGCCATCAGGGAGGGCCAGGAACTGCTGGTGCAGGTCGAGAAGGAAGAGCGCGGCAACAAGGGCGCGGCGCTCACCACCTTCGTCTCGCTGGCCGGCCGATATCTCGTGCTGATGCCCAACAACCCGCGCGGCGGCGGCGTCAGCCGGCGCATCGAGGGCGAAGACCGCGAGGAGCTGAAGGAGAACCTCGACCAGCTCGACTACCCCAAGGGCATGAGCCTGATCGCGCGCACCGCCGGCATCGGCCGCTCCGCCGGCGAGCTGCAGTGGGACCTCAACTACATGCTCAAGCTGTGGTCGGCGATCGACGAGGCGAGCAAGGCCGGCAAGGGCGCGTTCCTGATCTACCAGGAGAGCTCGCTCGTCATCCGCGCGATCCGCGACTACTTCACATCCGACATCGGCGAGATCCTGATCGACACCGACGACATCTACGATCAGGCGCAGCAGTTCATGAACCACGTGATGCCGGAGTCGGCATCGCGGGTCAAGCGCTACCGCGACGACGCGCCGCTGTTCAGCCGCTTCCAGATCGAGCACCAGATCGAGACCGCGTTCAGCCGCACGGTCAACCTGCCCTCCGGCGGCGCCATCGTGATCGACCACACCGAGGCACTGGTGTCGATCGACGTCAACTCGGCGCGCGCCACGCGCGGCAGCGACATCGAGGAGACCGCCACCCGCACCAACCTGGAGGCGGCCGACGAGATCGCGCGCCAGATGCGGCTGCGCGACCTGGGCGGCCTGATCGTCGTCGACTTCATCGACATGGAGGAGAGCAAGAACCGTCGCGAGGTCGAGCAGCGGCTGCGCGACGCGCTGCGCTACGACCGCGCCCGCGTGCAGTTCAGCTCGATCTCCAAGTTCGGCCTGCTCGAGCTGAGTCGGCAGCGGCTGCGCCCGGCCTTGAGCGAGGGCAACCACATCACCTGCCCGCGCTGCAACGGCACCGGGCACATCCGCGACACCGAATCCTCCGCGCTGCAGATCCTGCGCATCATCCAGGAGGAGTCGATGAAGGACAACACCGCCGCCGTGCACGTGCAGGTGCCGGTCGAGGTGACGAGCTTCCTGCTCAACGAGAAGCGCACCGAGATCACCAAGATCGAGTTGAAGCAGCGCGTCACCGTGCTGCTGGTCCCCAACAAACACCTGGAGACGCCGAACTACAAGCTGGAGCGGCTGCGCCACGACGACCCGCGGCTGGAGAACCTGCAGGCCAGCTACACGATGATCGAGGAGCAGAGCGAGGAAGTGTCGATCTCGCGTCGACGCGACGCCCACGAGCGTGCCCGGGCCAAGCAGGAGCCGGTGATCAAGGGCGTGCTGCCCGATCAGCCGGCGCCGATCGTCCCGGCGCGGCCGCCTGAACCGGTGGCACCGCAGGCGGCTGCCCAGCCGGCGCCTGCCGCACCGCTGCGCGCGGTGCCCGAGCCCGCGCACAGCGGCTTCAAGGCGTGGCTGAAGAGGCTGTTCGGTGGTGCGTCCGAACCTGTCGCCGTGCCGCCGGCTGTGCCCGCAGCCGAGCCGGCGCGCAAGGAGCGCGAGGGCCACCCCGGCCGCGATGGACGCCGTGGCGAACGCGGCGAGCGAGGCGGACGCGGCCGTGGCGGCCGCGGTGGAGAACGCGACGGCCGCAACGCCAGCCGCGACGGTCGTGGCGCTGAGCGTGAGGCCCGTGGCGGCGAACGTGAGGCCCGTGGCGGTGAACGTGACGGTCGCGGCGAATGGCGCGGCGACGAGGGGCGACGCCGCAGCCGCGATGGCAGCCGCGATGGCAGCCGCGATGGCAATCGCGAAGCGCGCGTCGAGCAAGCGAGTGGCGACGCCGCCATGCCGCGCGAAGATGGAAGCCCGCGGCGTGGCCAACGTCCGCCGCGCGAGCCGCGTCAGACGGGCGAAGGGGCGGCCGCCGCACCGGCGTCGACCTTCGTCGACACGATTCCGGTGGGCGACGCCGTCGCCGAGGGGGCCGAAGGCGAGCGCGAAGGCCGCCGCAGGCGCCGTCGCCGCGGCGGACGCCGCGACGAGGCGAGCGCCGATTCGTTGCCGCCAATGGGGCAGGACCGCGCACCGATCAACGGCAGCGATGCCGCCACAGCGGCTGCCAGCCCTGCCGCCAGCGAAGACTTCGCGCCATCGCCCGAGCGCCGGGAAGGCGCGCCCGTCGCTGTCGCGGCGGATATCGCGATCGAGCCGCTTGGCGCCGAGGTCGACGCAACCGACTCCGCCGCTCGGCAAGTCGTTGCGCCACCACCGGCCGCGGCCAAGATCGCGTCGCCGCTGCCTGCGTTCGACTTGCCGACGAGCGAATTGCAGCAACTGGCCGACGGCGCGGGCTTGCAGTGGGTGCAGTCCGACGCCGACAAGGTGCGCCGCGCGCAGGAGGTCATCGCCGCCGAGCCCAAGCCGGTGCACGTGCCGCGCGAGCGCGTGCCGGTGGTGCTGCCCGACGACGGCCCGCTGGTGCTGGTCGAGACTCGAAAGGATCTGTCGCAACTCGCACTGCCGTTCGAGCGGCAGGCGGCGCGCGCCCAGGCACCGCAGTAGCGGCAGCACGCCCGCGGCGGCCGCGCGCGGTTCAGATCAGGCGATCGAGCGCGTGGCGGTAGCTGCCGGCGCGCATCAGATCGTCCCACGCCAGCGGTGCGCTGGCGGGCAGCAGCGAAAGCCGCCGCGCCTCGCTCGCGGGGCTGGCTTGCCAGTGGCCCTGGGCCAGCGCGCCGGCCAGGCCATCGAGCAGTCGGTCGACCGCAGCACCGCCGTCGACCGACTGGTTGCACAGCAGCACCATGTCGCACCCCGCCTGCAGCGCAGCGAGCGCGGCGTCGGTGTAGCTCAGCTCGCGTCCGTCGAGCCGGCGAGCGCCGGCCATGCTCAGGTCGTCGCTGAAGATCGCGCCATCGAAGCGCAGCCGGCTGCGCAGGATCTCGTGCAGCCAGCGGCGCGAGAAACCCGCCGGGCGGCTGTCGACCTTGGGGTACACCACGTGCGCCGGCATCACGCTGGCCAGGCTGGTCGACAGCCACGCGTAGGGCGCCGCGTCGTCGGCGAGCAGCATCCGGAGACCACGGCGGTCGACCGGCAGATCGACGTGGCTGTCGGCCGCCACGTGCCCGTGGCCAGGAAAGTGCTTGCCGCAATTGGCCATGCCGGCGCGCAGCAGACCGTGCATCAGGCTCTTGGCCAGCAGTCCGACGACGCGCGAATCGCGGTGGAACGCGCGGTCGCCGATCACGGCGCTGCCGCCGTGATCGAGGTCGAGCACCGGCGTGAAGCTGAGGTCGACGCCGCAGGCACGCAATTCGCTGGCCAACACATACCCGACCGCGGTGGCGACATCGGTGGCGAGCATGGCGTCGCGCATCCACAGCTCGCCGAGCGCACGCATCGGCGGCAGCAAGGTGAAGCCGTCGCTGCGGAAGCGCTGCACGCGCCCGCCTTCGTGGTCGACGCAGATCAGCAGGTCGGGCCGCAGCGACTTGGCCTCGGCGGTCAGCTCGGTCAGTTGGCGGCGATCGCGCCAGTTGCGCGCGAACAGGATCAGCCCGCCGGTCAGCGGATGCCGCAGGCGGCGCCGGTCGTCGGCGTCGAGCGCGAGGCCGGCCACGTCGAGCACGACCGGGGCGTGTGAAGTCATCTTGTCCCCTTGGCGCTGCACGCGCATCCCCCGAGGGGGAAATCGCGCTTCGGCCGGCCGTGCGGGCTCATGGCGCGGACACCCGCTCGACCACCACGAACGCGGTGGCGATCTCGGCCTCGTCGCTGACGCTGACGAAAGCGCGCAGTTGCCGCTGCGCGAACCAATCCGCGAGTTCGCCGTGCAGATGAACCTCGGGCCGGCCGCCCGGCGCGTTGATGACCTCGCAGGCACGCCAGGTCATCGGCCAGCGCATGCCCAGGCCGATGGCTTTGGAAAACGCCTCCTTGGCCGCGAAGCGCGTCGCCAGGTAGCTCAGACCGCGGCGCGCGACGCGGGCTCGCCGCTGCTCGAAGACCTGCATCTCGCCGGGGCCGAGCACGCGCTGCGCGAAGCGGTCGCCGTGGCGCTGCAGCGCCGTCGCGATGCGCGCGATGTCGCACACGTCGGTGCCGATGCCGGCGATCATCGCGCGCCGGCCGGCTGGGCCGACTGGATGCAGCGCTGGTATTCGCGCACCGTGCGCTCGAGGCCCAGCTCCAGCGCGTCGGCGATCAGCGCGTGGCCGATCGACACCTCGAGCACGCCGGGCACCGCGCGCAGGAAATCGGCAAGGTTGTCGCGATTCAGGTCGTGGCCCGCGTTGACGCCGAGCCCCGCCGCTTGCGCCGCCTGCGCGGCCGCCGCATAGCGCGCCAGCACGGCGGCCTGCTGGGGCGTGCCGTGGGCGCGCGCGTACGCCTCGGTGTACAGCTCGACGCGATCGGCACCGAGCGCAGCCGCGTGCACCATTGCCTGCGGCAGCGGGTCGATGAACAGGCTCACGCGCACACCGAGCGCACGCGCCTCGGCCACCAGCGGACGCAGCCGCTCGCTATCGGCCGGCAGATCCCAGCCGTGGTCGGAGGTGAACTGCTCGGCGCTGTCGGGCACCAAGGTGCACTGCTGCGGCCTGACTTCGCGCACGAACTGCATCAGGTTGTGCGTCGGGTTGCCCTCGATGTTGTACTCGACGTGCGGCCACTGCCGCAGCAGCGCCGCCAGCTCGTGCACGTCGCGGGCGCGGATATGGCGCTCGTCGGGTCGCGGGTGCACCGTGATGCCTTGCGCGCCGGCCAGCAGCGCGATGCGCGACAGCGCCAGCACGTTGGGCACATCGAGATGGCGCGAGTTGCGCAGCAACGCGATCTTGTTGACGTTGACCGACAGCGCGGTGCGCGCGTCGCGGGCGAACGCTTCGGGGGCGACCAGTGGATTCATCGTCTCGGTGAAGCGGCGATCTCGAGCAGGCGTTGCGAATCGATGGCCACCTGCCGCGTGCGCAGCGGCGTGCCTCCGAGATGATAGTGAAGCTGGCCGCGCAACTGCGGCTTGAGCGCCTGCCCCTCGCGCGCGCACACCGCCTGCAGTTCGTGCAGCGCGGCGTCGTCGCCCGCAGCGGCCCAGCCGCCGAGCGCGGCTGCCAGCGCGAGGCAGGCCGCCCCCGACAGCGCCGGCTCGCCTGCCGCCGCCTCGACCAGCCCGTGCTCGGC
>JAJVIL010000066.1 GCA_022072045.1 Burkholderiaceae bacterium | reverse complement strand
GCGGCGCACTCAATGGCGGAAGTGGCGCACGCCGGTGAACACCATCGCGATGCCGCGCTCGTCGGCGGCGGCGATCACCTCGGCGTCGCGCATCGAGCCGCCGGGCTGGATGACGCAGGTGGCGCCGGCGTCGGCGACCACGTCGAGCCCGTCGCGAAACGGGAAGAACGCATCGCTCGCCACCGCCGAGCCCTGCAGCGACAGCCCCGCGTTGGCCGCCTTGATCGACGCGATGCGCGACGAATCGACGCGGCTCATCTGCCCCGCGCCGACGCCCAGCGTCATGCCGTCCTTGCAATAGACGATCGCGTTGCTCTTGACGAACTTGGCCACCCGCCAGGCGAACATCAGGTCGTCGAGCTGCGCCGCGGTGGGCTGCTGCTTGGTCACCACCTTCAGCTCGCTGCGCCGCACGTTGCGCGCGTCGGCGCTCTGCAGCAGCACGCCGCCGCCCACGCGCTTGAAGTCGAGCGCGTTGCCGCGCTCGGAGATCGGCACCTCGAGCAGCCGCACGTTGGCCTTGGCCGCGAACAGCGCGCGCGCCTCGGGCGTGATCGCCGGCGCGATCAGCACCTCGACGAACTGCCTGGCCGCGTGCATCGCCTCGGCCGCCGCGCCGTCGAACGGCCGGTTGAAGGCGACGATGCCGCCGAACGCGCTGGTGGGGTCGGTCTTCAGCGCCTTGGCGTAGGCCGCGGCGGCCGACGCGCCGACCGCCACGCCGCACGGGTTGGCGTGCTTGACGATCACGCACGCGGCGCCATCGCGGCCGCCTTCCGCTGCTGCGTCGCCGAAGCTCTTCACGCACTCCCACGCCGCGTCGGCGTCGGCGATGTTGTTGTAGCTCAGCGCCTTGCCCTGCAACTGGCGCCAGTGCGCCAGCGTCCCCGGCGCCGGGTCGTGCTCGCGGTAGAACGCGGCGCTCTGGTGCGGGTTCTCGCCGTAGCGCATGTCCTGCACCTTCGTCACCTGCAGGGTGAACACCGACGGGTACTCGGCGCGCGCCGGCACGGCGCCGGTGCGCTCGTGCGCCCCGTCGGCGAGGCTGCCGAGGTAGTTGGCGATCATGCCGTCGTAGGCGGCGGTGTGCGCGAACACCTTCTTGGCCAGCGCGAAGCGGGTGCCGCGCCCGATGCCGCCGGCGTCGAGCTCGGCCAGCACCTGCGCGTAGTCGGCCGGGTCGATCACCACGCACACGTCGGGCCAGTTCTTGGCCGCCGCGCGCAGCATCGCCGGCCCGCCGATGTCGATGTGCTCGATCGCGTCGTCGAGCGTGCACTCGGTGCGCGCGACCGCCTGCGCGAACGGGTAGAGGTTGATCACCAGCAGGTCGATCGGCTCGATGCCCTGCGCCGCCAGCGCGGCCATGTGCTCGGGCCGGTCGCGCCGCGCGAGCAGGCCGCCGTGGATGCGCGGGTGCAGCGTCTTGACGCGGCCGTCGAGCATCTCGGGGAAGCCGGTGACCTGCGACACCTCGGTCACGGCCACGCCCGCGCCGGCCAGCAGCTTCGCGGTGCCGCCGGTGGACACCAGCGCCACGCCGCGCTGCTGCAGCGCGCGCGCGAACTCGACGACGCCCGTCTTGTCGGAAACCGAGATCAGCGCGCGCGGCATGTCTACTTCAGAAGGCGATGGTCGGCCAGCTTGCGGCGCAGCGTGTTGCGGTTGATGCCGAGCCAGTCGGCCGCACGGCTCTGGTTGCCGTCGGCCTGGCGCATCACCGCTTCGAGCAGCGGCCGCTCGACCGCGCGCATGATCATGTCGTGCACCGCGTGCGGCTCGGCGCCGCGCAGGTCGTCGAAGTAGCGCTGCAGCGTGGAGCGCACGCAGTCTTCGATGTCGCGCCGGCTCATCGCTGCCTCGCTGCGCTCATGCCGCCAGCGCCGCCGCGTCGTCGTTGGCGGCGCTGCCCGCGGGCAAGCGCACATGCCGCTCGCCGAGCCGCTCGAAGAAGGTCGCCACCGCGGCGAGTTGCGCGTCGCAGCTCTCGAGCGTGTTCATCGCGGCGCGGAACGCCTCGCCGCCCGGCAGCGCACGCACCGCCCAGCCGATGTGCTTGCGCGCGCTGCGCACGCCGGCGAACTCGCCGTGCAGCGCGTAGTGGTCGAGCAGATGCTCGAGCAGCCAGCCGCGCACGTCGGCGGTGGCCGGCGGCGGCAGCGCCTGCCCGGTGGCGAGTTCGTGCGCGATCTCGCGGAAGATCCACGGCCGGCCCTGCGCGGCGCGGCCGATCATCAGCGCGTCGGCTTTCGTGTGCGCGAGCACCGCGCGCGCCTTGGCGGCGCCATCGATGTCGCCGTTGGCCACCACCGGGATGCGCAGTGCCGCCTTCACCGCGGCGAGGGTGTCGTATTCGGCCAACCCGAGAAACCCCTGCTCGCGCGTGCGCCCGTGCACGGTGACCAGCGCGATGCCGGCACCTTCGGCGGCACGCGCCAGCGCCACCGCGTTGCGCTCGTGCTCGCTGCGGCCGGTGCGCATCTTCAGCGTCACCGGCACGCCGCGCGGCGCACAGGCGGCGACCACCGCCTCGACGATGGCAAGCGCCAGCGGCTCGTTGCTCATCAGCGCCGAGCCGGCGAAGGTGCTGCACACCTTCTTGGCCGGGCAGCCCATGTTGATGTCGATGATCTGCGCGCCGCGGTCGATGTTGTAGCGCGCGGCGTCGGCCATCTCGACCGGATCGACGCCGGCGATCTGCACCGCGATCGGCGCGCTCTCGCCGGCGTGGTCGGCACGGCGCGAGGTCTTCAGGCTGGCCCACAGCTCGCGCTTGCTGGTCACCATTTCGCTGACCGCGTAGCCGGCGCCGAGCCGCTTGCACAAGCGGCGAAAAGGCCGGTCGGTGACGCCCGCCATCGGGGCGACGAACAGGTTGTTCGGCAGCTCGATCGGGCCGATTCGCATGGCGAGTGCAGGAGCTGGGCGCGGGAGGGAGGGGCAGTATAGCCAGGGCCGCTGTCGATAATCGCCGCGATGGAGGCCTGGTTCGCCGCGCTGCTCGAGGCGCTCGCGCTGCCCAAGTACGGGCTGAGCACGGTGTTCGTGGTCTCGCTGGTGTCGGCGACGCTGCTGCCGCTGGGCAGCGAGCCCGCGGTGTTCGGGCTGGTGAAGCTCAACCCGGAGCTGTTCTGGCCGGCGATGGCGGTGGCCACCGCGGGCAACACGATCGGCGGCGCGATCAGCTACTGGATGGGCTACGGCGCCGAGCGCGCCTACGAGCGCGTGCGCCATCGCAAGCCGGCCGAAGCGCGCGCGCTGCGCTGGCTGCAGCGCTTCGGCGCCAAGGCCTGCCTGCTGAGCTGGCTGCCCGCGGTGGGCGATCCGCTGTGCGCGCTGGCGGGCTGGCTGCGCTTCCCGTTCTGGCCGTGCGTGGCGTACATGGCGATCGGCAAGTTCCTGCGTTACCTGACGATGACCGCCGCGCTGCTGTGGGTGTTCCCCGGGCACCTGACGCCCTGAGGGCCGACCCGGCGGCCATCGCGCGCCGGCGGCACAATGCGCGACCGCCACCTCCCCGCGACGCCCGCATGGCCACGAACCGGCGGCGCGATCGCGCTGCGCCGATGGACACCACCACGCCGAGCTACGACGCGCTGACGCGCACCTTCACGCGGCTGCACCACCTCGGGCACCTGCAGGCGATCGCCATGTGGGACCAGGCGGCCAACATGCCGCCGGCCGGCAACGAAGCGCGTACCGCCGCGATGGCCGAAATGAGCGCGCTGCTGCACCGTCTGATCACCGACCCGCAACTGCGCAGCGACCTCGACGCGGCCGAAGCCGAGCCGCTCGACGAACCGCGGCGCGCCAACCTGCGCGAGATGCGGCGCCACTGGCGGCAGTCGAACGCGCTGCCCGAATCGCTGGTGCAGCGCTCGGTGATCGCCACCTCGCGCTGCGAGCACGCCTGGCGCACGCAGCGCCCGGCCAACGACTGGGCCGGCCTGCTGCCCAACCTGCGCGAGGTCGTGGCGCTGGCGCGCGAAGAGGCGCAGGCGCTGTCGCAGCAGACGGGCCTGTCGCGCTACGACGCGCTGGTCGATCGCTTCGAGCCCGGCATGACGGCGGCGCAGATCGACGCCGTGTTCGGCGAGCTGCGGCGCTGGCTGCCCGGGCTGATTCGCCGGGTCACCGAGCGGCAGTCGCGCGAGTCGGTGCTGCAACCCGTTGGGCCGTTTCCGGTGGCCGCGCAGCGCGCGCTGTGCGAGCGCGTGATGCGCCTGCTCGGCTTCGACTTCGACGCCGGGCGGCTCGACGTCAGCGCGCACCCGTTCTGCGGCGGCGTGCCCGAAGACGTGCGCATGACCACGCGCTTTCGCGACGACGAGTTCCTCGGCTCGCTGATGGGCACGATCCACGAGACGGGGCACGGCCGCTACGAGCAGAACCTGCCGCGCGACTGGCTCGGCCAGCCGCTGTCGGAGGCGCGCTCGATGGCGATCCACGAGAGCCAGTCGTTGAGCTTCGAGATGCAGCTCGGCTGCCACCCCGGCTTCGTGGCGCAGCTCGCGCCGTTGCTGCAGCAGGCGTTCGGCGCGCAGCCGGCGCTCGAACCGGCCAACCTGCAGCGCCTGCTCACGCGCGTGAAGCCGGGGCTGATCCGCGTCGACGCCGACGAGGTCACCTACCCGGCGCACATCGTCTTGCGCTACGAGATCGAGCGGCCGCTGATCGAGGGCGACATCGAGGTCGACGACATCCCCGCGCTGTGGGACGCCAAGATGGCCGAGCTGCTGCAGCTCGACACGCGCGGCAACTTCAAGGACGGCCCGATGCAGGACGTGCACTGGCCGAGCGGGCTGTTCGGCTACTTTCCGTGCTACTCGCTCGGCGCGATGTACGCGGCGCAGTGGTTCGCCGCGATGCGCCGCGCCGTGCCCGACCTCGACGCACGCATCGCCGGCGGCGATATCGCGCCGGTGTTCGACTGGCTGCGCCGGCACATCTGGCAGGCCGGCAGCCGCTGGGCCACCGACGAGCTGGCCACGCGCGCCAGCGGCGAGGTGCTGAACCCGGCGCACTTCAAGGCGCACCTCGAGTCACGCTATCGGTGAGCCGCGCCAGCGGCGCGGCCCGCGCGAGGTCACTCGCCCGCGGTGGGCGCTGCGGCCGCCTTGCGCGGCGCACGCTTGGTGGCGGCCTTCCTGGCAGGCGCTTTCTTGGCGGGGGCCTTGTTCGCCACCGCCTTCTTGCCGCCGAGCTTGCCCACCTCGGCGGCGAGCTGGTCGATCCGCTCGTTCAGCGCCGCGAGGTCCTTGGCCGACGGCACGCCCAGCCGCGCCATCGCCTTGGCGGTGCGCTGCTCGAAGATCGACTCGAGCTTGTCCCAGTGCTGGCCGGCGCGGGCGGTGACTTCGCCGGCCATGGCCGTCATCTTGCCGGTGACCTCGCTGATCTTCTCTTCGGCCAGCCCCTGCGTCTTCTTCTGCAGCGAGAGGCCGTCCTGGATCAGCTTGTCGAACGAGCGCGTGCCCTCGGCTTGCGCCTTGGCAAACGCCCCCATGCCGGCCAGCCAGATCTGCTGCGCCGACTCCTTGATCGACTGCGCCAGCGCGTTGTCGAGCAGGCCGGCCGCACCGGCGGCCTTCTTCTCGGCCATCGCCTTGAGTTTCTTGACCATCGTGCGCTCCTCGTGGTGTTGTGGTTGGGGCCGCTGCCGGGCCGCGAAGGCGGCAGTGTAGGCAGCCGATGCGCGGACGGGCAGGCCCTTGGGCTAGACCCGCGCGTCTAACGGCGGCGCGCGGCTTGGGGTTAGCGCGTGCGCCGGCCGCCGGCCGGCTGCACAAGAATGGCCGTCCGGCGCGCCGCGGGCGCGTTCGAAGTCGTCTTCAGGAGGAGCCCATGCAGTACTTCGTGACCGGCGCCACCGGGTTCATCGGCAAGCGCCTCGTCAAGGCGTTGCTGGCGCGGCGCGGCGCAGTCGTGCACTTTCTCGTGCGGCCGGGCAGCGAAGACAAGCTGCCGGCGCTGCGCGAGTACTGGGGCGCCAGCGCGCAGCGCGCGCATGCGGTGGCCGGCGACCTCACCGCCAGGAGGCTCGGCGTGTCGGCCGACGACCTGAAGGCGCTGAAGGGCAAGGTCGACGCGGTGTATCACCTGGCCGCCGTGTACGACCTCGGCGCCGACGCCGAGGCGCAGGTGCAGGTGAACATCGAGGGCACGCGCCACGTCTGCGAGTTCGCCAAGGCCATCGACGCCGGCCACCTGCACCACGTGTCGTCGATCGCCGCCGCCGGGCTGTACGAGGGCGTGTTCCGCGAAGACATGTTCGACGAGGCCGAGAACCTCGAGCACCCGTACTTCATGACCAAGCACGAGTCGGAGAAGATCGTGCGCACCGAGTGCAATCTGCCGTGGACGGTGTACCGCCCGGCGCTGGTGGTGGGTGACAGCGCCACCGGCGAGATGGACAAGATCGACGGCCCGTACTACTTCTTCAAGCTGATCCAGCGCATGCGGCAGATCCTGCCGCCGTGGTTCCCGGCCATCGGGCTGGAGGGCGGGCGCATCAACATCGTGCCCGTCGATTTCGTGGTCGCGGCGATCGACCACCTCTCGCACCGCAAGGAGATCGCCGGCCAGTGCTACCACCTGGTCGACCCGATGGGCTACCGCGTGGGCGATGTGCTCGCCATCTTCGCCAAGGCCGCACACGCGCCGAAGATGAGCCTGTTCGTCAACGCCGCGCTGCTCGGCTTCGTGCCCAGGGGCGTCAAGAAGAGCCTGATGGCGCTGGCGCCGGTGCGGCGCATCCGCAACGCGGTGATGAAGGACCTGGGGCTGCCCGACGACATTCTCGAGTTCGTCAACTACCCCACGCGCTTCGACCGCCGCGCCACCGACGCCGCGCTGAAGGGCAGCGGCATCGAGTGCCCCGATTTGCACGACTACGCCTGGCGGCTGTGGGACTACTGGGAGCGCCACCTCGATCCCGACCTGTTCATCGACCGCACGCTCAAGGGCAAGGTCGGCGGCAAGGTGGTGCTGGTCACCGGCGGCAGCTCGGGCATCGGCCTGGCGGCGGCGTGCCGGTTCGCCGAGGCCGGCGCGGTGACGATCGTCTGCGCGCGCGACGAAGGCAAGCTTGCCGACGCCGTCAAGGAGATCGTCGCCTACGCGAAGGCGCGCGGCACCGACAAGCCGCGCGTGTTCAGCTACAGCGTCGACATCGCCGACGCGCAAGGCTGCGCGGCGTTCGTCAAGGCGCTCGAGGCCGAGCACGGCGGCGTCGACTTCCTGATCAACAACGCCGGCCGCTCGATCCGCCGCGCCATCGAGTCGAGCTACGAGCGCTTCCACGACTACGAGCGCACGATGCAGCTCAACTACTTCGGCTGCCTGCGCGTGACGATGGGGCTGCTGCCGGGCATGGTGCGCAAGCGCAAGGGCCACGTGGTCAACATCAGCTCGATCGGCGTGCTCACCAACGCGCCGCGCTTCTCGGCCTACGTGGCGAGCAAGGCCGCGCTCGACGCCTGGACGCGCTGCGCGTCGAGCGAGTTCGCCGATCAGGGCATCACCTTCACCACCATCAACATGCCGCTGGTGCGCACGCCGATGATCGCGCCGACCCAGATCTACAACAACGTGCCGACGCTGGCACCCGACGAGGCGGCCGACATGATCGCGCAGGCCTGCGTCGACAAGCCGGTGCGCATCGCCACGAGGTTAGGTGTCTTCGGCGAGATGCTGCACGCGGCGGCGCCGCGCATCGCGCAGATCGTGATGAACACCAGCTTCCGCATGTTCCCCGACAGCGAGGCGGCCAAGGGCGAGAAGGGCGGCGAGAAGCCCAAGCTCAGCGCCGAGGCGATCGCGCTGCAGCAGATGATGCGGGGGATCCACTTCTAGCGCAGGCGCGCCGCAGCCTGCTCGACCGCCTGCTGTCGCTCGGCCTGGCGCTGCGCGGCGCTGGCTCTGACCTTCGCGGTCAGCGCCGGGTCGGACCGCTGCGGCGAACCCGAGTCGAACGGCGGGTGCGGGTCGTACTCGATGGCGAGCTGGATCGCCTGCGCCAGCTCCGGCCCGAACGCTTCGGCCGCGACACGCAACGCGAAATCGATGCCCGCCGTCACGCCGCCACCGGTGATGATGTTGCCGTCGACCACCACGCGCTCGGCCACCGGCGTGGCGCCGAAGGCTGCCAGCATCTCGCGGCTCATCCAGTGCGTGGCGGCGCGCCGGCCTTTCAGCAGGCCGGCCGCGCCGAGCACCAGCGCGCCGGTGCAGACGCTGGTGACGTAGCGCGCCGACCTCGCCTGGGTGCGGACGAATTCCAGCGTCTGCGCATCGTTGAGCAACGGATTCATGCCGGCACCGCCCGGCACGCAGACGAGATCGAGCGGCGGGCAGTCGGCGAAGGTCGTGGTCGGGATGATCCGCATGCCGCCGCCCACCGTCACCGGCTCGCGCGTCTTCCAGACGAGGTGCACTTCGGCGCCGGGGAACTTGATGAACACCTCGTACGGCCCGGTCAGATCGAGCTGGGTGATGTCGGGGAACAGCAGCAGGCCGATGTGGAATGTCATGGGCAACGCTTCGCTTTGTACAAGTGAAACTTGGTGTGCATCATTTCGGCTGCGAAGGAAAGCGCAGCCAGAACGTCATCCCGCGTGAGGTGAGGGTAGTTCTCGATCAGTTGTTGCTGTGTCCAACCCTGCGCGAGCCAACCCAGGATCAGCTCGACCGAAATGCGCGTGCCCTTGATCGTGGGCTTGCCAACCAGGATGTCAGGGTCGGTCACGACGCGATCGCGCCAGTCCATCACAACACCTCCTCAACCCCGCAGCGCATAGAACGCCATCGCCGGGCTGCGCACCGCCAGCCGCTCGAAGCTGCCGAAGCCGGCGCGCTTAGCCAGCTCGCGCGCGCGCGCCTCGCCCCAGCACGCGCCCAGCCCCGGCCCGCCCTGCGCCAGCGACTGCGGCACGCAGTGCAGGCAGCTCATGCCCTGGAACAGGCGCGCGAACGGGTTGACGTTGTTCTCCTCGAGCCGCTCGGCGACCTTGGGCTCGACCATCAGGTAGGTGCCGCCGTCGGCCAGCGCGCTGCGGATGCGGCTCAACGCCGCCAGCGGGTCGGGCAGGTCGTGCACGACGTCGAAGCTGGTGATCAGGTCCCAGCCCGGCTGCGCCGGCAGCGCCTCGACCGGTGCTTCGATGAACTGCACGCGCGAGCCGACGCCGGCCTCGCGCGCGCGGGCGCGCGCCAGCTCGATCGAGCGCGCGTCGAGGTCGATGCCGGCGATGCTGGCGTCGCCGAAGGCCTTGGCCAGCGTGACCGGCACCACGCCGGTGCCGCAGCCGACGTCGACCGCGCGGCCGCCGCCGCGCAGGCGATCGACCACGCCGGGCACGGCGGGCAGCCAGTCGCGCACCAGGCGGTTCTCGTAGACCGAGCGGTTCATTGCCTCGAGCGCGAGCGGCATTTCGGCGCCGAAGTCGGCAAACGGCACGCCCTGGCCGCGCTCGAACGCCTGCGCCACGTCGGGCAGCGCCGCCATCATCGCCGGCATGCCCGCGAACAGGCCGCCCAGGTAATACTCGGTCGACGGGTCGGTGAGGAACAGCGCGTGCTCGTCGGGCAACTCGAACGTGCCGGTGCCGGCGTCGTACACCACGTAGCCGGCGCCGGCCATCACCGCCAGCCACTCCTCGACGTAGCGCGGCTGCACGCCGCTGCGCTTGGCCAGCGCCTCAGGGGTCAGCGCCCCGGCGCCGGCCATGGCGCGGAACAGCCCGACGCGGTCGCCGACGACCAGCGCGCCGGCGGCGAGCACGGTGCCGACGTCACCCACCAGCTTGAGCATGAACTGCTGCGAACGCGCCTTGTCCATCGGCTGCTCCGGGTTCGCGCGCTTCGCATCGCGCGGATGCCGGCATCGTAGCGGCGCCGGCGGCGATGGTCGCCGCGACGGACCGCAGCGGCTACCGGTTCGCGGCGCGGGTCAGCAGCCGCAGCCCGTTGCCCACCACCAGCAGGCTGGCGCCCATGTCGGCGAACACCGCCATCCACATCGTGGCCTGGCCGAGCAGCGCGAGCACCAGGAACACCGCCTTGATGCCGAGCGCGAGCGCGATGTTCTGCCACAGCACCGCGTGCGTGCGGCGCGACAGCCGCACCGTCTCGGCGATGCGATGCAGGTCGTCGTTCATCACCACCACGTCGGCCGCTTCGAGCGCGATGTCGGTGCCCGCCGCGCCCATCGCGATGCCGATGTCGGCCTGCGCCAGCGCGGGCGCGTCGTTGATGCCGTCGCCCACCATCGCGGTGGCGCCGTGCGCGGCCTGCAGCGCGTGGATCGCGCCGAGCTTGTCGTCCGGCAGCAGGTTGCCGCGCGCCTCGCCGATGCCGGCCTCGCGCGCGATCGCCTGCACGGTGGCCTGGTTGTCGCCGCTCAGCATGACCGGCGCGATGCCGAGCGCCTTCAACTCGGCCACCGCAGCCTTCGACGACGCCTTGATCGGGTCGGCCACCGCGAACAGCGCCAGCACACCGGCGTCCGACGCCAGCAGCGCCACCGTGCGCCCGGCGTCCTCGTGCGTCTGCAGCCGCGCCTCGATCGCCGGCGAGCACTGGCCGCGCTCCTCGATCAGCCGGTGGTTGCCGAGCACGTAGGCGGCGCCGCCGATGTCGGCGCGCACGCCGCGGCCGGGCAGCGCCTCGAAGCCGCTCAGCGGCAGCGTCGACGCGGGCAAGCCCTGCGCGATGGCGCGCGAGACGGGATGATCGGAGTGGCCGGCCAGCGCGGCGGCCAGCGCCTGCACCGAATGCAGCGGCGCGTCGCCGAGCGCCTCATGGCTCACGAGCGTCGGCGCGCCCTCGGTGATGGTGCCGGTCTTGTCGAACGCGATCGCCTTCAACCGCCGCGCGCCTTCGAGGTGGATGCCGCCCTTGATCAGCACGCCGCGGCGCGCCGCCGCGGCCAGCGCGCTGACGATCGTCACCGGGGTCGAGATCACCAGCGCACACGGGCACGCGATCACCAGCAGCACCAGCGCCTTGTACAGCGCATCGTGCCAGGCCCAGCCGAGCAGCCACGGCGCGAGCAGCGCGACGGCCAGCGCGATCGCGAACACCGCCGGCGTGTAGGCCGCGGCGAAGCGATCGACGAAGCCCTGCGTCGGCGCGCGCGTGGCCTGCGCCTGCTCGACGGCCTGGATGATGCGTGCCAGCGTCGAGTTCGATGCCGCGGCGGTGACGCGCAGCTCGAGCGTGCCGGCGAGGTTGATGGTGCCGGCGAACACCGCGTCGCCGGCCGTCTTGTCCACCGGCAGGCTCTCGCCGGTGACCGGCGCCTGGTCGATCGACGAGCGGCCGGCGACCACGGTGCCGTCCAGCGGCACGCGCTCGCCGGGGCGCACGCGCACCACGGCATCGAGCGCCACCGCGGCCACCGGCTGCGTGGCCCACGAGCCGTCGCTCTGGCGCACCGCGGCTTCGTCGGGGGCCAGTTCGAGCAGCCCCTGGATGGCATGGCGCGCGCGGTCGACCGCGCGCGCCTCGATCGCCTCGGCAATCGCGTACAGCGCCATCACCATCGCGGCTTCGGGCCATTGGCCGATCGCGAACGCGCCGGTGACGGCCACCGTCATCAGCGCGTTGATGTTCAGCCGTCCGCGGCGCAGCGCAGCCAGGCCCTTGGCGTAGACCCCCCAGCCGGCCAGCGCGATCGCCAGCGCCGCCACCGCGAGGCCGGCGCCCTGCCACGGCGGGGCCGCAGGCACGAAGGTGCCGATGGCCTCGGCGCCGATCGCGAGCAGCAACGCAGCCGCCAGCCGCGCCTTGCCGCCCTCGTCGGCATGCGGCGATTCGTGCGCGTGCCTGTGCCCGTGCCCGTGCGCA
>JAJVIL010000131.1 GCA_022072045.1 Burkholderiaceae bacterium | reverse complement strand
CGACCTGCGCCACGATGCGCTCGGCGTCGCCGCCGCGCCCGTGGGCGAGCAGCCAGCGCGGGCTCTCGGGCACGTGGCTCCGCACCAGCGCGATCGCCAGTGCGAGCACGGCGCCGAGCAGGAAACCGGCGCGCCAGCCCTGCGGCCCGAGCACGCGCGCGTCGAGCAGCGCCAGGCTGATCAGCGCGCCGATCGCCGCGCCGATCCAGAAGCTGCCGTTGATCGCGAGGTTGACGCGGCCGCGCACGCGCGCCGGGATCAGTTCGTCGATCGCCGAGTTGATCGCCGCGTACTCGCCGCCGATGCCCAGCCCGGTGAGCAGGCGGCACACCGCGAACCAGGCAAAGCCGTTGGCGAACGCGGTGGCGACGCTGGCGGCCATGTAGACCGCCAGCGTCAGCAGGAACAGCCGCTTGCGCCCCAGGCGGTCGGCCGCGCGGCCGAACAGCAGCGCACCGATCACCGCGCCGCCGACGTACAGCGAGCCCGACCAGCCGACCTGCTCGGCGCTCAGGCCGAGCGTGTCGGGCCGCTCGAGCACGCTGCCGAGCGAGCCGACGATCGTGACCTCCAACCCGTCGAGCACCCACGCGACACCGAGCGCGATCACCACGCGCCAGTGCCAGCGCGTCCACGGCAGGCGGTCGAGGCGCGCGGGGATGTCGCTGCGGGTCGGCATGCGATCGGCCTGCGTCGGCGAGCCGAGCGCGGTGCTCTGCCGCGCCGGGCCTCAGTACGTGGCGCGCCCGCCCGAGATGTCGAACACGCCGCCGGTGGAGAACGAGCACTCCTGCGACGACAGCCAGCACACCATCGCCGCCAGCTCCTCCACCAGCAGGAAGCGACCCATCGGGATCTTCGACAGCATGAAGTCGATGTGCGCCTGCGTCATGGTGTCGAAGATCGCGGTGCGGGCCGCCGCCGGGGTGACGCAGTTGACCGCCACGCCCGCCTGCGCCAGCTCCTTGCCGAGCGACTTGGTGAGCGCGATCAGCCCGGCCTTCGACGCGCTGTAGTGCGACGCGTTGGCGTTGCCTTCCTTGCCGGCGATCGACGCGATGTTGACGATGCGCCCGTAGCGGCGAGCGATCATGTGCGGCACGATGGCGCGGCTCACCAGGTACGGCGCGACCAGGTTGACCTCGATCACCCGCCGCCACACCGCCGGCTCGAGCTCCCAGGTGGTGCCGTTGCCGCCGGTGATGCCGGCGTTGTTGACCAGGATGTCGATCTGGCCGAAGCGCTCGAGCGTGGCCTGCACCGCGGCGTCGACAGCGGCCTCGTTGCTCAGCTCGACCACCGCGGCGGCGACGCTGCCGCGGCCGCTCAGCTCGGCGCGCGCCTGTTCGAGCCGCGCGCTGTCGATGTCCCACAGCGCCACCGACGCGCCCGAATCGAGCATGCGCGCCGCGGTGGCGTAGCCGAAGCCCTGCGCGCCGCCGGTGATCACGGCGACGCGGTCGTGCAGGTCGATGCGGTTCACTTGGTCGCCCCCTTCTTCTCGCGCGGCACGCGACCCATCAGGTAGAACTCGTCGTTGGGCCGCATGCCGACCACGTTGGCCATGCGGTTGGACAGCCCGAAGAACGCGCTGATCGCGGCGATGTCCCAGACGTCTTCGTCGTCGAAGCCGTGCGCGCGCAGCGCCGCGAAATCGGCCTCGGCGATCTCGTGCGACTCGCGCGTCACCTTGAGCGCGAAGGCGAGCATCGCCTGCTGGCGCGGCGTGATGTCGGCCTTCAGCGGGTTGACCGCGATCTGGTCGGCCAGCAGCGGCTTCTTCTCGTACACGCGCAGGATCGCGCCGTGCGCCACCACGCAATACAGGCAGCGGTTGACCCCCGAGGTGGCGACGATGATCATCTCGCGCTCGCCCTTGCTCAGGTGGCCGCTCTCCTTGAGCAGCAGCGCGTCGTGGTAGGCCATGAAGGCGCGCAGCTCGTCGGGCCGGTGCGCCAGCACCAGGAACACGTTGGGCACGAAGCCGGCCTTCTCCTGCACCTGCACGATGCGCTCGCGCAGGTCGGCCGGCAAGTCCTTGATCTCGGGCACCGGGTAGCGGCTGATCGGTGGGTTCATGGCATGTCTCCCGAAGTGGCGGTGCGGAACTGCAGTGCGTGAAGCCGAGCGTACAACCCGCCGCGCGCCAGCAGTTCGGCATGGGTACCTTGCTCGACCAGGCGACCGGCGTCGATCGCCACCACGCGGTCGGCGTGCTCGATGGTCGACAGCCGGTGCGCGATCACCAGCGTCGTGCGGCCCTGCATCAACTGGTCGAGCGCCGACTGCACCGCGCGCTCCGACTCGCTGTCGAGCGCCGAGGTGGCTTCGTCGAAGATCAGGATCGGCGCGTCCTTGTAGATCGCGCGCGCGATCGCCAGCCGCTGCCGCTGGCCGCCCGAGAGCTGGCTGCCGTTGTGGCCGATCTCGCTGAAGAGGCCCTGCGGCAGCGCCTCGACGAACTCCAGCAGGTTGGCGCCGCGCAGCGCGGCGCGAACGCGCGCCTCGTCGACCGGCGCGCCGAGCACCACGTTGGCCGCCACGCTGTCGTCGAACAACACCACGTCCTGGCTCACCAGCGCGAACTGCCGGCGCAGCGACTCGATCGACCACTCGCGCAGCGGCACGCCGTCGAGGCGGATCTCGCCCGCGCTGGGCTCGATGAAGCGCGGCAGCAGGTTCACCAGCGACGACTTGCCCGCCCCCGACGGGCCCACCAGCGCCACCGTCTCGCCCGGCACGATCGCCAGCGTGAAGCCATTGAGTGCGCTGGCCTGGTCGGCGGCGTAGCGCAGGCTCACCGCGTCGATCTCGATGCGCCCGGCGGCGCGCGCCACCGCGTGCGTGCCGCCGCGCTCGTTGATGCCTTCTTCGACCAGGTCGATGCTGCGCTCGAGCGCCGCCAGCCCGCGCAGGATCGGCGCCATCACGTCGGCCAGGTGGCGGATCGGCGGCAGCGTCATCAGCATCGCGGTGATGAAGGCGACGAAGCCGCCCACCGTCTGCCCGCCCTGGGCGCTTTGCCACAGCGCCATCACGATCACCGCCGACATCGCGCTGGCGGCGAGGATCTGCGTCAGTGGCGTCATCGTGGCCGACGCGGCCACGTTCTTCAGCAGCAGCCGGCGCAGCGCGTTGCTCAGCTGCTCGAAGCGCTGCGCCTGCGAGGGGCCCGCGCCGTGCAGCCGCACGATGCGCCACGCCAGCACGTTCTCCTCCACCACGTAGGCCAGCTCGTCGTTGGCGCGCTGGCCCTCCTTGGTCAGGCGCTGCACGCGCGCCCCGGCGGTGCGCATCACCCAGCCGATGGCCGGGAACAGCAGCGCGATCACCAGCGTCAGCGCCCAATTGAGGTACAGCAGGTACGCCAGCAGCGCTGCCAGCGTGAGCGAGTCGCGCACCAGCGTCAACACCGAGTTGACCAGCGCCGTGGTCGAGCTTTGCACCTCGTAGACCAGCATGTTGGTCAGGCTGCTGGCCGAGTGGCGCGTGAACAGCGACGGCTCGGCGCGCAGCAGATGGTCGAACAGCCGCACGCGCAGCGTCTGCGCGGCCTGGTTGGCGGCCCAGGTGAGGGCATATTGCGCGATGAACCCGGCCACGCCGCGCAGCGTGAACAGGCCGATGATCGCCACCGGCACCAGCCACATCGGGATGCCCGCGCCGGTGAATCCCTTGTCGAGCAGCGGCTTCATCAGCGCCGGCAGCGCCGGCTCGGTGAGCGCGGCCACCAGCGAGGCGACGCCCGCTGCCACGATGCCGGCACGCCCGCTGCGGAAATACGGGGCGATGCGAGAGACGCGCTGCAGCACAGTGGCCATCGACGGCGGGCCTTCGAGGTCGTCGGGGCGACCGTTTTGACACGACAACTGACGATTATCGGGGCCTCACCTGCCTACAATGCGCACCCAACGCGCGCTGGCGAGCCCGGAACCCGCGCTGCCGAAGCGAATCCACAACAGTTCATGGTGACCCCGCCCGAGAAGCCGCCAGCCCCGTCGCGCCGTCGATGGCTGGTCGGCGCTCTCGCCGCCGGTGCGCTGCACGGCGCGCACGCGCAGTTCCGCGTCGAGATCTCGGGCGTCGGCGCGACCCAGTTGCCGATCGCGATCGCCAAGTTCCGCGACGAGGACAGGTCGGGCCAGTCGATCTCGGGCATCGTGCGCGCCGACCTCGAGCGCTCGGGCGTCTTTCGCGTCGTCGATTCGAGCGGCGACCTCGACGAGACCGCGCGCCCCGACTACGCGCTGTGGCGTACCCGCGGCGCCGACGCGCTGGTGGCCGGCTCGGCCGCGCGCCTGGTCGATGGGCGCTTCGACGTGCGCTACAAGCTGTGGGACGTGGTCAAGGGTGCCGACCTCGGCGGCCAGGCGTTCGCCGTGCCGGCGGCCGACCTGCGGCTGACCGCGCACCGCATCGCCGACGCGGTGTACGAGCGGCTCACCGGCGACAGGGGCGTGTTCTCGACGCGCATCGCCTACGTCACACGGGTGGCCAACCGCTACACGCTGCGCATCACCGACGCCGACGGCGAAGGCGGCCAGGTGGCGCTCAACAGCACGCAGCCGATCATCTCGCCGGCCTGGTCGCCCGACGGCAAGTCGCTCTCGTACGTGTCGTTCGAGAGCGGCAAGGCCGTGGTGTGGGTACAGAACGTCGCCTCCGGCGAGCGCCACGTGATCGCCAATTTCCGCGGCAGCAACAGCGCGCCGGCCTGGTCGCCCAACGGCAGCACGCTGGCGGTGACACTGTCGCGCGACGGCAACTCGCAGATCTACCTGATGGATCCGAAGGGCGGCAACGTGCGGCGCGTCACGCAAAGCAGCGCGATCGACACCGAGCCGGTGTTCGCACCCGACGGCAAGAGCCTGTACTTCGTGAGCGATCGCGGCGGCAGCCCGCAGATCTACCGCGTGGGCATCGGCGGCGGCAGCCCCGAACGCATCACCTTCACCGGCGGCTACAACATCAGCCCGGCGATCAGCCCCGACGGCAAGACCCTGGCCTACATCGACCGCGACGCCGGCCAGTTCAAGGTGACGACGCTCGACCTGGCCGGCGGCACCGTGCGCACCCTGAGCGACACGGTCGACGACGAGAATCCCAGTTTTGCACCCAACGGCAAGCTGATCATCTACGCTACGCGCGTGCAAGGGCGCGATGTGCTGATGACCACCACGCTCGACGGCCGCATCCGCACCCGGCTGCTGTCGTCGGGCGAGGACGTCCGCGAGCCGACCTGGGGACCCTTCGGCCGCTGACCGGCCACTACACCGAGAGGAGTGCCATCATGAAGCTGATTCGAACCTCGCTATGCGCAGTGCTGGTCGGTGCCTGGCTTGCCGGCTGCGGCTCGTCGGTCAAGCTCGACGAGGGTGCCCCGGTGGTCGATGCCAAGGCCAATCCGGCCGGCTCGGGCGCCGCCGGCAGCGGTAGCGGCGCGACCACGTCGCAGTCGCAGGTGGCCACCGTCGACGCGAGCAAGATCGATGCGAACGCCGCCGCCAGCCGGTTCGGCCGTGTCGTGTACTTCGATTTCGACAGCTATGCGATCAAGGACGAGTTCCGGCCGCTGATCGAAAGCTACGGCAGGCTGCTGGCCAGCAACAAGAGCAAGAAGATGGTGGTCGAGGGCAACACCGACGAGCGCGGCGGCCGCGAGTACAACCTCGCGCTCGGCCAGCGGCGCGCCGACGCGGTGGTCAAGGCGCTCGAACTGATGGGGGCCAGCGACCGACAGCTCGAAGCGGTGAGCTTCGGCGAGGAGCGCCCGGCCGTCGATGGCCACGACGAAGTCGCCTGGGCCAAGAACCGCCGCGCCGAGCTGAAGGATCGTTGATGCTGCGTTGGCCGAGGCCGGTGCTCGGCGCCGCCGCGGCGGCGCTGTTGCTGCTGGCGCTGCCCGCGCGCGCCGCGCTGTTCGAGGACGACGATGCGCGCCGGGCGATCGTCGAGCTGCGCCAGCGCCTGCAGCAGATCGAGCAGAGCCAGGCCAAGCAGGCTGCCGACGCGGCCAAGGCGCAGGCGCAGTTGCTCGAGCAAGTGCAGGTGCTGCAGCGCAGCGTGCTCGAGCTCAACGGGCAGATCGAGGCGCTGCGCGGCGAGCTGGCCAAGCTGCGCGGCACCGACGAGCAGTTGACGCGCGACCTGGCCGACGTGCAGCGCCGTCAGAAAGACATCACGCAGGGCGTCGACGACCGCATCCGCAAGCTCGAACCGGTGAAGGTGTCCGTCGACGGCCGCGAGTTCATGGCCGACCCGGAGGAAAAGCGCCTGTATGACGAGGCGCTGGGGGTGCTGCGCAACGGTGACTACGACAAGTCGGCGCTGCTGTTCGGCGCCTTCCTGCGCCGCTACCCCGGCAGCGGCTATGTCGACAGCGCGCGCTTCTGGCTAGGCAACGCGCAGTACGGACTGCGCCAGTACAAAGACGCGATCGCGTCGTTCCGGGCGCTGGTGAGCAGCTCCCCCGACAGCCCGCGCGCGCCCGAGGCCTTGCTGGCGGTGGCCAACTGCCAGATCGAATCCAAAGACGTCAAGGGCGCGCGCGCGACGATCGGCGAGCTGATCAAGACCTACCCGAAGAGCGAGGCGGCGCAGGCCGGGCGCGAACGCCTCGCCGCGCTAAAGTAGCGCGCCGCGGGCTGGGCGGCACGGGCGGCGCGAGCCGCCCCGCAGCGTGAGCCGGCCGCGCACCCTTCGAGCCCCCCAACGATGCTCACCGACGCGCAAGTGCAGGTGCTGACCACGCAGGTGCTGTGGGCGGCATTCGCGCTCGGGCTCGTGTTCGGCGCCATCGCGCAGCGCACGCACTTCTGCACCATGGGTGCGCTGTCCGACATCGTGGCCATGGGCGACTGGGCGCGCATGCGCATGTGGGCGCTGGCCGCCGGCGTGGCGGTGCTCGGCTTCAATGCGATGGTGGCGCTGGGCTGGGTGCAGGCCGGCCACTCGATCTACGCCGTGCCGCGCCTGGTGGTGCTGAGCAACCTGGTCGGCGGACTGATGTTCGGCGTCGGCATGGTGCTGGCATCGGGCTGCGGCAGCAAGACGCTGGTGCGCGTGGGCGGCGGCAACCTGAAGTCGCTGGTGGTGTTCGTGGTGCTGGGTCTGTCGGCGTTCGCGACGCTGAAGGGCCTCACCGCGGTGTGGCGCGTGAACACCGTCGACCGCGTGGCGATCACGCTGCCCGCCGGGCAGGATCTGCCGTCGTTGCTGGCCTGGGGCACCGGCACGGCGCGCGCCGCCTGGGCCGTGGGGCTCGGGCTGCTGGTCGGCGGCGGCTTGCTGGTCTGGGCGCTGGCGCGCCCCGAAGGGCGACGCGGCGACGTGCTGCTCGGCGGCATCGGCATCGGCGTCGTGATCGCCGTGCTGTGGGCGGTGTCGGGCCGGCTCGGCCACCTGGCCGAGCATCCGGCGACGCTGGAGGAGGCGTTCCTCGGCACCAACTCGCAGCGCATGGAGTCGCTCAGCTTCGTGGCGCCGCTCGCCTACGCGATCGATTGGCTGATCTTCTACAGCGACGCCAGCAAGGTGCTCACGGTCGGCATCGTCAGCGCGGTAGGCGTCGTGCTCGGCAGCGCCGCGGTGGCACTGGCCACGCGCAACTTCCACTGGGAGGGCTTTCGCAATGCCGAGGACACGGCGGCCCACCTGATCGGCGCCGCGCTGATGGGCGTGGGCGGCATCACCGCGCTCGGCTGCACGATCGGCCAGGGCCTGTCGGGGATCTCGACGCTGTCGATCGGCAGCTTCGTCGCATTGGGCGGCATCCTCGGCGGCGGCGTGGCGGCGCTGCGCTGGCAGACCTGGCGGCTGGAACGCGCAGCCTGAGATGGCCCACCCCCGAGGCGGCCTAGCGGCGTTCGCTTGGGTGTGCGCGTGGCGCTTGCTGTGACCGCCGCTGCGCATGACGAAGCCGATCTCGAGCGCCGCTTCGGCGGCGTGCGGCGGCTGTACGGCGAGCCCGGCTACCGGCGGCTGCGCGCCGCGCACGTCGCGGTGGTGGGGCTGGGCGGCGTCGGCTCGTGGGCGGTGGAGGCGCTGGCGCGCAGCGGCGTGGCCGCGCTGACCTTGATCGACCTCGACCATGTGGCCGAGTCGAACATCAACCGCCAACTGCAGGCACTCGAATCCACTCTCGGCCAGGCCAAGCCGCTGGCGCTGCGCGAGCGCATCGCGCAGATCCACCCGGGCTGCGACGTGATCACGATCGAGGCCTTCGTCGAGCCCGACAACTGGCCGGCGCTGCTGCAAGGCCGCGCCGTCGACGGCGTGCTCGACGCCTGCGACCAGGTGCGCGCCAAGCAGGCGATCGCGCAATGGGCGCTGCACACGAGGGTGCCCACCGTGTGCGCCGGCGCAGCCGGCGGCAAGCGCGCGGCGCAACGCGTCGAAGTGGCCGACCTGGCAAACGTGACCCACGACCCGCTGCTGGCCGCGCTGCGCCAACGCCTGCGCAAGGCCGGTGCGGCCGCGCGCAGCGGGCCGATCGGCCTGCGCTGCGTGTTCTCGCGCGAGGCGGTGCTGCGGCCCGATGCCGATGCCTGCGCCACCGATGCGCCGCCCGGCGACGGCAGCCTCAACTGCCATGGCTACGGCTCGAGCGTGGCGGTGACCGCCACCTTCGGCATGGTGTCCGCAGGCGAATTGATGCAGGCGATCGCGGCCGCGCAGCGCGCGGTGCGCTGAAAGTGCGGTGCTAGAATCGCGCGCTCTACCCCCGGGGTCGTTAGCTCAGTCGGTAGAGCAGCGGACTTTTAATCCGTTGGTCGCAGGTTCGAATCCTGCACGACCCACCATCGGATCGAAAGTCCGTGCGCCGTCAAGCGGCGCGAACAAGGGCTCTTAGCTCAGCTGGTAGAGCAGCGGACTCTTAATCCGTTGGTCGTAGGTTCGAATCCTACAGGGCCCACCAGAATTCCTCTCTCTCGACAAGCACTTGCGCGATTCCGCGCACTGCGGCGTCGCCCAGGCCTTCTTCGGTTGTGACGGATTTGTGCCGTACATCGCGCGCCTGTGCCGCTCGCCTCGCCCGAAGGGACAAAGAATCGGCTGAGAGACGCGCGCAGGGTTGCATCATCGGACGGCTCACAGAGTCTCCGCTCGCCGTGTCGTGACGCCTGAATCCGTCTGTTGTGACGGATATGTGCCGTGACACGCGCGCGCCTGTGCCAGCCTCTCGGCCCAAGGGGCCAAGTGATCGGCTGCCAGATGCGCGTAGCGTTGGACCATCGAATAGCTCGACCAACCACCGAGTTCCTGCAGCACATGCAGTGGCGTACCGCTCTGCACGTGCCAACTGGCCCACGTGTGCCGCAGGTCGTGCCATCGGAAGTTCGCGATGCCGGCACGCTTGAGCGCTCGATACCAAGCCGCGGTGCTCGGCTGCTCGATGGGCTCTCCCTTGAACGTGAACACCACGTCCCGATGCTTGCCGATCTGCTTCTGCAGGATCGCCATGGCTTGGCCATTCAATGGCACCGGGATCGCCTTGCGCGCCTTCGCCTCGTCGGGATGGACCCACGCGAGCTTTCGGTTGAGGTCGACAGCTGACCATCGCAAGCCCGTGACGTTGGCCGCACGCAGCCCCGTCTCGAGGTTGAACGCGGCCATGTCCCGAAGGTGTACCGGCAGTTCGGCCAGGAGCCGCTCCGCCTCCGCTTGCGTCAAGTACCGCACTCGGCGTGTCGGTTCCTTCAGCATCCGGACCGATGGAGACCTGTCCAGCCACTGCCAGTCCCTGGCGCACCTGCGCAAGATCGCTCGCACCAGCGCGAGCGTGCGGTTGACGGTTGCATTGCTGCAGCCGTCTGCCAGCTTCGCACGGGTGACGCCTTCGATCATGTCGCGGTTGATGCTATCCAGAGTCTTGCTACCCAGGTACTTGTCCAGCCAGCGGAGCTTGGCCTTGTCTTCCTCGGCCGTGGCCTTGTGGGACTGCTCGGCACACCAGCGGACCACAGCGTCGTTCCAGGTTCGACGCGGCGCTTCGTCGAGCTTCTGCTGGCGCCAGGCCTCAGCCTTCAGCCGATCGTGGTACTCCTGCGCCTCGACCTTGTCGCCGGTCTCAGCGCTTCTTCGTATGCGCTCGCCCGATGGTGCGGTGAAGTCGATCCACCAGACGGCGCCTCGTTTGCGTATGGCCATGTTGTCCTTCCTTTCTCGAAGGCCACTCGCAACGCTTGCCGCCGAGGAGGGTAGCGCTCGCGCAAGTAGACGGCAAGGTCTTCGTCGATGAAGACCCACCGTCGGCCAGGCTTCGAACCGGGGATGACGCCGCTCTTCGCGCGGCAACGCACCTCCTCCGGATGCATCTTCAGGAATTCAGCCGCTTGTGCCAGCGTGAGCGTGTTCATGATGCGATCGTTGACGTCACGAGTTCGGCGAGAACCGACTGCTTGATCCAGAGGATAGGTTGCGGAAAGGACCAGGGTAGCGATGACTTCCGCTCGAAAGCCATCGAGGCCGAGATGATCGGATTCGATGGCCGCGGAAACTGGCGTGCGCCGAGGCGGCCCTTCCCGTGTCCGCGGACGCGGTCCTTGATGCCCCTTCCCGCTGCGCGGCAAGGACGGTCCCGCTCGACGAACTGACCCGCTGCTCGCGCACGGCGCTGCACTGCGCTGACGCTACGTTTCGCGGCCGTGCGCTGCGCGCCGTGCCAGATCGTCGCCGCAGCCACCCGCCACGCCCGCAGCCGGGCCGCCAACTCCAACAGCCGACTCGAAGCGCTCGGCCCGACTCGAGTGCCTCGCCAGTCGCTCACGGGCGTTCGCTTGATGGCACGGCGCTCGCAGAGTCGCCGGTCCTCGAGAGCCTGGCAGGTCCCGCCGCCGCAGCCGTTGCGCCAGTCTGCGCTGTCACACCGGCCGCTCGTGCCGCGGGACCTCTCTGTGCGTGGCGCGCATCGCCGGGTGGCCCACCGCCATCCCCCCACGCGCCCCCGTTCCCCGGTGAGGGGGACTTGTGGGGGGATCTTCGATCGGTGGGCCGGGCAACCGGCTCACCGAATAGCGCTGCTGAACCCCTGAACAGCCGCCCCACCCCCCGCCCGCCCCGAGGGCGGGAGCGAGGGAGTCCGAGCGAGAGGATCGGTTTTCAGGGGTCCGACGGAGCCCGGCCGGTCTCTCGTGAAGGAGGCATTCATGGCCCATGTTCTGGTCATCCAGCGCAATGCACACCTCGCCGGCGACATCCGGCTCGAGCAGGTCAACGGCCGAGACGGACCCGTCGCCAAGGCGCAGCTCACTGCGATCAGCAACGTGCGCTGGGGCAGCGGCGATGCGCGCGAGGAGGAAGCCACCGCGATCCTGTGGACCCTGTGGGGCGCGCAGGCGGAGAACGCCGCGAACTTCCTCGGCAAGGGCAGCCACGTCAACGTGGTCGGGCGAGTGCGCAACCACACCTACGAGAAGGACGGGCAGACCGTCTACGGCCTGACCTTCACGTGCGAGGAGATCGACTACCTCGACACCAAGGCCCGCACCGCCGAGCGCCGCTCGCGGCACGAGTTCGTCGACGAGATGAACGCCGCCGAGCGTGCCCAGGGCATCAAGCCCCGCAGCTGACCCACCCGCCCGGGCGGAGTCTCCGTCCGGGCAGCACTTCTTCCGGAGGATTCCATGCACACACCCGCACTGGCCACCCGCTTCGCCAACAGCACGCGCGTCCTGCGCAGCGAACAGCCGCTGACCGAGGAGCAGATGCGTCGCGCGGCGCCGTCGATCTTCGCTGCAGCCAAGCACGCCAGCCGCTCCGAGCGCTACACCTACATCCCGACCATCGACGTGCTGCGGGCCCTCGCGCGCGAAGGCTTCGAGCCATTCATGGTCGCGCAGGGCCAGAGTCGCGTCGAAGGCAAGACCGGATACACCAAGCACATGATTCGGCTTCGCCACGGTCGCCAGGGCACCGTGCTGCCCGAGGCCAACGAGATCATCCTGATCAATAGCCACGACGGCGCCAGCAGCTACCAGATGCTGGCCGGCGTGATCCGCTTCGTCTGCAGCAACG
>JAJVIL010000148.1 GCA_022072045.1 Burkholderiaceae bacterium | reverse complement strand
GCGCCGCGCGCGCGTGCGCGTGCAGGCCTTCGCCGAGCGCCAGCTCGGCGGCGATCGGGCCGAGCGCGCGCGCGCCGCGCGCGCTGACCTCGATCAGGCTCGATCGCTTGACGAAGTCGTACGTGCCAAGCGGCGAGCTGAAGCGCGCACTGCCGGCGGTGGGCAGCACGTGGTTGGGGCCGGCGCAGTAGTCGCCCAGGCTCTCGCTCGTGTACGCACCGAGGAAGATCGCCCCGGCGTGCCTGAGCAGCGGCTCCCAGCGCTGCGGCTCGCGGGTGCTCACCTCCAGGTGCTCCGGCGCGATGCGGTTGGCGATCGCGCAGGCCTCTTCCATCGAGCGCGTGTGGATCAGCGCGCCGCGGCCAACGAGCGACGCGCGGATCACGTCGCGCCGCGGCTGCCCGGGCAGCAGCCGCGCCATCGCAGCGGCCACCGCGTCGAGGTACGCCGCGTCGGGCGACAGCACGATGCTCTGCGCCAACTCGTCGTGCTCGGCCTGGCTGAAGAGGTCCATCGCCACCCAGTCGGGCTCGGTGCTGCCGTCGGCGAGCACCAGGATCTCGCTCGGGCCGGCGATCATGTCGATCCCCACCGTGCCGAACACACGCCGCTTGGCGCTGGCGACATAGGCGTTGCCCGGGCCGACGATCTTGTCGACGCGAGGCACGCTTGCCGTGCCGTAGGCGAGCGCGGCGATCGCCTGCGCGCCGCCGATCGCGAACGCGCGATGCACGCCGGCCAGGTGCGCCGCCGCGAGCACGAGCGGGTTGCGCTGCGCCGCAGCGCCGTGCGCGGGCGTCGGCACCACCATCACGATCTCGCCGACGCCGGCCACCCGCGCCGGAATCGCGTTCATCAGCACCGACGACGGATAGGCGGCCTTGCCGCCGGGCACGTAGATGCCCACGCGGTCGAGCGGTGTCACCTTCTGGCCGAGCAGGCTGCCTTCGGCGTCGCGCATCTGCCAGCCCAGGCAGCAGGCGCGATGCTGGTGCTCGTGATAGTCGCGCACGCGCACGGCGGCGGCCTGCAGCGCACCGCGCTGCGAAGCGCCCAGGCTCTCGAACGCGCGCCGCATCTCGTCGCCATCGATCTGCAGCTCCGCCACGCCGGCCGCGTGCACGCCGTCGAGCCGAGCCGTGTGCTCGAGCAGCGCGGCGTCGCCGCGAGCACGCACGTCGTCGACGATGCGCGCGACGGTCTCCTCGATCGCGCGATCGGTCTCGCCCGACCAGTGCAGCACGCGCTGCAGTCGGGCGTCGAAGTCGCGCTCGGTGCTGGCGAGGCGGGCGATGCGCAGCGGGTTCACGCTGCCTCCGCGCGCGCCGCGGCGAGCGCCTCGATCACCGGCCGCAGCGCCTCGCGCTGCAGCTTCAGCGACGCCGGGTTGACGACCAGCCGCGCGCTGATGTCCATCACGCGCTCGACCTCGACCAGGTTGTTGGCCTTCAGCGTGCTGCCGGTGGACACCAGGTCGACGATCGCGTCGGCAAGCCCGGTCAGCGGCGCCAGCTCCATCGAGCCGTAGAGCTTGATCAGGTCGACGTGCACGCCCTTGTCGGCGAAATGCTGGCGCGCGAGCTGCACGTACTTGGTGGCCACGCGGATGCGCGAGCCCTGCCGCACCGCGACCGAATAGTCGAAGTCGCTGCGCACCGCGACGCTGAGCCGGCAGCGCGCGATGCCGAGGTCGACCGGCTGGTACAGCCCCGCGGCGCCGCCCGCATGGCCCCACCGCGCGTCGTGCTCGAGCAGCACGTCGAGGCCGACCACGCCGAGGTCGGCGCCGCCGTATTGCACGTAGGTCGGCACGTCGCTCGCGCGCACCAGCACCACGCGCAGGTCGGCGCGGTTGGTCGGCAGGATCAGCTTGCGCGAGGTTTCGGGGTCTTCCAGCACTGCCAGGCCCGCGCGCTGCAGCAGCGGCAGCGTCTCGTCGAAGATGCGGCCCTTGGACAGCGCCAGCGTCAGCATGACAGCCCCTCGCCCACGGTGTGGTGCGTGCAGTGCCGCCGATCCCCCGCGGGCCTCGGCTCGAAGCGGCCCGCCCGGGCCCGCGCGCGCACCTTCATCGGATTCTTTCGATGTCGGCGCCGAGCGCGCGCAGCTTGTCTTCCATGCGCTCGTAGCCGCGGTCGAGGTGGTAGATGCGGTCGACCCGCGTTTCGCCTTCGGCCACCAGGCCGGCGATCACCAGCGATGCCGACGCGCGCAGGTCGGTGGCCATCACGGTCGCGCCCGACAGCCGCGGCATCCCGCGCACCAGCGCCGTGCGCCCGTCGACCTCGATGTCGGCGCCGAGGCGCAGCAGCTCGTTGACGTGCATGAAGCGGTTCTCGAAGATCGTCTCCACGATCGTCGCGGCGCCGTCGGCGATCGCGTCGACCGCCATGAACTGCGCCTGCATGTCGGTGGGAAACGCCGGGTACTCGCTGGTGCGGATGTGCACCGCGCGCGGCCTGCCGTCGGCGCGCACGCGGATGCCGCCTGGCACCGCGTCGATCGCGGCACCCGCCTCGCGCAGCCGCTCGATCACCGCCTCGAGCAGCGACGCGTCGGCGTCGCGCAGCAGCACGTCGCCGCCGCAGGCGGCCACCGCGCACAGGAAGGTGCCGGTCTCGATGCGATCGGGCACGAAGCAGTGCGGCGCGGCCGGCGCATGCAGCGCAGCGACGCCGCGGATGCGCACGCGGCTCGTGCCGTGGCCTTCGATGCGCGCGCCCATCGCGATCAGCAGACGCGCCAGGTCGGCCACCTCGGGCTCCTGCGCGGCGTTCTCGAGCACCGTCTCGCCTTCGGCCAGCGTGGCGGCCATCATCAGGTTCTCGGTGCCGGTGACGGTGATCATGTCGGTGGTGATCGACGCACCCTGCAGGCGACGGGCCCGGGCCAGGATGTAGCCGTGCTCGACGCGGATCTCGGCGCCCATCGCGCGCAGGCCCTGGATGTGCTGGTCGACCGGCCGCGAGCCGATGGCGCAGCCGCCGGGCAGCGACACGCGGGCTTCGCCGCAGCGCGCCAGCAGCGGGCCGAGCACCAGGATCGACGCGCGCATCGTCTTCACCAGCTCGTACGGCGCCTCGGGCGCGGCAAGGCGCGAGGCGTCGATCCGCACCTGGTCGGGCTGCGTCGTCGAGCGTTCGGCGACCACGCCCATGTGGCGCAGCAGCTTCAGCGTGGTGTTGACATCCTGCAGCCGCGGCACGTTGGCCAGCGTCATCGGCTCGGGGCAGAGCAGCGCGGCGCACAACCCCGGCAGCGCGGCGTTCTTGGCGCCCGAGATCGACACCTCGCCCTGGAGGCGCCGGCCACCGCGAATCAGCAGTTTGTCCATGGCAAAGTGGGTCCGCGTCGCGAGCCGGGGGCTGGAGCAGCGCCAGCCCTCGGGCCGCGCCATCACCACCGCCCGCGGCTTGCCGCCGCGGGAGCAATCAATGGTGATGGGGCTGGTTCTCAGCGGCCCATTCGGCCGGGGTGAGCGTCTTCATCGACAGCGCGTGGATCTGCTCGCGCATTTTATCGCCCAGGGCCGAGTACACCTGCTGGTGGCGCCGCACCCGCGGCAACCCTTCGAAGGCCGGCGACACGATGGTAGCGAAGAAGTGCCTGCCATCGCCCTCGACCTCGAGGTGCTCGCAGGCGAGCCCTGCGGCGATGAAACGGCGTACGTCGGCGGCAGTGGGCTCGGTCATGGGCGCGATTATCTCCCCTCCCGCCGGCGGGCCGGCCGCACGGGGTCAGGGTCGGATCTTGTAGCCCGCGTGCAGCAGCCGCAACGCGACCGCGGCGACGAGCAGAAAGCTCGCCGCCACCACGCCCAGGCTGATCAGCGGCGGCACGTCGCTGACGCCGAAGAAGCCGCGGCGAAAGCCGTCGACCATGTAGAAGAACGGGTTGAGGTGGCTCACCGCCTGCCAGAACGGCGGCAGCGAGTGCACCGAATAGAACACCCCGGCGAGGAACGTCATCGGCACGACGATGAAGTTCTGGAACGCCGCCATCTGGTCGAACTTCTCGGCCCACAGCCCGGCGATGAGCCCGAACGAGCCCATCATCGCCGCGCCGAGCACGCCGAACACCACGATCCACCACGGCTCGCTGGGCAACCCCGGCGCGAACCACGACGCCCCCACCATCACGCCCGCGCCCACCGCCAGGGCGCGCAGCAACGAGGCGCCGACGTAGGCGGCGTACCACGCGGCCGGCGACAGCGGCGTCAACAGCAGGAACACCAGGTTGCCGGTGATCTTGCTCTGGATCAGCGACGAGCTGGAGTTCGCGAACGCGTTCTGCAGCACGCTCATCATCACCAGCCCCGGGACCAGGAAGCTGGTGTAGCGCACGCCGGGGTAGACCTGCACGCGGTCCTCGAGCACGTGGCCGAAGATCAGCAGGTACAGCATCGAGGTCAGCACCGGCGCGGCAACCGTCTGGAAGCCGACCTTCCAGAAGCGCAGCACCTCCTTGTGGAACAGGCTGCCCGCGCCGGCGAGGGTCAGCGACGGCATGTCAACCGGCGCCCAGGCGCACCGGCGCAGCGCTGACCGGCCTGCCGTCGCCCTCGGCCATGATCTCGAGGAACACGTCCTCGAGGTCGGCGCGGCCGATCTCGAGGTCTTCGATGCGCACACCGGCGGCGCGCAACTGGCCGAGGATCGTCTCGACCTCGGTCGCGTCGTGCGCGCTCACCTGCGCGATGCGGCCGGTGACCCGCGCATGCGCGGCCACCGCGCTCGGCAGTGCGTCGTCGGTCTTGAAACGCAACATCGTGCTCGCGGTGCCGGCCAGCAGGTTGGCGGTGCGGTCGAGCGCGACCACGCGGCCGTGCTTGAGCATCGCGATGCGGCTGCAAAGCGCCTCGGCCTCCTCGAGGTAGTGCGTGGTCAGCAGCACCGTGTGCCCCTGCCTGTTCAGCCGCGACACGAACTGCCACAGCGTCTGCCGCAGTTCGACGTCGACGCCGGCGGTGGGCTCGTCGAGCACGATCACCGGCGGCCGGTGCACCAGCGCCTGCGCCACCAGCACGCGGCGCTTCATGCCGCCGGAGAGCTGCCGCATGTTGGACTCGCCCTTGTCGGCCAGATCCAGCTCGCCGAGCAGCTCGTCGATCCAGGCGTCGTTGTCGTGCACGCCGAAGTAGCCACTCTGGATGCGCAGCGTCTCGCGCACGCTGAAGAACGGGTCGAACACCAGCTCCTGCGGCACCACGCCGATCGACTTGCGCGCCGCCGCGTAGTCGGCCACCACGTCGTGCCCCATCACGCTGACGCGGCCGCTGCTGGCGCGCGTGAGCCCCGCGAGGATGCTGATCAGGGTGGTCTTGCCCGCGCCGTTGGGCCCGAGCAGGCCGAAGAACTCGCCGGGCTCGATGTCGAAGCCCACGCCGTCGAGCGCGCGCAGCGACCCGTGCGGCCCGGAGTAGATCTTCCCGACTTCCTGAAACCGCACCGCCGACATCGGGCGCGATTGTAGGCACGACGCCGATCGAATCCGATGCAAGAATGCGCCGCCATGACCGAGCGCAAGAGGCCCCGCCGCACCGCCGAGCGCATCCTCGAGGTGACGCTCGAGCTGTTCAACCGCTTCGGCGAGCCCAACGTCAGCACGACGGCGATCTCCGCCGAGATGCGCATCAGCCCGGGCAACCTGTACTACCACTACCCCGCGAAGGACGAGCTGATCAACGCGCTGGTCGACCGCTACGAACGCGCGCTGGCCGAGCTGCTCGGCGCCGCCGACGCCGTGCGCGACGTCGAGGATGCGTGGCTGCTGGTGCACATGCTGTTCGAGCTGATCTGGAGCTACCGCTTCCTGTACCGCGACCTGAACGATCTGCTGAGCAAGAACCGCCGGCTCGAGACCCACTTCCAGGCCGTGCTGCGCGACAAGGCTCGCGCCATCGAGGCGCTGCTCGACGGCCTTTCGCGCGGGCAGGCGATGGCCGAGCGGCCACCGCAGGCGGCCGCGGTTTCGCACGCCATGGTGGTGGTGCTGACCTACTGGCTGAGCTACGAGTACGTGCGCGACCCGCGCCGCGCGCTCGAGCCCGACAGCGCCGCCGCGGCGCTCAAGCGCGGCGCCTTCCATGTGCTGAGCCTGCTGCTGCCGTACCTCGAGCCGGCGGCACGCGCGCACCTGCTGGCGCTGGCCGGTGCGTACCGGGACAATGCGGCCGCGAGCGCGTAGACCGAAACCCACCGAGAGGAGAACCCGGCGATGGCCAAGTGGACGGCATTTCCGTATGCCAGCGACGACTACCAGCTCGATACGGCAGCGCTGAAGAAGAAGTGGGCGCGTCTGCACGCCGGCGACGCCGAACCGCTGCCGAAGGATGACAAGGTGCTCGCCGCGTGGTCGCTGTTCCACGCCGGCGAGTTCCAGAAGGCTTGCGAGGCTGGCCTGAAGGCCGGCGGCATCACGGTGGCCAACAAGGCGCAGTCGATCTACGCCAACTACCTCGAGAAGAGCGAGAAGACCAAACTCGCGCTGTTTCTCGAGGTCGCCGAGCGCGCCGAGGCGCAGTGCAAGAGCGACCCGAAGAACCCGAACGCGCACTACTGGATGGCGTACGCGCTCGGCCGCTACAGCCAGGGCATCAGCGTGGCCAAGGCGCTGGCGCAGGGGCTCGGCGGCAAGGTCAAGAACGCGCTGGAGACGACGATCAAGCTGGCACCGAAGCACGCCGACGCGCACATCGCGCTCGGTACCTTCCACGCCGAGGTGATCGACAAGGTCGGCAAGCTGCTGGGCAAGACGCAGGGCGCCGACGCGGCGACCGGGCTGAAGATGTTCCAGCAGGCGCTGAAGCTCAACCCCGCGAGCGCGATCGCGCGCATCGAGTACGCCAACGGCCTGGTGATGCTCGAAGGCGACAAGAAGATGAAAGAGGCCGAGAAGCTCTACGCCGAGGCCGCCGCCTGCGAGCCGCTCGACGCGATGGAGCGGCTCGACGTCGAGCTGGCCAAGGAAGAGCTCGAGGACTGATCAGCTCCACGGCAGCATCAGCGTCAGCACCAGCAACTGCTCGAACTCGGGCCCGAAGCGGTCGATGATCGCCTGCGGGTCGGGGCACAGCGCGGCGTCGGTCATGAGGCCGAACTGCACGCTGCCGGCGTAGCTGAGGATCGACACGCCGACGCCGATGTGGCCGGACGCCGGCACCCAGAACATCGTCTGCCGGATTTCGCTGCCGCACAGGCGCAGCGGCCTGCCCGGCCCGGGCACGTTGGTCATCACCGCGGTGGTCTTCTTGGCGAACAGGTCGAGGATCGCGTCCTGCACCGGCTTGATCGTCAGCCCGGCGACCGCCAGCACCGCGAACGCCAGCAGCGGCTGGTAGCTGCCCTTCAGCTCGGCCATGCGGCGGCGCACCGCGTACACGCGCTCGATCGGGTTGTCGATGCCGATCGGCAGCACCAGCGGCGCGAGGCCGAACTTGTTGCCGAGCTGCCAGGCCTGGTCGAGCGGCCGCAGGTTCACCGGCACCATGGCGCGGATCTCCTGCCCCGCGGGGTCGTCGCCGCGGTCGCGCAGGTAGCGGCCGATGGCGCCGGCCGCGCACGACAGCAGCACGTCGTTGACCGAGCAGTGCAGCGCCTTGCCGACCATCTTCACCGCGTCGAGCGGAATCGGCTCGTTCCAGGCCACGCGCTTGCGGCCCGCGGGCATGCCCTTCAACCGCGTGCGCGAATCGTCGGCCATCAGCGCCAGCGCGGCCACGTCGGCGAGCAGCCGGTAGCCCACGCGCGCCAGTTCGAGCGAGCCGAGCATCTGCTGCGGCTGCGACAGCATCTCGACCGAGCGCGCCACGCCCTTGCCGGTGACGCCCAGCGCCTTGACGGCGATGTCGGTCAGCGGCTCGATCACGGCATCGGACAGCCAGCCGCCCTCGCCTTCGCTGGCCTCGCGGCGCGGGCGGGGCGACGGCGGGTCGGCGCCGCCGTCGGTGATCGACAGCACCACCGAGACCAGCGCGATGCCGTCGCCGATGCAGTGGTGGATGCGCACGATCAGCGCCGAGCCGCCCTGGTAGCGCTCGACCAGGTGAAACTGCCACAGCGGCCGTTGCGGATCGAGCGAGCGCGTGGCCAGCTTGCCGCACAGCGCCTGCAGTGCCTGGCGCTCGCTTTGCCCCTTGCCGCGCGCCAGCTTCTCGCGCACCACGTGACGCCGGATGTCGAACTTCGCGTCGTCGACCCACGACGCGCCGAAGGTGTCGGGCACCACCTTCTGCCCGAAGCGGCCGTAGCGCAGCAGCTTGGCCTGCACGCGCGCGCACAGCTCGTCGTAGTCGAGCGCCGGCTGCAACAGCAAGACGCCGACGATCATCATCAGATTGACGTCGTTGTCCATGCGCAGCCAGGCGGTGTCGACGCGCGACATGCGTTCGCTGGCGGCGGGCATCGGGGTCTCCTCGGTTCTCTTGGCCGCACGGGCGGCGCCGCAACGATGCTGGCTAAGATGCCGGGCGTCAACCGTCACAAGCCCGAAGGGAGCCCCGTCATGGCCGACCTGAAAGCCGCCTTCGAGAAGGCCGTTGCCGAAAGCAAGAGCCTGCCCGAGAAGCCCGACAACGCGACGCTGCTGCAGATCTACGCGCTGTACAAGCAGGCCACCGCCGGCGACGTCGAGGGCAAGCGACCCGGATTCTCCGACCTCGTGGGCCGCGCCAAGTGGGACGCCTGGAACGCCGTCAAGGGCAAGGCCGGCGCGGCGGCGATGCAGGAGTACATCGACCTGATCGAATCGCTGAAGTAGCGGCCCGCGGCCGCCGGCGCCGCTACCGCTTCTTGCGCGGCGCTGCCTTCTTCGCGGCGCCCGCGTTGCCCAGCAGCGTCTCGAGGGTCTTCTCGATCTCGCGCTCGATCGTGCGCGCGAAGGCGCCGAGCAGCAGACCGAGCCTGGCCTCGAGGTCGAAGTGGTCGGGCGCGACGATCAGGCGGCCGGCGACGCCGGAGCGGGTGAACTCCACCGTGTCGCTGGTCTTGCCCTCGATCACCGTGCATTCCATGCCGAACTCCTGCTCGACCTGCTCGGCCCAGGCCCAGGCGACCTTGCGCGCCTTGACCAGCCCGAGGGCGTGCTCGCGGTGGATCCGGATGTCGGGCATCTACGACGCTCCTGCGGCGGAGGGCACCCCCGCGATGGCGGCGTGCAGTGTGGCGCGGCGCTCGGCCTTGGGCAAGGCGGCCAGACGCTTCGCCTCGGCATAGAAGGCGTCGAAGTCGCCGCCCTTGCGCGCGAACAGGCGCTCGAAATCGGGCACCAGGTCGTTGTACGCGCCCTGCACCGCCAATGCGGCGTTGTTGACGCGCGCAATGAAGGCGTCGTAGCCGGCATAGCCACCCCAGCGCTCGACCTTCAGGCGCAGGTAGTCGGCGCGCAGCGCCTCGAACAGCTCGGCCTTGCGCGCCCGCATGGCGGGCTCGGGCAGCGCCGATGCATAGAGCGCTTCCAGCGCGCTGCGGGTCTTCAGCGTCAGCGCGCGGAACTCCTCGCGGCGCGTCTGCGCGGCATCGAACTCGCGCTGCGCCGCGGGGTCGTGCCCCTGCGCGGCCAGCCAGCGCGCGACGCCGATGCGCTCGACGGCGACCGCGAACGATTCGTTGAACGCCGTGTCGTCGGCAGCGTACGCCACCTGGTGCGCCAGCTCGTGGAACACCAGCCGCGCCACCTCGGCCTCGGGCCAGCCGATGAAGGTCGACAGCAGCGGGTCGCCGCCGAGCCAGTTGGTCCAGCCGAGCGTCGAGTACGCCGGCACGCCGTAGACGTCGACCTCGAGACTCTGCGCCCGCAGCTTGGCGGCCAGTGCCTCGGCGTCGACCTTGTGGAAGTAGCCGCGGTAGCCGACGCAGCCCATGATCGGGAAGCACCAGGTCTTCAGCGTCAGCGACAGCTCGGGCGTGGCCACCACGTTCCACACCACCGCCGGCCGTCCGATGTCGGCATAGCGCGTGTAGCTCGAGTTGTCGGGCAGGTGCAGCTCGCGCACCGCGAAGACGCGGATGCGCTGCGCCTGCGCCAGCTCGCGTTTCAGGTTCGGTGGGGTCGCCGGGTCGGCCAGCCAGCGCTCAACCGGTCGCGCGCGCTGCATCAGCTCGAGGTGCCCGGCCACCGATTGGCCGATGTAGCCCAGCGACGAGCAGCCGGCGGCGCCGCACAGCAGTAGCACCGACAGACCCAGCGCCGCGACGCCGCCGAGCCCCGTCATCAGCAGCGTCGCGCGTCGCACCGCGGCCGTCGCGCATCCCACGCCAGGGTGTCCATGGGCGCACTATCTCACAGCGACCTCGCGGCGCCGCGCTTGTTCGGCCGCCCTGCAGGCGCAGCGGCGGCAGCGTACACTAGCCGCCCGCCAGCGGAGCAGTGCCATGCGACTGATCGAATCCATCCTGGCCGATGCCGCGGCCATCGCGACGATGCGGCGCGACATCCATGCCCACCCGGAGCTGTGCTTCCAAGAGCAGCGCACGGCCGACCTGATCGCCAAGGCGCTCACCGACTGGGGCATCCCGATCCACCGCGGTCTGGGCAAGACCGGCGTGGTCGGCATCGTCAAGAACGGCAACTCGGGCCGCGCGGTCGGGCTGCGCGCCGACATCGACGCGCTGCCGATGGCCGAGGCGAACCGCTTCGCGCACGCCAGCCGGCACGCCGGCAAGATGCACGCCTGCGGCCACGACGGGCACACCGCGATGCTGCTGGCAGCGGCCAAGCACCTGTCGAAGCACCGCCATTTCGACGGCACCGTGTACCTGGTGTTCCAGCCCGCCGAAGAAGGCGGCGGCGGCGCGCGCGAGATGATGAAAGACGGCCTGTTCGAGCGCTTCCCGATGGAGGCCATCTTCGGCGCGCACAACTGGCCCGGCATGGCGGTGGGGCACTTCGCGCTGCGCGAGGGCCCGGTGTTCGCATCGGCCAGCGAGTTCAAGATCGTCATCAAGGGCAAGGGCGCGCACGGTGCGATGCCGCACCTGGGCACCGACCCGGTGCCGGTCGCATGCCAGATGGTGCAGGCGTTCCAGACCATCATCAGCCGCAACAAGCGGCCGCTCGACACTGGCGTGATCTCGGTGACGATGATCCACACCGGCGAGGCGACCAACGTGATCCCCGAGGCGTGCGAACTGCAAGGCACCGTGCGCACCTTCACCACCGAGGTGCTCGATCTGATCGAGCGCCGCATGAAGCAGGTCGCCGAGGCGACGGCGGCGGCGTTCGAGTGCAGCTGCGAGTTCTCGTTCAAGCGCAATTACCCGCCGACGGTCAACCATGCGGCCGAGACCGCGTTCGCACGCACGCTGCTGGCCGACGTGGTGGGTGCCGACCAGGTGCACGAATTCGAGCCGACGATGGGCGCCGAGGACTTCAGCTTCTATCTGCAAGAAAGACCCGGCTGCTACTTCCTGATCGGCAACGGCGATGGCGCGCACCGCGACGGCGGCCACGGCATGGGCCCGTGCATGCTGCACAACCCGAGCTACGACTTCAACGACGACCTGATCCCGCTGGGCGCCACCGTGTGGGTGCGGCTGGCCGAGGCCTGGCTGGCGGCGCCGCGCGCGGGTCGCTGAGTGGTCGGTTCGGTCGCCGACGCGTTCGCGCAGACCTACACCCAGGCGCGCAGCCTTTGCCTGCACGCGTGCGCCGGCGCCGCCGTGCAATCGCACGCACCCCCCGCCTCGGCCACGACGGCGAGGCGCTGGCGATGGACGTCGCCCGGCTGGGTTCCCCCGACGCTGGCGTCCTGCTGCTGAGCAGCGCCTGCCACGGTGTCGAGGGCTTCTGCGGCTCGGGTGCGCAGGTGGCGCTTGGGCACGATCGCGATGTCTTGGCGGCGAGGCGATCAAGCGCCAGCTGCGCGACGCCTTCTGCACCGACACCGACGAGCGGAAGCGTTCGATCGTCGCGCAGGCGCGCGAGGCCACGCTGCGGGCGCTGAGCGGCCTGGCGGGCGGCCCGGCCGGCTGCGAG
>JAJVIL010000081.1 GCA_022072045.1 Burkholderiaceae bacterium | reverse complement strand
CGTGCCGCGCACGCTGATGCTCGACGCGCTCGACGCCACGGTGAGCGCCGCGTTCGAGCGCGCGCTGCAGGCGCTGCGCGCCGCCGGCGCCCGCATTGACGAGATCGCACTGCCCGAACTCGCCGAGGTCGCCGCCATCAACGCGGGCGGCGGCTTCTCACCGCCCGAGAGCTGGGCCTGGCACCGCGCGCGCATGGCCGAGCGCGGCGCGGGCTACGACCCGCGGGTCGCCCTGCGCATCCGGCGCGGCGAATCGATGAGCGCGGCCGACTACATCGACCTGCTGCACGCGCGCGCGCGCTGGATCGAACGCATGGCGCGGGCGCTGCGCGGCTTCGACGCGATGCTGTCGCCGACCGTGCCGATCGTGGCGCCGCCGCTCGCCCCGCTGGTTGCCAGCGACGAGGCGTTCTTCGCCGCCAACGGCCGCTTGCTGCGCAACACCTCGGCGATCAACCTGCTCGACGGCTGCGCCCTCTCGCAGCCGTGCCAGCGCGACGGCGAGCTGCCGGTGGGCTTGATGGTGTGGGCCGGTGCGCTGGCCGACGACACGGTGCTCAGCGTGTCGCTGGCGATCGAGTCGATGCTGCGCGGCGTCCGCTGAGATGACGCCCCCACACTCACGTCGTTCGCTGCCCCCCGAGGGGGCTTCAGCGCCCTTCGGGCGGCCGGGCGGGCGCTGAGCCGATGCGTGTCGCCGTCGTCGGCGCCGGTATCGTCGGCGTCACCACCGCGTACGAGCTGGCCGTCGACGGCCACGAGGTGACGGTGTTCGAGCGCCAGGCCAGCGTCGCTGCCGAAACCAGCTTTGCCAACGCCGGTGTGCTCGCGCCGGGCTACGTGACGCCGTGGGCCGCGCCGGGCATGACCGGCAAGGTGCTGCGCCAGATGTTCGGACGCCACGCGGCGGTGCGGCTGGCGCGGCCGTTCGCGCCGCGGCTCGTCGGCTGGGTGTGGCGCTGGTGGCGCGCCTGCCGGCCGAGCGTCTACCAGGCCAACCGCGGCCGCATGATCCAGCTCGCGCGCTTCAGCCTGCTGCGCATGCACCTGCTCAGCACGCAGCTCGGGCTCGATTTCGAGCAGGGCAAGGGCCTGCTGGTGCTGCTGCGCGCGCCGCGCGAGCTGGCGCTGGCGCGCCCCGGCGTCAAGGTGTTGGCCGATCTCGGCGTCAATTGCCACCTCATCGAGCCGGCGCGAGCGCGCCAGATCGAGCCGGGGCTCAATGCCGACACACCGCTGCACGCCGCGCTGCACCTGCCCGACGAGGAGGTCGGCAACTGCCGGCAGTTCGCCCACCTGCTGAAACAGCATGCGCAGGCGCGCGGCGCGCTGTTCCGCTTTCACCGCGAGGTGCGGCGCGTCGACGCCGGCGACAAGCCCGTGGTGCACCACCGCGCGCTGTCGCGCTTCGAGCCGGCGCAGTTGGCCGGCGCCGAGCACGCGACCACGCAGCCGGAATCCGAAGGCATGGAGGCGTTCGACGCGGTCGTGGTGTGCGCGGCGACGGATTCGCGGCCCTTGCTTGCGCCGCTGAAGCTCGCGTTGCCGCTGGCGCCGGTGCACGGCTACTCGATCACCGCGCCGCTGCGCGAAGCCACCGAGCACGGCGAGGCCGGCCCGCGCTCGACGCTGATCGACGAGCGCTACAAGGTCGCGATCAGCCGCCTGGGCAAGCGCGTGCGCGTGGCCGGCGGGGCCGAACTCGGGGGTTCGCTCGCCGCCCACAACGGCGCCGCGCTCGACACGCTGTACAAGGTGCTCGACGACTGGTTTCCCGGTTGTTGGCAGCAGGCGCAGGCGCAGAGCTGGAAAGGCGCGCGTCCGATGCTGCCCGACGGCCCGCCGGTGATCGGCGCCAGCGGCGCGCCCGGCGTCTGGCTCAACCTCGGCCACGGTTCGAGCGGCTGGGCGCTGGCGTGCGGGTCGGCACGCGTGCTCGCCGACATGATGTCGCAGCGCCCGCCGGCGATCGACCTCGACGGGCTGGGCATCGAGCGCCTGCGCTGAACCGCTGCCCGCCTTCAGGCCGCGGCGCCAAGCGAACGCGGGCGACTCAGCCACTGGCGAACGAGCACCGGCGAAGCGATCGCCAGGCCGGCCAGCCCGCTCGGAATCCCCGGGGCCACCAGCAGCAATGCCGCGCCGCCCAGCAGCAGTTGCTCCCAGCGCTGCAACTCGCTCACCAGGTACTTCGACAGCGCGGCGGCGAGCAGCGCAACGCCGATGATGCAGCCGACGAAAGTGATCGCGAAGTCGGTCAGCGTGAAGCCCTTGGCCACCAGCAGCAGCGACGGCGAGAACACGAAGACGAATGGCACCAGCGCCTTGGCCAGCCCGAGCCGGAACGCCATGTTGCCGGTCTTGAACGGGTCGCTGCCGGCCATTCCCGCTGCGGCGTACGCCGCCAGCGCCACCGGCGGCGTGATGTCGGCCAGCACGCCGTAGTAGAAGACGAAGAAGTGCGCCACCAGCGGCTCGACGCCGAGCACCACCAGCGTCGGCGCGGCCACCGCGACCATGATGATGTAGTTGGCGGTGGTCGGGATGCCGCAGCCGAGCAGAATGCACACCAGCCCGGTCATCGCCAGCGCGACCAGCAGCGTAGCCGACTTGATGTCGAACCAGTCGCCGGGCAGGAAGCTCAGCACGCCGCCGGCCACGCCCTGCGCCGCGCCGGTGATGATGGTCGAGAGTTTGAAGCCCACGCCGGTGAGCGTGACGACACCGATCACGATGCCCACCGTCGCCGCGGCGGCGCCGACCGCCAGCGCGTACTTGGCGCCGGTCTCGAACGCCTCGACCAGCACGGGCGTTCCGATGCGCCCCTTGATGTCGAGCGCCTTCAGCAGCAGCGGCGTGGCCACCACCGCGGCAGCGAAGAGGCCGATGCGCACCAGGTCGTTCTCGAGGCCGCCGAACGCGAGCAGCAGCAGCACCGCATGCAGCACCGCCAGCAGGCTCCAGTGGCGGACGCCCTCGCCGCCGGCACCGGTGGTCAGCCCGACGATCGCGCAGGAGGTGATGCCGCTGAAAGCCGCCAGATACGGCGTGCGGCCGCTGACCAGGATGCCGATCAACAGCGCCAGCGGGATCAGCGTCGGCCAGCGCAGCCGCAGCGACTCGCGCAGCCTGGGCATCTCGTCGTCGGTGAGGCCGCGCAGGCCGTGACGCTTGGCCTCGAAGTGCACCTGCATGAAGACGCCGAAGAAGTGCATGAACGCCGGCACCACGGCAGCGGCGATGATCGTCTGGTACGGCAGCGCGAGGAACTCGATCATCAGGAACGCCGCTGCGCCGAGCACCGGCGGCGTGATCTGGCCGCCGGTCGACGCCGCGGCCTCCACCGCGCCGGCGAACTCGCGCCGGTAGCCGACGCGGATCATCGCGGGGATCGTCAGCGAACCCACGGTGACCGCGTTGGCCACCGACGAACCCGACAGCATGCCGAACATCGCCGAGCCGAACACGCTCACCTTGGCCGGCCCGCCGGCGTAGCGGCCGGCGATCGTCGAGGCGACGTCGAGAAAGAGCTGACCGAGCCCGACGCGCGTGGCCAGCACGCCGAACAGCACGAAGTGGAAGACGTAGGTCGCCACCACGCCCACCGCGACGCCGTAGATGCCCTGGCTGGTGAGGTACTGGTGGTTGACGAGCTGACTCCACGACGCGCCCGCATGCTTCAGCAGCCCGGGGAAGATCGGCCCCGCGAGCGCGTAGAACATGAACGCGAGCGCGATCAGCGGCAGCGGCCAACCCATGCTGCGGCGCGTGGCCTCCAGCAGCAGCACCAGCAGGATCGAGCCCATCGCGACGTCGAGCCGCGTCGGGTTGCCGACGCGAAACGCCAGGTCGTCGAACACGTACGGCACGTACAGCACCGAGACCGCCACCGCGAGCGCGAGCAGCCAGTCGACCAGCGGCACGCCGCCGGGCGCCCAGGCACTGCGCACAGCCTCGCCGCCGTGCGCGCGGCGAAAACCGAACACGATGAAGATCAGCCCGAGCACGAACGCCAGGTGCACGCCGCGGTGCGTCGCCTCGCGCAGCAGGCCGAAGCCGGCGGTGTAGTAGTGGAAGCACGACAGCGCGATCAGCAGCGCCGCCAGCAGCGTCGACGCCGGCGGCCAGGTCGGCCGGAAGCGCATCTCGGGGTCGAACTTCTGCTCGAGTTCGCCGACCTTGCGCTCGTCGATCGTGGTGGCCGTCATCGCGTTGCCCGGTTCGATGCAACACGAGGGCGGGCGCCTCGCGGCGCACCGCCCTCGTGGCGAAGTCGCTGCCCTACTTCAGCAGCCCGACTTCGCGATAGAACTTTTCGGCGCCCGGGTGGAATGGAATGCCGGCGCCCTTGACCGCGTTCTCCTTGGTGATCAGCTTGCCCTTGGCGTGGCCGGCGGCGAGGATCTTCTGCGTCGCGTCGCTGAACAGCGCCTTGGTGATCTCGTACACCGTGTTGGCGTCGGCCTTGTCGCTGGTGACCCATTGCGCGCCGACCGCGAGCGTCTTCACCGCGGCCACGCCCTTGTAGGTGTCGGCCGGGATCACGTCGGGTGCGAAGAACGGGCTCGACTTGCGCAGCGCGTCGGCCTGCGGGCCGTCGATCGGCACCAGCTCGATGCCGCCGCCGGCCGTGGCCAGCTCGGCGATCGCGCCAGCGGGCGCGCCACCGGTGAAGAAGAAGGCGTCGAGCGAGCCGTCCTTCAGCTTGTCGCCGGCCTGGTTGGGCTTGATGTAGTCGGGCTTGATGTCGCTCTCCTTCACGCCGTAGGCCGCGAGGATCATGCGCGCGTTGATCAGCGTGCCCGAGCCCGGCTCGTCGAGCGCGACGCGCTTGCCCTTCAGGTCGGCCGGCGTCTTCACGCCCAGCCCCTTGCGCACGACGATGTGCACGCTCTCGGGGTACAGGTTGGCGATCAGGCGCAAGCCCGGGACGTGCGGCTTGCCCTCGAAAATGCCGGTGCCCTTCTGGGCCCAGGTGGCGACGTCGGCCTGCGAGAAGCCCGATTCGAGCGCGCCGCCGGCGATGCCGTTGACGTTGGCCATCGAGCCGTTGCTCGACTGTGCAGTGACGACGATCTTGCCCGGCTGCGACACCGCGTTGGCGATCATGCCGCCCACCGGGTAGTAGGTGCCGGAGGTGCCGCCGGTACCGATGCGGAAGAACTGCTGCGCCTGCGCGGCGCCGACGAAGACCAGCGCGCTGATCGCGGTGGCGACGAATCGCTTCATTCCCAAGGCTCCTTCGGAAATCAAAGGCCCGCAGTAGAGCACAATGCGCGCGGCCTTCCGAAGGCAGCCACCGAAATCGCTCCACTTTGCGGCCATGACCGCGCTCCCGCGCCCACAACCCGTGCTGCCGGTCACCCGCACCTGGCCGCTGCACCGCGCGGCTTCGTGTCGCGCTCTCGAGCAGCGCGCCGCCGCGCAGTTGCCGCCCCACACGCTGATGGCGCGCGCCGGCGAGGCCGTGGCGCGCCTGACGCTGGCGCTGGCGCCGCACGCGAACACGGTCGAGCTGTGGTGCGGCCCCGGCAACAACGGCGGCGACGGCTTCGTTGCCGCGGCGCGGCTGCGCGAGTGCGGCAAAGACGCCCGCATCGTGCTCGTCGGCGATCCCGCGCGCAGCCCCGACGATGCCCGCCATGCATGGCAGCAGGCGCGCGAAGCCGGCGTGCCGGTGGCCCAAGGCCTGCCCGAGCGCGTATCGTGCGACTTCGCCGTCGACGCGTTGCTCGGCCTCGGGGTGAGCCGGCCGTTGAGCGGCGCGCTGGCCACGGCTGTCGAGCGGCTCAACGGCGGCGACGTGCCGGTGCTGGCGGTCGATCTGCCAACGGGTTTGCACAGCGACACCGGCGTCGCGCAAGGCGCTGCGGTGCGCGCTGCGCACACGCTGGCGCTGCTGGCGCTAAAGCCCGGCCTGTTCACCGCGCACGGCCGCGACCATGCCGGCCGCGTGTGGTTCGACGACCTGTCGGTTCCTGCGACCGATGGCGAGATCGTGCTGACCGGGCCCGATGCGGCACAAGCGCTGGCTGCGCCGCGCCGGCACGCGCAGCACAAGGGCAGCTTCGGTGACGTGATGGTGCTGGGCGGCGCCGTGGGCATGGTCGGCGCGGCGGCGCTCGCCGGCCGCGCGGCGCTGGCGGCCGGCGCGGGGCGCGTCTACCTCGGGCTGTTGGCCGCCGTCGACTCGGCCTGGTGCGATCCGCAGTGGCCCGAACTGATGTCGCGCACGCTGGCGCAACTGGTCGTGCCGGCGCACCTGGCGCAGGCCACAGTGGTCTGCGGCTGCGGCGGCGGTGAGGCGGTGCGCGAGGTGCTGCCCACGGTGCTGCACCACGCGCAGCGCCTGGTGCTCGACGCCGACGGGCTCAACACCGTGGCAGCGGATCCCGCGCTGCAACGCGCGCTGCACGCGCGCGCGGCGCGCCGCCTCGCCACGGTGCTGACCCCGCATCCGCTCGAGGCCGCGCGGCTGTTGCAGGTGCCGAGTGTCGACGTGCAGGCCGACCGTCTCGCCGCTGCCGATCGCCTGGCCGCGGCAACGCAGTGCACCGTGCTGCTGAAGGGCTCGGGCACGGTCGTCGCCTCGCCGCAGCAGCAGATGTCGATCAACCCCACGGGCGACGCACGCCTGGCCACCGCCGGCAGCGGCGACGTGCTGGCCGGGTGGCTCGGCGGGTTGTGGGCAGCCCATGCGACCGGCATCTCGTCGCACGCTGCCGCTCGGGCGGCCGCTTGGATGCACGGTGCCGCCGTGGCGCAGGCACCGCTCGCGGGACCGTTGCTGGCGTCGCGCCTGGTCGACGCGCTGGTGGCCGCGCTCGACGGCCTGCCCGCCTCGGCCTGAACGGGCCGGGCCGCGCGCGGTTCAGGCGCGCGGCGTGCGCGCGCGCGTGTTGCGCGCGTTCTTCTTGCCACTCGGCCGCGACGTCTTGGCCTTGGCCGCGCGTGCAGCCAGCTTGGCCGCGCGATCGCGCGCGCGCACCGCGGCCAGCTCGGTCTGCGGCGAGCGCACGTCGGCTTTGCGGCCGCGCGCCAGCATGCGATCGCCTTCGCCCTCGCGCACCATGCGGAAGTCGATGCGGCGGCTGTCGAGGTCGACACGGCTGACCTGCACGCGTACCCGCGCGCCCGCCGCATAGCGCACACCGCTGCGCTCGCCGTGCAGCTCCTGCCGCACCTCGTCGTAGCGGTAGTAGCCGCCGCCGATCTCGGTGATGTGCACCAGCCCCTCGACATAGAGATCGTCGAGCGTGACGAAGAGGCCGAACGGCACCACCGCGCTGACCGTGCCGGCGAACTCTTCGCCGAGGCGGTCGCGCATGTAGCGGCACTTCAGCCATGCCTCGACGTCGCGCGACGCCTCGTCGGCACGCCGTTCGTTGGCGCTGCAGTGCGCACCCGCGGCGTTCCACTGCTCGAGCTCTTGCGCCGATGCCGTGCGCCTGGGTTGGCCGTCGGCGGCCTTGGCCTTGCCCCGCCGGGGCTCGTCTTCGAAAGCGCCGCTGCCCAGCAGGTAGTGCTTGCCCTGCAGCAGCGCCTTGATCACGCGGTGGGTCAGCAGATCCGGGTAGCGGCGGATCGGGCTCGTGAAGTGCGTGTAGGCGTCGTACGCGAGGCCGAAGTGGCCGCTGTTGGCCGCCGTGTAGTGCGCCTGCTGCATCGAGCGCAGCAGCATCGCGTGGATCTGCGCGGCGTCGGGGCGCTCGCGCGTGGCGGTGGCGATCGCCTGCAGCTCGCCGGGGGTCGGATCGTCCGACAGCGTGACTCCGAGGCCCATCGCCTTGAGGTAGTTCTGCAGCGCGACGCGCTTCTCGGTGGTCGGCCCTTCGTGCACCCGGTACAGCGCCGGGTGGCCGTGGTCGGCGATGAACTCGGCCGCGCACACGTTGGCCGCCAGCATCGCCTCCTCGATCAGTCGGTGCGCTTCGTTGCGCTTGCGCGGCTCGATGCGCTCGATGCGGCCGTTCTCGTCGGCGACGATCTGGGTCTCGGTGGTCTCGAAGTCGACCGCACCGCGGTTGCCGCGGTGCTTCAGCAGCGCGCGGTAGGCTTCGTGCAGGTGGATCAGGTGCGGCACCAGCGCGCCGTGGCGCTGCGCCTCGGCGCCGCGCGTGTTGGCGAGGATCGCCGCCACCTCGGTGTAGGTGAAGCGCGCGTGCGAGCGGATCACCGCCGGGTAGAACTGGTAGGCGGTGACCGCGCCGTCGACGTCGACGATCATGTCGCACGTCATCGACAGGCGATCGACCTGCGGATTGAGCGAACACAGGCCGTTGGACAGCTTCTCCGGCAGCATCGGGATCACACGGCGCGGAAAGTACACCGAGGTCGCGCGCTCGTAGGCATCGTCGTCCAGCGCCTGCGCCGGCTTCACGTAGTGGCTCACGTCGGCGATCGCCACCACCAGTCGCCAGCCCGCGGCTGCACGCTTGCCGCGGCCGCTGCGGACCGGCTCGCAGTACACCGCGTCGTCGAAGTCGCGGGCATCCTCGCCGTCGATGGTGACCAGCGGCACGTCGGTCAGGTCGATGCGATGGCGCCGGTCGGGCGCTCGCACCTCGTCGGGCAACGCCGCCGCCTGCGCCAGCGCCTCGGCCGAGAAGCGATGCGGCACCTCGTACTTGCGCACCGCGATCTCGATCTCCATGCCGGGGTCGTCGATCTCGCCGAGCACCTCGACCACGCGGCCCACCGGCTGCGAGAACATCGACGGCGGCTCGGTGAGTTCGACCGCCACCACCTGGCCGGCGGTGGCGGCGGCCGTCGCGTTCTTCGGGATCAGGATGTCCTGGCCATAGCGGCGATCTTCGGGCGCCACCAGCCACATGCCGTTCTCGTGCAGCAGGCGGCCGATGATCGAGGTCTTGCGGCGCTCGACGATGTCGAGCACGCGGCCCTCGGGGCGACCCTTGCGGTCGTAGCGCACGATGCGCGCACGCACGCGGTCGCCGTGCAGCACCGAGTGCATCTCCTGCTGCGACAGATAGATGTCGGGCTCGCCGTCGTCGCGTTGCACGAAACCGTGCCCGTCGCGATGGCCGAGCACGGTGCCGACCACCTCGCTCATCAGCGCGCCGGCCAGCGGCGCGCTCGAGGGTTCCTTGATGACCTTGATGCTAAACTCCTGCGCTCCTGAAATGCCCAGGTGGCGGAATTGGTAGACGCACTAGTTTCAGGTACTAGCGCTTAACGGCGTGGGGGTTCGAGTCCCTTCCTGGGCACCATGGGAACATTGGAGGATAAGCGGGCTGGCTGTCGCCAGCCCTTTGCTTTTCTCCCCGCAGATGCGGCCTGCTCACACTGCGAACTTCTTGGCGAGGCCGTCGGGGCGCAGGTTGTCGTACTCCTCGAACGGCTGGTGGATCCACGGGCTGGTGGGCAGCATCTCGACGTAGTAGTCGGGCGTGTAGCTCGACACGCCCTTGACCCAGATCACCGCCGAGCGCAACTCGGCGATCGACGGCAGGCCGCGCAGGCGATCGACCACCGCGCGCAGCGTGACGCCGGTGTCGGCGAGGTCGTCGACCAGCAGCACGCGGCCGGCCAGCTCGCCCTTGGGCATCGTGATGTACTTGGCCATGTCGAGCCGGCCCTGGATCGTGCCGGCCTCGGAGCGGTACGAACTGGTGGACATGATCGCCAGCGGCAGGTCGAACACGCGCGACAGCACGTCGCCCGGCCGCATGCCGCCGCGCGCCAGGCACAGGATCTGGTCGAAGGGCCACTTCGAGGCCGCGACCTTCAGCGCCAGGCGCTCGATCAGCAGGTGGTATTCGTCCCACGACACGTACAGATGTTTGCCGTCGTCGGTGAGCATCGCCGGGTCGCCTCCAGGGTTCAGGCCAGAAAGGGGTGTCGCAGCACGATCGTGTGCTCGCGGTCGGCGCCGGTGGACACGAGGTCGATCGGCGCGTCGATCAGCTCGCGCATGCGCTCGAGGTAGGCGCGCGCGTTGGCCGGCAACTGCTCCCAGCGCGTGAGCCCGGCGGTGGGTTCGCGCCAGCCGGGCAGCGCTTCGTAGATCGGCTCGCAGGCGAAGATCTCGTCGGCATCGAGCGGCAGGATATCGAGCCGCCGCCCCTGGAAGCGGTAGCCGACGCAGATCTGCACTTCGGGCAGGCCGTCGAGCACGTCGAGCTTGGTGACCGCGAGGCCCGATACCCCATTGATCAGCATCGCGCGGCGCAGCGCCGCGACGTCGAGCCAGCCGCAACGGCGCGCGCGGCCGGTGACGACGCCGCGCTCCTGCCCCACCGTCGACAGGTGGTGCCCGACCGTGCCCGGCACGTCGATCGGCAGCTCGGTCGGGAACGGCCCGCTGCCCACCCGCGTGGTGTACGCCTTGGTGATGCCCAGCACGTGGTGCAGCAGTTGCGGCCCGACGCCGGAGCCCGCCGCGGCGTTGCCGGCCACGCAGTTGCTCGAGGTGACGAACGGATAGGTGCCGTGGTCGATGTCGAGCAGCGTGCCCTGCGCCCCCTCGAACAGCACGTTGTGGCCGTCGCGATGAAGCTGCGCGATGCGGCTGCCGACGTCGCCCAGCAGCGGCACGAGCCGCTCGGCGGCACGCAGCCCCGACTCGAGCATCGGCTGCAGCTCCAGCGGTCGCGCGTGCAGAGGCCCGGCGAGCGACTCGTTGTGCAGCGCGAGCAGCTCGCGCAGCTTGGTCTCGAAGCGCTGCGGGTGCTTGAGATCCTGCATGCGCAAGGCGCGCCGCGCCACCTTGTCCTCGTAGGCCGGGCCGATGCCCTTGCCGGTGGTGCCGATCTTGCCGCTGCCGCTGCGCTCGCGCAGCGCCTCGCGCGCCGCGTCGAGCGCCACGTGCAGCGGCAGGATCAGCGGGCACGATTCGCTGATCAGCAGCCGCGAGCGCACGTCGAGCCCGATGCCCTCGAGGCGCGCGATCTCGGACAGCAGATGCGCGGGGTCGACCACCACGCCGTTGCCGATCAGGCAGGCCACGCCGTCGCGCATCACGCCCGACGGTATGAGCTGCAGCGCCGTCTTGACCCCCTTGATCACCAGCGTGTGGCCGGCGTTGTGGCCGCCCTGGAAACGCACCACGGCCTGCGCGTGGCCGGTCAACCAGTCGACGACCTTGCCCTTGCCCTCGTCGCCCCACTGCGTGCCGACCACCACCACGTTGCGGCCGCGCGCGATCGGATCGTGTGCACTCATGTGACGTCGCGGCCCGGTCGAACTAGGGCCTGTTCACGCTATGCGAGGGCTCGCGCCGCACCCTGGCAGGCTCCAGGGCTAGGCGAGAGCGAGGCAGCGTGCCTGCGGCACGCAACGAGCGAGCAACGACGCCCTGGCGCCTGCCAGGGTGCGGCCCGAAGGGTGATCTCAGCAAACGGCCGCCAGCCGCGTTACACGGCTTGCCCAGGCGTCCAGCCTGGGCGGCGCCGCGCGCCTTGCTGGCGGCCGTTTGCTGAGTCACGCGAGCCCTCGCATAGCGTGAACAGGCCCTACAGCGCCCGCAACACCCAGCGGCCACCCACGGCTGCCAGCTCGCGGTTGCAAGCGAATCCCGGCGCCTCGGGCTCGTGGCCGGGCAGGATGCACAGCACCGTCTCGCCCTGTTCGCGCAGGCGCCGCACCGCGCTGCGCCAGTCGGCGTCCTCGCTCCACGGTGCGCGAATCGCGGGCTGCGGCGCCTGATCGGCGCCGTGCGCTGAAAGCGCCTTGAGATCGAGGCTGAAACCCACCGCGGGCCGGTTGCGGCCGAACACCGCGCCCACCTCGTCGTAGCGGCCGCCGCGCACCACCGCCTCGCCGACATCGGCCGCGTAGACCGCGAAGCGTGCGCCGCTGTAGTAGGCGTAGCCGCCGAGATCGGCCAGGTCGAAGCCGATGCGCACCTGCGGGTGCGCGTGCCGGACGTGGCGCGCCAGCCAGGCCAGGTCGTCGATCGCACGGCGGATCAGCTCGCTGCGCGGCAGCACGGCGCGCGCTCGTTCGAGCACCGACTCGTCGCCGTACAGATCGAGCAGCGCGTGCAGCGCCCGGCGCGCCGGCTGCGGGAAGCCGCCGCTGAGCGCGGTCAGCGCCGCGCTGTCCTTGGC
>JAJVIL010000065.1 GCA_022072045.1 Burkholderiaceae bacterium | reverse complement strand
ACGAGCATGGACACTTCGTTCGACGGGACAGCCTATCAGTGCACCGTCACTTTCTTCGCCAATGCCTCGGGGACGATCGTGAACACCAACGCAGCGGGCAACATCGGCGGCTGCAACGCCTTGCTCAGATCGAAACCCGCCGCGCAGTGATAGTTGGGACGCGCTGAGTGATTCCCCCGCTCCAACCTCTTCGCCTGCGGTCAGTCACGAGGTGGCCGAAGGAACTAGGAGGGCCCCGGTGATGCGCTGGCAACTCCTTTCCGTAGTGCTCGCTGGTGCGGTCAGTGCGTCGATCGCGCTCGCGCAGGACGCGACTCGCCTGTTGCCCGGCTCCTACAAGGAGAAGGTGACGACCGTCTGGCGCCAGGACGAGCGCGTTCTCGAGGTTGAATTGACGAATCCCGGGCCATGGCTGTTGCAGGAACTGGTGCTTGAGGTGCAGTTCGAAGTGATCCGATCACCACGGACCTTCTCGCCGCCAACACCCTCGAACAAGGCATCCGGGGGGCTGAACTGGGAAGCTTTAGACCGCTACCTCGACGAGTTGGGAGCGAAATGGACGACTTCGACGAAGGTTGAAGTGCTTCCCGGGCGCAAGGGCGTCGGGATCATCGAACTGCCGCGAGACCGCAAGGTGATCGGATTGCGACTGATGGATGTTCGAGGCCGGGAACTGACGCTCCTGGAGCGAGTGAAAGCGTCCTTGCCGTGAGGTCACGACCGCTCGCACTGCAGATCCTCGCGGCACGGGATCACAGGGCGCACCGTCGCGCCGGCCTAGCCAAGATCATCGAGGGTCGGCAGCGGGCGATGGCAGACAGGCGGGTATCGCTTCTCATGTGTCTCCTTTTCCCGATGCAAGTGCATGCCGTTTGCTTGAATCCGTTTGGCTGTGCACCGACTACGCTTTCGGAGTGCTTGGCCGAGGCCGGTCAAACTCAAAACCGTCGTGTTGGGTGACGGGCGCGCGCAAGGGCGTCGCATGGAAGTTGAGACGCACGCCGACGAGCTCAGTCTTCCAGTCGATCCGTCGGACCGCTTCGGTGCCTGGCTGATCTACCGCCCCAGCGGGCAACGGGACGCGAACGGTCTTGAGGTCTGGTGCGAGCATGTTGATTCAGGCTGGTCAGACACTGCGCCGGCTGACCTGTAGCCTCTCGCGGAGCGCGCGCGGGACCAGCACAGAGTGTGAATCAGTCGTCTGAGCGTCGAGCGCCACGGCATCTGTAGTCAGCGATCGCGCCCAATTTGCCGCTGCGCGAGTTCGTCGATGCGCGCACGCAGCGCCTTGGTGCGCCGGCTCAGTGCTTGGATGGCCGCTATCTGCACGCCGTTTGTGTCGATCGGGTCAGCACCTGTTGCGCCGCGCGCAATCGCGGCGTCGGCTCCGCCATCCGGCGACTGCTTGGCCTGCTTGCTCGACATGCCGTAGATCGCCGCGAGGTCAGGCTGCTCGATCTCGACGTTCGATGGCTCCACGGGGTACTGGGGCTTCCTGGGCGGCGTCATCGAGGCCACTGCGTCGCCCATGCGCGCCCAGTTGACTGTGCGCCCCGTGCTTTGCACGCCGCCGAGTTCGCCGAGATCGACCGCGCTGGGCACAGCGGCCGAGCCCATGTTCGAGTAGCCCGCCGCCGCGCTGGTGGCGGCCGAATCCGCCCCGGGGATGAACACTGAGCCGGTCGGCGCGGCGGGCGTGGCCATGGCGGCTTCGGCCGCACTTGCGCCGCCCGCGGCACCGCCTCCACTCATCAAGGCGTAGCCGCCGTAGAGCAGACCAGTGGTCGCTGCCGCGCGCCCGATGCCGCGCACCGGGTCGTTCACGTTCTTGTCGGCCTCCCGCTCCAGGGCGGTCAGGCCCAGCCCGCGCGCGATCGTGCGCACGTTGCGCGAATCCTGCGCGACGACCTTCTCGATGGCCTTGTGGGTCAGCGGGTCGATCTTGCGACCCTGCTCCCACATCCTCTTGAAGACCGAATCGAAACTCATGCGGTTACCGTATCACCGAAGCGCAAGTAGACAAGCCCGTCCCTCTCTCGCGCGCGCGGAACGTGACGAATCGGGGCCGAGCTTGCTCACGGCATGGGTCTCCGCGCGCACCAGCAGCTCCAAACCTCTTGGATCGGCCGCGGTTCGACGCCGGCACCTTCCTTCTCAGCCAGGCAGCTGCCGCCACCCCAGTTCTCGCACTCTGCGCAGGAACCGCTGTCGCGTAGCTCGTTGACCCGATCGCGCTCGAGCACGAGGTGGCGTGCCAACTCGGCAGCCTCGTGCTTGGGAACACCCTTCGCGCTGAAGTAGACGACGCGCCGCTCGATCCGGCGCTGCTCACCGTCGGTGAACTGTGTGGTGGCGTCGATCGCCTCGCCGGTGGTCGGCGAGCTGTACGCGCGTGCGCGTGCGCGCGTACATGTCGGTTCTGGCCGATCCGATGGATCGCCCTCTACTGTCCGCGGCTCTGGGACTTCCGTGCGTACCTCGGCGCGTACCAGACCATGGCGCGCGCGAGCGGAACGGTCGGCGTCAGCATCTGTCAGCGCTGCATGGGGTTTGGTGTCGAGACTGCGCACCAGGTTCTGCGCGGTACGAGCCTTGCCGGCCTCTGACTTGGGGCCAGTGCTCAACCCGCCGTGGAACTTGCATCGCCCGTTGTCGTGGAGGTCGGTGCGCTTGCAGGGCTGGCCAGTGCGCTTCGACTTGGCACCGCACGTCAAGCCAGCGAAGCGTCGGAAGTCGATCGATGGCACTTGGCAGTAAGCGGCGTGGCGATCCACTCCGCTGGCCACGAGCTTTGCGATGGCGCGTTCGTGAGCAACTAGGGCACGCCGGTACTCAGCACGAAGGTCGGCTTGCAGGTCAGGCGTCGACACCATCATTTCCCATCAGTCCATGGGGTTTGGCTGGTCAGCGCGTGTGCTGCACGAGGCCCGAGCAATTCCTGGCACTAACCGGGACACTAACCCGCGCCTTAACAATTCCGAACACTGAGGCAGCACTACTAGCAAACACCAGCACCTCGGCCCGCGCCTCGCGCGCGCGGAACGGCTCATGTCTGCCGCTCCATCGTTTCGGGCGCCTGAGGAGTACTGAGGTGCTCATGGGGTTTGGGGCGCTCTGCATCGTGGGCTACCAGTTCGCGCGCCACCGCTGCCCATCCGGCGATCGATGTCTCCGCGGTCAAGTCGTACTGCAGCCAACCCGTGGACCGCTCGGCACCCAGCACCAGCGCCACCGGCCACACCGCGCGCCAGGCGTCCCTATCAATGCGAAAGAACAGGACCGGCAACTGGTCGACTCGAGCCGCCTGATCGACTGCTTGAGCCCACCACTTTGCGATATCGGCGCGGCCAGCACGCGCGTGGCGCTTGGACTCGGCGCACCAGCCAGGGATGCCCTCGAGGTCGGCGTCGCCTTCGTGCTGACGCACACGACGGCGTACCTCCCAGCCAGTCAAGTCGCGGATCAGCGCGCCGATCTCACGTTCTCCGACCTTGCCTTTGGTGCGGCTCATGGCGGCCATCAGGCACCCCCATCGAACGCTTGGTGGCGCTGCAGCGCGCGGGTCAGACGGTCATGCCCCTCGCGGTCGCGCAGCGTAAGTCGCTCGGCCAAGTCATCGGCGTCGGTGGCCGACATCCCGCGGCGCATGAGCAGGGTCACTCGGCCGACGAACGTGGCAATCTCGGGGTCGCTCCAATGCGGCGAGTGGCATCGCTCGGCCTCGGAGCTCGACAGCCGGTATGGGCGTGGCGCCGACAGCATCTCGAGCAACTCGGGCTTGGCTTCGCGCAGCGCCGCGCGCATGTCGTCGGTCATTAGCGCTGCCGGCCGAATCAGCAGCTTGTCGCCGGCCGCTTCGATCAGGAACCCGGCGTCGGCAAGTTCGCACAGCAGTTCGCGCGCGCCCATTTAGACCTCCTCCGGGTCGTCGTCGCCACCAGCGCCCACACTTGCCAAAGCATCCGGAACCTGGGGAACCTGTGGAACCTGTGGAACCTGGCGGCGCGCGGGTACCGCAAGTTCTGGAGGTTCCGCTTCCTTCGGGGAGGGAGCGCTCGGTAGGTATCGCTGCCACGCGTCCCACAGGTGTTCGCGCCGGTAGCCCTGCAACGACACCCCGCCGACCTTGACCTTGATCGAGCCGACGTCGTACTTCTTCAACATCGTTGCCAGTCCGCGCTCGGCGATCGGCTTGCCGTGCAGGTCGTTCCAGGGCGCATCGGCCTCGAGCCCTTCGCCTCGATGAAGCTTGTCCAAGATGATCTTGGTGTGCATTGCATCCGCGTCGCCGAAGACGGTTCTCAGGTCCATCAGCAGTCGCACGCCCAAGGTAGCGCGCCGATCGCTCGCCACCTTGAGCAGGGCGACGCAGGCCCGTCGCGCGCGGTCGGGCCAGTCGCCGCCCGCTGCGTCGGCCACCGCAATCAGCGGCTCCCACACCTCGGCGGGCCGGTCCACGACGCCATGCGGCATTGCCGGCCAGGCGGCGCCGCAAGCCTCCGCAACGGTTCCTGCCCACGCGGCCAGCCGTTCGCGCAGCTCGTGCCCTGGTGCTTCCTGCTCGCGCGTGCGGAACGGCTCGACCCGCTCGTGCCCGGCCCGCTTGCGCATCCGGATGATGATCGAGCGCGACATGATCGTGTCGGGCAGGTCGCCGAGCCCGGCCAGTGCCGTCGCGCAGAACACCTGGAACTGCTGCACCTCGTGTCGCGGACCGACGCATCGCGGGATGCTGGCGCCGCGTTTGTACCCGGCGTTCAGCATTGCGCGCAGGTCTTCGTTCGCATCCTCCGCTCCTCGGCGCGAGAAGATGGCGTCCACCTCGTCCACCAATAGCGTGATGTGGCGGGCGGCCAGGGTGCGAAAGATCGCTGGGGGCGATGCGCTCAGGCAGAACATCGGGTCCGGCACCAGCAGCTCCAGAACCTCCAGAACCCGCGTCTTGCCACTGCCGGCCTCGGGCGAACTCAGCATCAACCGTGGCGTCGTGTGGAACCTCTCCACCATGTGCGCGTGCGCCGCCCACAACGTCACGGCTACCAGGGCGTGTTCGTCGCGGAACACGCAGAAGCGGCCGATGTAGCCGTGAACGTCATCGAGAGGTTGCACTGCTGGTGCCCCGACTTGGCGTGCACGGCGCAGGTCTTCGACAACCGCGTTCATCGCGCCGCTCCGTCCACCGTGACGGCGCCACGCTGCGCCCACACGTCACACCAGTCCGCGCCTTCGTCACTCGGCGTCAGCACGTTGCATCGCAACCCAGCTCGGATCGCTCGCGCTTCCAGCTCGTCGGCTGCCCTGCCCCCAGCCCGGTCGGCGTCGGCGAAGATCACCAGCTGCCTAACGCCCGCCGGCCAACGGTACGCCGCCAGGTTGCCGGCCGAATACGCGGCCGCGGTCGACACACCCGAAGCGAGCCACGCTGCCAAGGCAGTTTCGATGCCCTCGGCGATGCCGATCACGCCGCGCGCTGGCTCGAGCAGCGGTATGCATGCGCCGGTCAGCGGTCCCGCCGTTGCGGTCAGCTTCTTAGCGCTGCGCACGTCGGCTTTGCGTCCATCAGTGGTCAGGTAAGTGCGATGCAAGGCAACGATGCGGCCGTCGGGCGCAACGAGGGGCGCGACCATGCTGGGGAAGGTGCCTACCCGATCGTTGCCATCCCAGTACGGCAGCGCACGGTGCAGCCGCAGGCACGCCGGCAGCGGCCACACGCCGGCAAGGCCGCGGCGCTTCAGGTAGAGCGTCACCGGGTCACCCGGCACAAGAGGCACGCACTCCGCCCACAACCGGGCGATGCGCTTCGCGTTCTCGGCCCACTGGTCGCGCTGCTGGCGTTCGCGCTCGACAGATGCCGCCGCCACTTGCCGTGCCAGTTCGGCGCGCTGCGCGCGCGTGGTCGCTGCGCTGTCGATCGCGTTCCACGTTTCGCTGATGCCGGCCCGGTGGTCGCCGAATACGCCACCACGCAGGTCCGCGAACAGCTTGCACCAGCCGGCCGTGTCGCTTCGCCTGCTTGAAGTGGCGAACCGCATCAAGCGGCCGGGTTCGATGACCTCGGGTGCGTAGCCGAGCGTCACCGCAATCGCGGCGCGAAATGACCGGATAGGATCTGTCGAACCCATCGGGTCTCAGCGGTCCCGTGGCTTGGTGGTGGCGCCCGACTTGCTGCGCGCTTTCGCGCTCGCCTTGGTCGCGTTCTCGACTACCGCGGCGGCAGCCTTCGGATCTGAGCCCGCCTCGGCACGCTCGATCAGCCACGCCCTGATGTCCGCCAGGCGCCAGCGGGTGTACCGAGGTTGGCGCACCACTGGTTGTGGCGCATCCGTGTCGTGCACCAAGGCATGCCAGGCGCTAAGCGAGAGTTGCGCTGCTGCAGCGATGGACGGCGCATCGACTAGCGCGACATCGGCCAGCGAGGCGGGAACAGGCGGGAGGTCGGTCTTCTTGCTCATGGTCCAATGCGGTCTGCGATGGACTCATCCTGCCTTTGGTGGAGTTAGCTGAACAGCGCCGTTCTAGTCATCCGGTTAACCAGAATGGCGCTCTCTACTTGATCCCTCGCCAATCCCTGATTGACTCCTCCGTCGCAAGTGGCTCAGCGTCAGGCATGACCATATTGACCAAGTCGGCGATCACACCGTTTGGCACCAATCCATACTGCGCCTTGAAGAAGCCAACGAGGTGTCGCGCAAAAACACGCTGATCTGGTTCGCCGGTGTTCGGGCGGGCGTCGCGTGGAGTCCTGTAGATGCTTGCCGGGGGAGCAACGCCGTGAGTGACGGCCTCAACCCGGAAAGCAGCAGGGGCGTGCCGCGTCCCAGGCTTCAGTTGCTCAGCAAGTTTCTCCAGCAGAGGTGCGAGCTGCTGGTCGAGAAGTGGGCGCAGCTTCAGCGGCAGCTCCCACCAGTTGTTGACCTGGGTGTGACCGTCCTTATCGAGGCTCAATCGACGGTGCTCCCCAAACGCATCGTCCAGAACAGCAGGATCGAACAGATAGATTGCCGGCGCGATGGCTGGAACGTCAGTTGTCCTGAGCTCGCGCACCAAGGCTTCCACCAGTCGAGCCAGGCGCGCGATCTGCTTCGCCCGAGCCTTCGCCGGAACACGCTCCCACGCCGTCAGAGTGCGGTGATACCTGATGCTGACGGCCAGCATGATCAAGCCCCACGGTGGGTCGTCGGCCGGCCGCCTGGACCGTCCACGGTGCGCAATGAGCCAGTGCCGAATGCCGGTCGCGCTCGCGTCCCTCGCGGCGAGCTTCTCCAACACGGCCACGAGGTCAGCGTCACCCTGTGCGCGCTTGAGCACTATGAACGGCTTGAGTGCCTTCAGGTCCGCTCGGTCCTGCGACACGATGACTTGAGTGGTCGCGCTACCTTCCCGGCGCGCTCGGCTCGCGCGCGGTTGCTCAAGCTCAGTCGGCTTCATCAGTTAGCTGCTGGTCTGCGTGAAGTCCACCCAAGTCCTTCAGGCAGTCGTGGTGCAAAGCGACTCCAGCACTCGTTGAGCTGAACTATTGAGATCGGCCTCTGACGTGCGGTAGGCCCGCAGCGGCGACTCGGACGCCAGCACCCAGGCGTGTCTCGAGATCCATGAGGCAGCGTCCTCCTTCGGATTCTGAATGACACCACGCAGCAATCCATCGTGAAGGGCGCGCGACCAAGCGTATTCGCGCCATGTGTTCCGCCAATCGGGCGACACAAGCAAGGCTGCTGGAATTCTGGACGACTGAGTCAGGACAAGGTCTTCGACCTGCGCAATGCTGTGCACGTCGACCGCCAGCGCCGCTAGCCTGAAGTCGAGAATCAAGCCCAGCGGCTGACAGCGTGTGACGGCAGCAGCCAAGTGCGTGAAGGCAGACAGAGCCACGCTACTCGTAACAACTCCGCTGATCCGAAGTCCGGCTATTCCGTGTTCTGTCGCTGAGACCGCAATCGAAGCAGCTCCGTCGAAGTATCGGCGCGTGACGGGGCGTAGGGCGGATAGTTGAACTTCTCCGCACTTGGGCACTGACGGCGCTTCAGGCTTGCACTGCTCCTCCTCGTCGCGTCTTATCTGCTCTTCGAGCGAGACCGTGAGTGCGACCTGAATCCTTCCAGAGGCTTGCCGCCGAATCTCCATGCGGCCTGGTATGCGATGCGAGTAGTCGCGCTGCTCAACACCGAGAGGGTAGTAGCAGACGCCGGTGAGGGGCACGCCGGGCTGTCCAGGAAGCATGTCCGCGGCGACCAAGCCGGTCGCAAGGATGGCCTCGGCCGACCCGCTGTATAGCTTCACGTTGTGCTTGCGTACAACTAGCACGCCGTCTACTCGGCGAATCACGGTGGGCGGCGTGTAGTAGCGCCTGTCGACGCGGGTCTTCCTGGTGGTAGCCTCTGAACCAGCCATGATGTGCTTCTCCTGAAGGTTGCACGTTGTGGTCAGGGGCCGGCGGTGTTAGCCCACCGCCACGCCCCGCTTGCCTCAGAGCCGCCGAGGCGCCGGATACAACTCAGGCTGCTCGAACAGGCAACAACAACACATCGGCACCCTTGCGCAGTCGATCCAGGTAGTCGGCCCACTTGGTCATCATGTCGCGACGTTGCTCGAGGTACTGCGTGCGGTTGTAGGCGCGGCCCAAGGCATCGCCCACCGCGTGCGCCAATTGCGCCTCGATCACTTCCGGCGCGATACCCAAGCGCTCGGCGATCATCGTGCGCGCCATCGCGCGGAACCCGTGCGCCGTCATCGTTTTGCGGTCGTATCCCATGCGACGCAGCGCGAGATTGACTGTGTTTTCGCTCATCGGCCGCTGCACGTTGTATTGCGTGGGGAACACGTAGCGCGCACCTTCGCCACCCGTGAGCGGGACGAGCTCGCGCAGCACGGCCACCGCCTGCGGTGCAAGCGGCACGATGTGTGCAACGCCGTTCACCTTGTCGGCCTTCTTTCGCTTCATCAGCTCGCCGGGGATGGTAAGCGTCGCCGAGTCGAAGTCGATCCACGCCCATTCCATTTGCCGGAGCTCGCCCGGCCGCAGCAGCAGCATCGCCGACAGCGCCAGCGCGGCGCGTGTCACGGGATGCCCGTTGTAGGCCATCAGGTCGCGCAGCAGTTCGCCGCCCTTCTTCGGATCGATGATCGCCGCGTGGTGGCGCGTCGGCACGGGCTTGAGCGCGTCGCGCAGATCGGCTGCAGGGTTGCGCGTGCAGTGGCCCGCCGCGATGCCGTAGCGGAACACCTGCCCGCACGCATCCTTGGCACGGTGCGCCGTCTCGATGGCGCCGCGCGCCTCGATCTTGCGCAGCACGGCCAGCAGTTCGGGTGCTTCGATTTCGGCGATGGGCCGGCTTCCGACCCACGGAAACACGTCATTGCGCAGACGGATCAGTGTGCGCTCGGCGTGGCCTTCGCTCACTTTGGCGGTATGGACCGCAGCCCACCACTCGAGCGCCACATGCTCGAAACTGCCCGGGGCAGCCTCCCCGTCCGCAATCGCCTTCTCGGCCGCCTTGCGCGCCGCGCGCTGGCGCTTGTCTTCCTTGCGCTGCGCGCTCGGGTCCGTGCCCGCAACGATCAACTTGCGCGCGTCATCGCGGCGCGCGCGCGCGTCGGCCAGGCTAACGGCCGGATAGGTGCCCAGCGAAAGCCGGTTCTCTCGGCCACCGAACCAATAGCGCATGCGCCACCAGCCACCGCCGTCAGGGCGCGCGATCAGCGTCAGCCCCTCGCCGTCCGAGAGGGTTGTAGCGTCGCCCGCAGCGGCCTTCTTCAGAGCGGCGCGGATCGTCTTGTCAGTCAGGAGATTGGCAGCCATACCGGATAACTCCCTGCCCCAGTTGTCCGGTTGGGGCTAGTTATCCGGATTGTTGTCCGGTCAGTTCTCCGGTGCAAGCGGCCCCACTTGGACCCATGCGGGCACGAAAGAGGCGCTAAGTAGTTGATTTACTTAGCGCCTTGTTCGCTTGTGGCCCCTTGCGGAGCCTTGATTGGTGGAGCCGGGGGGAATCGAACCCCCGTCCGCAAGCCATCGCCGGCCAGTTCTACATGCGTAGCTGTCTGATTTGGATCTCGCGTCTCCGGTCGCGCAGCAGCACGCTACCGGATTCACCAGTCACCTTGAGTCTCGCGATGCGCCAAGTGACCCGACGCACCACCAGCCGATGTGAATGACCTCGCAGCCTTTGCCTTGCGGCGCGGGCCCGGCCCATCGGCCTGCCGTTGCGAGGCTCACCGGTTTTTAGGCGGCGAGGGCGAAACGTTCGTCGTTCGCAGTTACTTCGTTCCAGCTGGATTAACGAGCTGATCTGGCGCTCGGCATGCCCTGATCCGACTCCGCACCCACGTCGAAGCCAGGTCGGCCCCAAGGCTTTGAGTTTAGGCCACTCCGAGCCAGTTCAAGAGCGCGGCCGGCGTGTCGAGGATCGCGTCGGCGCCCCATTCGTGCACGGGCGGCCCGTCGCCGAGGTAGCCCCACGACGCGACCAGCGTCGCCATGCCCGCGGCGCGGCCGGCGGTCACGTCGCGCTGGTCGTCGCCCACATAGGCGCAGCGCGTCGCGTGCAGGTCGAGCTGGCGCGCCGCCTCGAGCAGCGGTGCCGGGTGCGGCTTGGCGTGCGCGGTGGTGTCGCCGCACACCAGCGCCGCTGCGCGCCGGCGCAGCGCCAGCCCTTCGACGATCGGCTCGGTGAAGCGCGCGGCCTTGTTGGTGACGATGCCCCAGCGCAAGCCAGCCGCCTCGATGCCATGGAGCACCGCGTGCATCGCCTCGAAGACGCGGGTCGACTCGAGCAGCCGCTGCGCATAGCGCGCCAGGAACTCCTCGCGCAGCGGTTCGAACTGCGGTTCGCCTGGCTTGACGCCGAAAGCGGCGCCGACCATGCCGCGCGCACCGGCGCTCACCATGGGGCGCAGCGCCTGCAGCGCCAGCGGCGGCAGGCCGCGGCGGGTGCGCAGGTCGTTGGCGGTGCCGGCGAGGTCGGGCGCGCTGTCGATCAGGGTGCCGTCGAGATCGAACAGCACGGCGTCGTAACCCGTCGCCATCACGGCTTGCTGCACGCCAGCAGGTAGTTGACGTCGGTGTCGCCCGACAGCCAGTAGCGACCGGTCAGCGGGTTGTATTGCAGGCCCTTCAAGTCGATCACCTCCAGCCCGGCGGCGCGACACGCGCGCGCCAGCTCGCTCGGACGGATAAAGCGCGCGTACTCGTGCGTGCCCTTGGGCAGCAGCCGCAGCACGTGCTCGGCACCGACGATCGCCAACGCGAACGCCTTGGCGTTGCGGTTGATGGTCGAAAAGAACAGATGCGCGCCGGGGCGCGCCAGCGCGGCGCACGCACCAACCACCGACTCGGGCTGCGGCACGTGCTCGAGCATCTCCATGCAGGTCACGCTGTCGAAGGCTCCGGGCCGCTGCCGCGCCAGCTCCTCGGCGGAGACCTCGAGGTATTCGAGCCCCTGCACGCCTGCGTCGAGCGCGTGCAGCCGCGCCACCTTCAGCGGCTTGGCGGCCAGATCGATGCCGGTGACGCTGGCACCGCGCCGTGCCATCGCCTCGGCGAGGATGCCGCCGCCGCAGCCGACATCGAGCACGCGGCGGCCACGCAGCGGCGCCAGCGCGTCGATCCAGTCCAGGCGCAGCGGGTTCAGCGCATGCAGCGGCTTGAACTCGCCTTGCGAGTCCCACCAGCGGTGGGCCAGTTCGCTGAACTTGCTCAGCTCCTGCGGGTCGGCGTTGACATCCATACGCCCATCGTAGCGGCGCGCGCCACCCATGTCGGTCAAGAAAAAAGCCCCGCCGCAGCGGGGCCTGGATGGATCGTCCGAATCGCGGCTAGCGCTTCGTACGGGTGCCCACCACTTCGATCTCGACCCGGCGGTTCTTGGCGCGGCCTTCGGCGGTCTTGTTGTCGGCCACGGGCTGCTTCTTGCCCTTGCCTTCGGTGTAGACGCGGTTTTTCTCGATGCCCTTGCTCACCAGGTACGCCTTGACCGACTCGGCGCGGGCCACCGACAGCTTCTGGTTGTAGGAATCACTGCCGACGTTGTCGGTGTGACCGACGGCGATGATCACTTCCAGGTTGACGCCGGCAGTCTTGGCCACCAGGTCGTCGAGCTT
>JAJVIL010000013.1 GCA_022072045.1 Burkholderiaceae bacterium | reverse complement strand
CCGGCGGGCAGCTCGATCACCGTGGCCTGCGGCGTGAACACGAAGATGCGGTCGTCGAACCCGGCACCGTGCGGCCGTTGCGCGGCCTGGTCGCGCTCCCACGCCAGCAGTTGGCGCAACACGGCCTTGCGTGCCTGCGCCACGCGCTCCTCGAAACCGCCGGCGGCGCTGACGCCACCGTAGCCGCGCGCACCGGCTTCTTTGTAGGCCCAGTGCGCGGCCACGCCGTACTCGGCGTGCTCGTGCATTGCACGCGTGCGGATCTGCACCTCGAGCGGAGCGCCGTCGTCGTCGAGCACCACGGTGTGCAGCGACTGGTAGCCGTTGGCCTTGGGTTTGGCGATGTAGTCGCTGAACTGCTCGGGCAGCGCACGCCAGCGCGCGTGCACGCACGACAGCGCGGCATAGCAGTCGCGCACCTCGGGGACGATCACCCGCAGCGCGCGCAGGTCGTAGATCGAGCCCAGCTCGACGCCTTTGCCCTGCATCTTCTTCCAGATGCTGTACAGGTGCTTGGGCCGCCCCTGCACCTGGGCATCGACGCCGGCAACCGCGAGCTCCCGGCGCAGGCGCTGGCTCGCCTCGCGCACCGCCGCCTCGCGGCGCGAGCGCGATTGGTCGAGCGCGCGCGCGATCTGCGCGTACTGCTCGGGCTGCAGGAAACGAAACGCGAGGTCTTCGAGCTCCCACTTGATCTGCCAGATGCCCAGGCGGCTGGCCAGCGGCGCGAACACTTGCTGCGACTCGAGCGCCAGCTCGGCAGGGCAGCCATGCCTGGCGGCGGCATGCCAGCGCAGCGTCTGCAGCCGCGAGGCCAGGCGCAACAGCACCACGCGCAGATCGCGCGAGAACGCGAGCAGCATCTTGCGCACGCGCTCGGTCTGCAGCTCGCGCCGCTCGACCTCGACGTTGGCGGCACGCGCCGCGCGCTGCACCGCCACCAGCTTGCGCGTGTGCTCCACCAGCCCGGCGTACGACTCGCCGAAGGCATTGCGCACCATCTCTTCGGGGCGCTGCAGAAAGTCCGCCGCATACACCATGTAGGCCGCCGCGCGCAAGGTGGGCGCCGCACCGATGCCTTCGAGGATGGCAGCCACGCCGTCGGCGTGCGCAAGCGCCGGCTCGCCGGTGTCGAGCACGTGGCCAGCCAGCAGCGGCTCGGCAAAGGCACGCGCGCGCTGCAGCGCGCCAGCCTGCTCGACGGCAAGGACATCGATCGGAACACCGGCCGGCGGCGCGTCGACCACCGCCAACTGCACGATCGGCGCCGCCTCGTCGGCCGCCGGGATCAACTCGGTCTTCACGGCGAATCCAGCAGAAACTCGCGCACCGCCTGCACCTGCTCGGGCTGCACCAGCGTCGGCGCATGCCCGACCCCGGCGAACTCCACCAGCTTCGCGCGCGGCCCGCGCTGCGTCATCTCGCGCGCGGTGGCGCTCGACAGCACATCGGACTGTGCGCCACGCAGCAGCAGCGTCGGGCAGCGCAGCGCATCGTAGGCCTGCCACAGCGCGGCTTCGCCAGCGGCGGCCATCTGCGGCGTGGTGGTCTTCAAAGGCCGCGCGATGTCGGGATCGCTGCGCGGCACGAGGTGATCGCCGTCGGCCTTCAGTTGCGGTTCGGTCAGCGCCAGCCACTGCTCGCGCGTGTGCGGCCCGAAGCCGGTGGAGATCGACCAGAGGGCGTCGGCCGCCTCGTCGAGCGTCTTCCAGCGTTGCATCTGCCCGACATAGGCACCGATGCGCGCGAGGCCCGCCGGGTCGATGTGCGGCCCGACGTCGTTGAGCACCAGCTTGGCCACCGGCGAGCCGCCGAGCGCCGCCACACCGAGACCGATCAGGCCACCCATCGAGGTGCCGAGCCAGTGCACCGTGCGCGCGTTCAGCCGCGCGAGCAGCGTCACGATGTCCGCCGTGTACTGCGGAAACACGTAAGCCATCGGATCGCGTAGCCAATCGGAGCGGCCCCGGCCGACCACGTCGGGGCAGACGACGCGGTAGCGATCGCGCATGGCGCGCGCGAGAGTATCGAAGTCGCGCCCCTGGCGCAGCAGGCCGTGCACGCACAGCAGCACGCGGTCGTTCCCGGGATCGCCCCACTCCCAATACGCCATGCGGTGCAGGTTGACGCCGTTGAGGCAGGCGACGTGAAGCAGCCGGGGTTCGGACACGGATCGACTCCTTTATCGATAATGATCCTAACAACGCACGGCAAGGAACCACCATGTTGAAGGGAAAAACCGCTCTGGTCACCGGCTCGACCAGCGGCATCGGCCTGGGCGTCGCGCGCTCGCTGGCGCGCGAAGGCGCCAACGTCATGCTCAACGGCTTCGGCGATGTCGAGCCTGCCCGGCGCGCGCTGGCCGAGTGCGGCGTCAAGGTGTCGTACCACGGCGCCGACATGAGCAAGCCCGTCGAGATCGAGGCGATGGTGCGGGCCTGCGAGGCCGAATTCGGCGCGCTCGACATCCTGGTCAACAACGCCGGCATCCAGCACGTGGCCAAGGTCGAGGACTTCCCGCCCGAGCGCTGGGACGCGATCATCGCGATCAACCTGAGCGCCGCGTTCCACACCACGCGGCTCGCGCTGCCGGGCATGAAGAAGCGCAACTGGGGCCGCATCGTGAACATCGCCTCGACGCACGGGCTGGTGGCATCGGCCGAGAAATCGGCCTACGTGGCGAGCAAGCACGGCATCGTCGGCTTCACAAAGAGCGTGGCGCTCGAAACCGCCACCACCGGCGTCACGGTCAACGCCATCTGCCCGGGCTGGGTGCTGACGCCGCTGGTGCAGAAGCAGGTCGACGCGCGCGCCAGCCAGGCTGGTGTCGATCAGGCCGAGGCCAAGCGCCAGTTGCTGGCCGAGAAGCAGCCGTCGCTGCAGTTCACCACGGCCGAGCAACTCGCCGCGCTGGCGGTCTTCCTGTGCTCGCCGGCCGCCGACAACGTGCGCGGCGTGGCGTGGAACGTCGACGGCGGCTGGGTCGCGCAGTGATCGGTCGGGGAGCGCCGCACCGCGAACCGCGTGACGGCGTTCTCAACGCGTCATCAGCACGCTGCCGTTGACCTGCACGGTGACGCTGGCCTTGCCCGCTTCGACGGGGATCGGTTCGCTGGCGACGGCCGCCGCCATCGCGCGCATGCGCGGCAGGGGCGGCGAGATCGGCTCCGAGCTGCCGACGTTGACTTCGCGCACCGCGTACCCGGCGTAGCCGAACAGCTTGGCATAGTCGGCTGCGCGCGCGCGGAACTTGGCAATCGCCTGCGCGGCGGCATCGCTTTCGACGCGTTCGCGCGTGTCGCGCGCCAGCGAGTAACCCACGCGCGCCACCGTCAGGGTACCGAGGCGACCCGCGAGCTGGGCGATCGCGCTCATGTCGCGCCCTTCGAGCACCACCTCGCCGTGCCCCACCCAGCCGGCGATGGCAACGCTCTTCGGGCCGTAGCGCGGCGACAGGCTGAAGCCGCCGCTGCGCACGTCGAGCTGGCCGGGCCGATGCACCTTGCGCGCCTCGACGAGCGCAGCATCGATCGCCTGCCGCAGCTGCGCCTGCACCGCCGCCGCGTCGGTGCCTTCGCGTGTCGCCGACAGCGTCATCGTGAGGACATCGAACGGCACCTCCTGGCTCGCGGCGGCCGACAGCGTCAAGGTATCGTTGACCTGCCAGGCCGGCGCGGCGCTCTGCGCGTGTGCCGCTGAACAGGCGGCCAGCGCGGCCCCGGAGATCCAGGCGATGGTGTTGGTGCGCGCCATGGGGTGCGATCCTTGTGCGATGCGTTCGTGACAGGGACGCCAGTGTGCCGCTGCTTGCAGCCGCTGCGCGAGTTGAGCAGGCCGTGTCCCAGGTCACGGAATCCGGCGCAATGCCAGAAATAGATGTAACACCCGGTCGGTTTTCGGCCTTGGCACGGGTTTTCCCCCGGCAAAATGCCGCTGTTACAAATGTGGAGTTGCAGATGAATACGCCCGCCAACACTCGACCCGACCGCATCGTCGTGGTCGACGACGACGCGCGCATCCGGGACCTCCTGCGCCGCTACCTCACCCAGGAAGGGTTCGAGGTGCTGCTGGCCGAAGACGCCAAGGCGCTGAACCGCATCCTGACCCGCGAGACGATCGACCTCATCGTGCTCGACCTGATGCTGCCCGGCGAAGACGGGCTGTCGATCTGCCGGCGCCTGCGCGCCGCCAACGACGTGACGCCGATCATCATGCTGACCGCCAAGGTCGAGGATGTCGACCGCATCGTCGGGCTCGAAGTCGGCGCCGACGACTACCTTCCCAAGCCGTTCAACCCGCGCGAATTGCTGGCGCGGGTGCACGCGGTGCTGCGCCGCCGCCCGGCGATGGAGGCGCCCGGCGCGCCGTCGAAAGAGCCGCAGACGGTCGCCTTCGGGCCGTTCGAGTTCGATCTTTCGCTGCGCCGCCTGTTGAAGAACGGCGAGCAGATCGCGCTCACCACCGGCGAGTTCTCGATGCTCAAGGCGCTGGTGCGCCACCCGCGCCAGCCGCTGTCGCGCGACAAACTGGCGCAACTGGCGCGCGGCCGCGAGTTCGAGCCGTTCGACCGCAGCCTCGACGTGCAGATCTCGCGCCTGCGCAAGATGATCGAGAGCGATCCCTCGCAGCCGCGCTATATCCAGACCGTCTGGGGCGTCGGCTACGTGTTCGTTCCCGACGGCGCGAACTAGGCCCACCCCCGAAGCGGCCCGAAGGGCCGCTTCCCCCTCGAGGGGGCGACGCCAACGGCCTGGCGGAGCCAGATCCGTGGCGTCCGCTTGACGGGCGCTTGCGCCTTCGGTGCATCGCTTACCGTCCTGACCGGTGGTCGTGTATCGTGCGCCCCGCTGTGAACCCAAACTGCTGACATGCCCCGCTCGCAAGGTGTTGCCCTCAGCCTGTTCTGGCGCACCTTCGTGCTGCTGGCGATCCTGCTGGGCAGCGGGATCATGGCCTGGGTGTGGACGCTGCGCTCGCTCGAGTTCGAGCCGCGCGCGCTGGTCGCGGCGCAGCAGATCGCGAGCCTGGTCAATCTCGCGCGCGCGGCGCTGCGCAACACCGACGCCATCAACCGCGTGACGATGGTCAAGTCGCTGTCCGGGCAGGAAGCGATCCGCATCGCGCCGCACGAACCCAGCGACAAGTGGGACCCGTTCGAGGTCGACCGCTTCACGCGCGTCGTCGGCGGCGAACTGCACAACCGGCTCGGGCCAGGGACGATCGTCGCGCGCAGCGTCAATGGCCAGGCCGGCTTGTGGGTCGGCTTCGGCATCGAGAAGGACGCCTGGTGGATGCAGACCGAACTCGGCCGCGTGCAGGCGCTCACCGGGCCGACGTGGTTCGTCTGGGTCGGCATCGCGCTGCTGGCGACGATCTTCGGCTCGGTCGCCATCGCGCGGCTGATCAACCAGCCGCTGCGCGAGCTGAGCTTCGCCGCCAGCCGCATCCGCGAGGGCGAGTTCGACTCGCGGCTCGACGAGAACACGCTGACCAGCGAGATCCGCGAGGTCAACATGGGCTTCAACCGGATGGCGCGCGAACTCGCCAAGGTCGAGGAAGACCGCGCGGTGATGCTGGCTGGCATCAGCCACGACCTGCGCACGCCGCTGGCGCGCCTGCGGCTGGAGGCCGAGATGAGCGTGCAGGACGACGAGGCGCAGCGCAACATGGCGCAGGACATCGACCAGCTCGACGCCATCATCGACAAGTTCATGGACTACGCGCGGCCCGGCGAATCCAAGCTCAAGCCGGTCAACCTGGCGCAGGTGGTCGAGCGCGAGATGCAGGGGTTTCGCGACCCGACGACCATCCGCATCCAGCACCGGGTGGCGATCGACATCTCGGTGATGGCCGACGACATCGAGCTCGGCCGCGTGTTCGCCAACCTGTTCGAGAACGCGCGCCGCTACGGCCGCTCGATCGACACCGGCATCGCGGTGGTGCACGTGACCTACGCGCGCACCGGCCCGTGGGTCATCATCAGCGTGCGCGATCACGGCTCGGGCGTGGCGCCCGAGAAGCTCAACCAGTTGACGACGCCGTTCTTCCGCGGCGACGCTGCGCGCACCGCGGCCACCGGCGCCGGCCTCGGCCTGGCGATCGTCGAGAAGGCGCTGGCGCGCATGGGCGGCTCGCTCGAACTCGACAATGCCGCCGATGGCGGCCTGGTGGCGCACATCCGGCTGAAGCGCGCGCCGTGAGGGCACGCCGTGCGGCTCAGCCCGCGAGGCGTTGCAGCAGGCAGATCGCACGCGCCTCGATCGCACGCCCCTCGCCCACCGGCCCCATCTTTTCGGCGGTCTTGGCCTTGACGTTGGCGCACGTCGGCTCGACGCCGAGCGCGGCGGCGATGCGCCCGCGCATCGCGTCGATGTGCGGAGCCAGCTTCGGCGCCTGCGCGACAATCGTCGAATCGACGTTGACGATCGCGTAGCCCGCGGCGCGCACGCGCCGGGCGGCCTCGGTCAACAGCGCGATCGAATCGGCGCCTGCGAAGGCCGCATCGGTGTCGGGAAAGTGGCGCCCGATGTCGCCGAGCGCAGCCGCACCGAACAGGGCATCGGTGATCGCATGCAGCAGCGCGTCGCCGTCAGAATGCGCGAGCAGGCCGTGGCTGTGCGGGATCGCCACGCCGCCGAGCACCAGCGGCCGGCCCGGCACCAGCGCGTGCACGTCCCAGCCCTCGCCGATGCGCAGCGTCGGTGCGGCAGCCGGCTCGCGCGTCGCCAGCACCGCCTGCGCGCGTGCCAGATCCTCCGGCCAGGTGACCTTGACGTTCGAGGCGTCGCCCACCACCAGGCGCGGCTGCATCCCGGCGGCCTCGATCGCGCTCGCCTCGTCGGTGACGCTGTCGCCCGCGCGCTGCAGCGCCTCGCGCAGCGGCCCGAGGCGAAACATCTGCGGCGTCTGCGCGGCCCATTTGTCGCGCCGGTCGACGGTGGCCGCGCAGCGCCCGTCGCGCTCGAGCTTCAGCGTATCGGCCATCGGCAGCGCCAGCAGGCCGCCCACGGGATCGTCGAGACAGGCGTCGATCAAGCGCTCGACCGCGCCCGGCTCGATCAATGCACGCGCCGCGTCGTGCACCAGCACCCAGTCGTCGTCGGCGGCGCCGCGCTCGCGCAGCGACTGCAGGCCGTTGGCCACCGTCTGTGCGCGCGTGGCCCCGCCACGGCGCACCAGCCAGCCGCGCGAGCCGCCGAACTCGGGCACCTCGTGCTCGAACTGCGAATCGTCGCCGGCCAACACCACCAGCACCGCGTGCAGCCGCTGCACCCGCAGCAAGGCGCGCAGCGTGTGCGCCACCAGCGCACGCCCGCGCAGGTGCGCGTACTGCTTCGGCCCGACGGTGCCGGCGCGCGCGCCGATGCCGGCGCAAGGCACCAGCGCGAACAGGCGCGGTGCAGTCGTGGTCGTCATCGCCGCGATTCTAGAATCGACCTCGCGCGACGCGCGGTGCCGGCTTTCCGGTGATCACCGGGGCGTCGCCCGCCACCATGCAACCCCCCCGCGTTGCCCCCGGAAAGCGCTTCGCGCTGCCGCTGCCGCCCGGCTCGGCCGACTCGCTGCTGCTCGCACGCAGCGCCGACGCGCGCAGGGCCGAAGGCGCACTGCTGGCGATCCTGACGGCCGACCCGGCCGACGCGCAGCGAATCGCCGACGAACTGCGGTTCTTCTCGCCGCAGTTGCGGGTCGCGGTGTTCCCGGATTGGGAGACGCTGCCCTACGACACCTTCTCGCCGCACCAGGACCTGGTGTCGGAGCGGCTTTCGACGTTGTGGCGCCTGCTGCAGCGCGACCTCGACGTCGTGCTGCTGCCGGCGACCACCGCGCTCACCCGCCTGGCGCCCACGCGCTTTCTCGCGGCGACGACCTTCGCCTTCAAGCAAGGGACGCGGCTCGACGAGGCGGCGCTGAAGGCGCAGCTCACGCTGGCCGGCTACAGCCACGTGAGCCAGGTGGTGTCGCCCGGCGAGTACGCGGTGCGCGGCGGCCTGATCGATCTCTTCCCGATGGGCTCGGCGGTGCCGTACCGAGTCGATCTGTTCGACGATCAGGTCGACTCGATCCGCACCTTCGATCCCGACACGCAGCGCAGCCTGTACCCGGTGCCCGAGGTGCGCATGCTGCCCGGCCGCGAGTTTGCGCTCGACGAAGCGGCGCGCGCGGGCTTTCGCTCGCGCTGGCGCGAGCGCATCGAAGGCGACCCGACGCGTTCGCGCATCTACAAGGACATCGCGCAAGGCATCGCCGGCGCCGGCATCGAGTACTACCTGCCGCTGTTCTTCGATTCGACGGCGACGATCTTCGACTACCTGGGACACGAAGCCGCGCTCGTGCTGCACGGCGACCTCGACGCCGCGATCCAGCGCTTCTGGGCCGACACGCGCGAGCGCCATCGCTTCCTGCAGCACGACCCGGAGCGGCCGATCCTGCCGCCGGAGGCGATCTTCCTGCGCGCCGACGAGTTCTTCGCGCTCACCGCGCCGCACGCCACGCTCGCGCTGCGCCCTTCGTCTCTCGACGATGCGAACAAGGCGCACCCGTGGGCCGCACCCGCCCCCGACGTCAGCGTCGAGCGCGGCTCGCAGGAGCCGCTGGCCGCACTCGGCGGGCTGATCGATTCGCAGACCACGCGCGTGCTGTTGATCGGCGAGAGCGAGGGTCGGCGCGAGAGCCTGGTCGAACTGCTGCGCGACCACCGCATCGAGGTGCCGAGCGTCGCCACGCTGGCGGATTTCGAGGCCGACGCGCAGCCGGTTGCGATCGTCGCCGCACCGCTGGCGCGCGGCTTCGTGTGGCGCCGCGCCGAGCTGCCGCCGATCGCCTTCATCACCGAGGCCGAACTGTTCGCCGCCACGCCCGCGCTGCGGCGGCGGCGCCGCCAGGAGGCCGTGAGCGACGTCGAGGCGCTGATCAAGGACCTGTCGGAGCTGCGAATCGGCGATCCGGTGGTGCACGCCAACCACGGCGTCGGCCGCTACCGCGGACTGGTGAACCTCGACCTCGGCGACGGCGCCAGCGAGTTCCTGCACCTGGGCTATGCCGACGACGCCACGCTGTACGTGCCGGTGGCGCAGCTGCACCTGATCAGCCGCTACACCGGCGTCGATGCGTCGGAGGCGCCGCTGCACAAGCTCGGCTCGGGCCAGTGGGACAGGGCCAGGCGCAAGGCGGCCGAACAGGTGCGCGACACCGCCGCCGAACTGCTGGACCTCTACGCCAAGCGCGCGGCGCGCGCGGGACACGCGCACCGCTTCTCGGCGCACGACTACGAGGCGTTCGCCGCCGGCTTCGGCTTCGAGGAAACGCCCGACCAGCGCGCCGCGATCCATGCGGTGATTCAGGACCTGGTGTCGCCCAAGCCGATGGACCGCCTGGTCTGCGGCGACGTGGGCTTCGGCAAGACCGAGGTCGCGCTGCGCGCCGCGTTCATCGCGGTGCTCGGCGGCAAGCAGGTCGCGCTGCTGGCGCCGACCACGCTGCTGGCCGAGCAGCACTTCCAGACCATCAGCGACCGCTTCGGCAAGTGGCCGGTCAAGGTGGCCGAGCTGTCGCGCTTTCGCACCGGCAAGGAGACGACCGCCGCGCTCGCCGGCCTGGCCGACGGCAGCATCGACATCGTCGTCGGCACGCACAAGCTGCTCTCGAAGGATGTGGCGTTCAAGCGCCTGGGGCTGCTGGTGATCGACGAAGAGCACCGCTTCGGCGTGCGCCACAAGGAGGCGATCAAGGCCCTGCGCTCCGAGGTCGACGTGCTGACGCTCACCGCGACGCCGATCCCGCGCACGCTGGGCATGGCGCTCGAAGGCCTGCGCGACCTCAGCGTGATCGCCACCGCGCCGCAGCGCCGGCTGGCGATCAAGACCTTCGTGCGCGACGAGGGCAACAGCCTGATCCGCGAAGCGGTGCTGCGCGAGCTGAAGCGCGGCGGCCAGGTGTACTTCCTGCACAACGAGGTCGAATCGATCCAGCAGCGGCGCAAGCACCTGGAGCAACTGGTGCCCGAGGCGCGCATCGCGGTGGCGCACGGCCAGATGCCCGAGCGCGAGCTGGAACAGGTGATGCGCGACTTCGTCGCGCAGCGCGTCAACCTGCTGCTGTGCTCGACAATCATCGAGACCGGCATCGACGTCGCGAGCGCCAACACCATCGTGATCAGCCGCGCCGACAAGTTCGGGCTCGCACAGCTGCATCAGCTGCGCGGCCGCGTCGGCCGCTCGCACCACCAGGCCTACGCGTACCTGATGGTGCCCGACACCCGCTCGCTGACCAGGCAGGCGCAGGCCAGACTCGACGCGATCCAGAGCATGGAAGAACTGGGCTCGGGCTTCTACCTGGCGATGCACGACCTCGAGATCCGCGGCGCCGGCGAACTGCTGGGCGAGCACCAGAGCGGCAACATGCAGGAGGTGGGCTTCCAGCTCTACAACGACATGCTGGCGCAGGCCGTGCGCGCGCTCAAGGCCGGACGCGAGCCCGACCTGCTGTCACCGCTGGCGGCCACCACCGAGATCAACCTGCACGCGCCGGCGCTGCTGCCCGAGGCCTACTGCGGCGATGTGCACACACGGCTCAACCTGTACAAGCGCCTGGCGATGGCCGAACGCGCCGAGCAGCTCGACACCCTGCTCGAAGAGATCACCGATCGCTTCGGCAAGCTGCCGCCGCAGGGCCAGGTGCTGTTCGACACTCACCGCCTGCGCGTGCTGGCGCGCACCTACGGCGTGCTGAAGGTCGACGCGAGCCCGCGGGCCATGAGCATCACGTTCAAGGCCAGGCCGCCGTTCGACGCCCAGCGCATCATCGAGCTGGTGCAGCGCAACCGCCACATTCGCCTGGCCGGCAACGACCGCCTGCGAATCGAGCGCGAACTGGCGCAACCGCGCGAGCGTGCGCAGTTCGTGCGCGACGTGCTGCGTTCGCTCGGTACGCCGCAGGCGTCGGTCGCGGCCTGAGCGCCGCGCAGCCGCCGCGCGGGTCAGGCCGACGGGCCGCTCGTGCCGCCGGGCTTGGCCACGACTTTCATGTAGACGAACAGCACGATCAGCGCGCCGACGATCGAGCCGATGAAGCCGGCGCCCTGCCCGGCCTGATACCAGCCGATCGCCTGGCCGACGAAACCGGCCACCAGCGAGCCGACGATGCCCAGCACCGCCGTCATGATCAACCCGAGCTTCTGGTCGCCCGGCATCACGGCGCGGGCGATCAGGCCCACGACGAAACCGACGATCACCATCCAGACGTAGTGCATGCAGCCTCTCCGACTTCGCGGCGCCTCGCCGCTGCGCGCGCACTGTAGGCAGTTGGCCGCGATTGCTCAAGCCCCGGCCGCGGGTTGGCGGCGCGTTCGAATCGAGATATCCCCTGCGAGCTGGTGCGGGCGCAAGCCGGCGTTCAGCTCGCGAGTTGCGCCCACAGCTTGTCGAGCCGCTTCACGCTCACCGGCTGCGGCGTACGCAGTTCTTGTGCAAACAAGCTGACGCGCAGTTCCTCGAGCAGCCAGCGATACTCGTCGAGCCGCGCGTCGGGCTTGCCGCGCCGCTCGGCGAGCCGGCGTGCGTAGCGCTGCTCGAGCGGCCGCAGCTCGGCCATGCGCGCCGCGTCGCGCGCGGGGTCGCCGCGCTGCTTGTCGAGCCGCAGCACGATCGCCTTCAGATAGCGCGGCAGGTGCTGCAGCGCGGGCCACGGCGTCTCGACGACGAAGCGCGCGCAGCACAGCCGCGCCAGTTGCGCCGCCACGTCGTCGGCCAACTCCTTCGGCGGCCGCGCGTCGCGCAGCTTGCGCGTCGCCGCGGCGAACTCCGACAGCACCGCAGCGGCCTGGCGCGCCACCTCCTGCGCCACCAGCACGAGCCGCGTGCGGCCTTCGTCGAGCCGCGCCTGGAACGACGCGGCGTCGTGCGGCAACGGGTCACCGAGCAAGGCACGATCGAGCGCCACCTCGACGATCTGATCGCGCAGATCCTCCACCGTACCGAGCGGCATGAACGCCGCGCCCATCGCCAGCAGCCCGGGCAGGTTCTTCTCGAGGTGCTTCAGCGGCTCGCGCAACTGCAGCGCGAAGAGGCGGCGCAGCCCCACGCGATGCCGGCGCGCCGCCACCTCGGGCTCGTCGAACACCTCGACCTCGACATGGTCGCCGCCATCGGTCAGCGCCGGAAAGCCGACCAGGGTCTGGCCGGCCTTGCGCAGCTCCATCAACTCGGGCAGT
>JAJVIL010000118.1 GCA_022072045.1 Burkholderiaceae bacterium | reverse complement strand
GGTCCCCGGGCCAGCCTGTGGCGCTGCGACGGCGCTGCGCGGCGCTGCGCCCGCGGCACGCTGATGCCCTGGGGCGACGGCTGGGCACTGGCGCTGGAGACGGTGCAACCGGAGTGACGCCGGCCCGGCGCCCAGCAGCCGGAATCTTTGAACCGCGCGGGTCGCCGGCGCGACTCAACGGGTCATGGATCTGACCCAATTCTCCCCGTCGTCGGCCCTGCTGACCGTGGTGGTGCTGGCGCTGGCACCGTTCGTCGCGGTGATGGTGACCTCGTTCACCAAGATCGTCGTCGTGCTCAACCTGCTGCGCAACGCGCTCGGGCTGCAGCAAGTGCCACCCAACACCGTGATCAACGGCCTGGCGCTGGTGCTCAGCATCTACGTGATGTACCCGGTGGGCCTGGAGATGAGCGAGCGCGTGGCGGGCATGCAGAACATCGGAGCCAGCACGCAGAGCATGCTCAAGGCGGCCGACGCCGCGAAGGAGCCGCTGCGCGAGTTCCTGCTCAAGCACAGCCGGCCGGTCGAGCGCGCGTTCTTCCTGAAGACCGCGCAACGCGCGCTCAAGCCCGGGCAGGCTGCCGGCTTGAGCGAGCGCGATTTCCTGGTGGTCGTGCCGTCGTTCGTGGTCGGCGAGCTGGCGGTCGCGTTCGAGGTCGGCTTCCTGATCTTCCTGCCGTTCCTGGTGATCGACCTGGTGATCTCCAACATCCTGATGGCGATGGGCATGATGATGCTGTCGCCGACCACGGTGTCGATGCCGTTCAAGCTGCTGCTGTTCGTGCTGATCGACGGCTGGGTCAAGCTGACGCACGGCCTGATCCTCACCTACGTCTGAGGCGGGGAGCCCCGACATGCTGCATGGCGACATCATCCAGCTCACGCAACAGGCGCTGTGGTTCGTGCTGCTGCTGTCGGCGCCGCCGATCGTGGTGGCCGCCGTGGTGGGCCTGCTGATCGCGTTCATCCAGGCCGCCACCCAGCTGCAGGAGCAGACCCTGCAGTACGTGGCCAAGTTCTTCGCCATCGTGATCACCATCTTCATCACCGCGTCGCTGCTCGGCGGCGGGCTGTACCAGTTCGGCGACCGCGTGTTCACCGATTTCGCCGGCCTGGTGCGGCGCTAGTGCGGCGCTAGGGTCCACGGCAAGCCGATGGAAGCGCTGGCGCTCTACGGCAACCTGCGCGATGTGGCGCTGCTGCTCGGGCTGTCGGCCACCCGCGTCGCGGTGGCCTTCCTGCTGGTGCCGCTGTTCACCAACCAGTTGATCCCGGCGCTCGTGCGCAACGCGATGTTCGTGGCGATCGCGCTGCTCAGCCTGATGCTGCAGCCCGCGCCGGCGCCGCTGGTGCTGGGCACCTGGCAGTGGCTGGCGCTGTTCGCCAAGGAGGCGCTGATCGGCGGCGTGATCGGCTTCATGATCGCCGGCATCATGTGGGCCTTCGAGGCCGCGGGCGCGCTGATCGACACCAAGGCCGGCACCTCGCAGGCGCAGGTGCAGGACCCGCTGTCGGGCCAGAGCGTCACGCTCAACGGCGCGCTGTTCGGCCGCCTGGCCAGCTTCGTCTTCATGGCCGGCGGCGGCTTCATGGTGATGGTCGGCGCGCTGCTCGAGAGCTACGCCATCTGGCCGGTGCGCGCACCGTTCCCGTCGCTGCTGCAAGGCGGCGTGCGGCTGTTCGAATCGGAGTTCGGCCGCATCATGGCGCTCACCCTGCTGGTGGCCGCGCCGGCGCTGGTGCTGATGTACGTGATCGAGGGCGTGCTGGGGCTGATCAACCGCTTCGCCCAGCAGCTCAACGTGTTCTCGCTGTCGCAGTCGCTGAAGTCGGTGGCGGTGGTGTGGATCGTCTGGGTGCAGGTGGCGTCGCTGGTGCAACTGCTGCAGGACGATCTGCTGTCGCGCGGCGCCGTCGCACTGCAGACGCTGCGCGCGCTGTTCGGAGGCTGATGCCATGTCCGGCAAGAACGACGGCGGCGACAAGACCGAGAAGCCGACCCCGAAGAAGCTGCAGGACGCGCGCAAGAAGGGCGACGTCGCCAAGAGCAAGGACGTCACCAGCGCGGTGGGCCTGATGATCTGGCTGGTGCTCGGCGTGCTGACCGTCGGCTTCGCCGCCTCGCGCCTGGCGATGCTGTACGACAGCCTGTTCGCCACCATCGGTCGCGGCTGGCTCGACACCGGCTTCGCTGGCGCCGCGCGCACCATCGGCGCGCAGTCGGCCAAACTGGCGATCACGCTGGTGGCGATGCTGCTGGTGCCGGTGGCGGTGGTGGGCCTGCTGACCGAGTTTCTGCAGGCCGGACCCGTGCTGACGTTCGAGAAGCTCAGCCCCAAGCTCGACTCGATGAACCCGGTCGAAGGCGTCAAGCGCATGTTCAGCATGGACAACCTGATCGAACTGGTCAAGTCGATCGCCAAGGCGGCGCTGCTGTTCACGCTCGGCTGGCTGGTGATCAAGTCGTCGCTGCCGCAGATCGTCGCGCTGGCGCGCACCCCCGAGCTGCCGATCGGCGCGATCGGCAGCCTGCTGTGGAGCCTGACCGTCAAGCTGCTGGCGTCGTCGGTGGCCGTGTTCGCACTGTTCGCGCTGCTCGACGCGGTGTACCAGCGCTACTCGTTCGAGAAAAAGATGCGCATGAGCATGCGCGACATCAAGCAGGAGATGAAGGAAAGCGAAGGCGATCCGTACATCAAGGCACAGCGCCGCCAGTTGGCGCAGCAGCTCGCGCAGCAGAACGCCACCCAGGCGGCGCGCGGCGCCGCCGCGCTGGTGGTGAACCCGACGCACATCGCGATCGCGATCGACTACGACCGCCAGACCTGCCCGGTGCCGACCATCGCCGCCAAGGGCGAGGACGAAGTCGCCCGCGCGATGCGCCAGGCGGCCGAGGAAGCCGGCGTGCCGATCGTGCGCAACATCCCGCTGGCGCGCGACATGCTCGCGCGCGCCGAGGTCGGCGAGATCGTGCCGAGCGACCTGTTCGACATCATTGCCGAGGTGATCCTGTGGGCGCAGGAGGTGCGCGAGCACGTTCAGGCGCAGCGCGAGGCCGGCATCGTGCAGCTCGCGGCGCTGTCGCCGCAGCGGCTGGCGGCGCCCGGCGAGGATCTGACCCAGTACACCAAGCCTCATTGAGGCGGCTGCCGAGGAGACCCGAGATGGAATCGTTCGTGATGAGCTTCGCCAGCATGCTGCTGGCGCTGGGCGTGGTGATCGCCGTCGCCTGGCTGGCGCTGCGCCTGCTGCGCGACCGGCTGCAGCCGCGCGCCAAGGCCGGCGGCAGCCCTGGCAGCGACGAGACGCTGCGCTTCGTGCGCGCGTTGCCGGTGGGTGCGAAGGAGCGCGTGGTGATCGTCGAGTACCGCGGCGCGCGCTGGATGCTGGGCGTGACCGGCGGCGGCATCAGCACGATCGCCCAATGGCCGGCGGACGCGTCGCGGCCGTCTGCCCTTCCCGGCAGCGACGCGCGCTGAGCGCATGCGCGACTAGGGTCGCCCGCAACGAGGTGCGCCCCTAGCTGCCGAACGCACCGACTGTTCGGTTGGCCCCGCGGCGAATTTAATTCAAACGTCCGCGGCGCGGTGTGCAACTGAGAGAGGCAACCACGTCGCTGGCAGGAAGGTTCGCATCGAGCCGGCTTGCTGGAGTGGTGCGGTCAAGAGTCAGTTTGCGTTTGTGCAACCCCGGGCCGGACAAACCCCTCACGTTCCGCCCACACCCAAGGAGTTCGTCATGTCCCTCTTCTCCGACATCGGCAATTTCGTCAGCGGCGCCGTCAACACGGTTGCCAACCTCGCCACCACCGCTGCCTCGGTGATGTTTCCGCAAGCCGCGATCCTGTCGAGCGTGACCAATGTGCTCGCCCAAGGCTTCGGCGGCGCCATCGGCTCGGCCGTCCAAGGCCTGATGCAGGGCGGCGGCATGCCCAACTTCATCGGCAAGAACATCATGGACGTGGTCAAGGGCGTGGTCGACCAGCTGACGCAGCACGGCAACCCCGAGTGCGACGAGCATGTGCGTTCGCAGTGCGGCAATGGCCTGCAAGACTTCTTCCAGGACTTCGCCCAGAAGCTTCAGCAAGGCGCGCTGCAGAACATGCGCGATGGCGAAGGCTGCGAAGGCACCAAGGGCGGCAAGGGCAAGCTGAGCTGGTACGAAGCGCTGGCTCAGGCGCTCGGGTCGGCCCTGGACGCCCAGACCGACAAGATCAAGGCACTGTCCGAGAAGGTCGGCGCGCTGAACGAAGAGGCCAAGGGCATCGACTCCAGCGACACCAAGGCCACGAAGCAGAACGACAGCGACAAGGCCTCGACGATGACCGATCTGCAAGCCGCCTCGCAGAAGCTCAGCTTCATGATGAGCGCAGCGTCCGACGTTCTCAAGACGATCGGCGGCGCCCTGAAGGAAATCGCGCAGAAGGGCTGAGTCTCGAGCCCGGCGCCAGGCGAAGGCGGGGCAACCTGCCTTCGCCTTCGCGCTTGCATGGACACCAGACCCATTGGAGGTTCTATGACCTTGCCAATCGACATGACCGGTGCAGTGTGGTTCGTCTCCCAGGCGATCTGGGAGTGGGAGAACGTACCGGTCACCCCTCCGGACACTGCAACGACATCCAGCGCCGACGACCCCCAGTCGGGCCCGTGCGAACAGTCCGACCCCGAGCCGAAGTTCGTGCGCGAACTGGTCTTCAAGGGGTTCTCGTTCGATACCCGCTACAACTGGGTCTACAACCAAGACTCGCCGCTGGCGCATCCGTGGGAGCCCGACGACGAGCATGAAGACACGCGGTTGAAGGCGCATGGTCCGGGTCGTCCGGCAGCGGACGAACTGCCGTCTGTTTCGGACGATGCGTGGGCGCCGACCCTGCCACCGCCGGAAGAAGACTCGGCGTCGAACGAATGATGAAGTGCATCGCCGCGGCGCGCCTTCTTCGAGCCCGACTAGGGTCGCTCCCAGCTGGGAGGCGCCGCAGTTTCGCCGCACGTCCGCGGCGACTATTCTCGAATTGATCACGGCCACGACAACCGGAGAGCCGGTCCATGATTCGCCCGACCGATCTGCCGCAGGCAAGCGCCTGGCTGCCGCCCCCGCTCGCCACGCAGCCGCGCGCCACGGCGTTCGACGCCTCGGATTGGCGCGCCGAGATCGGCGAGTCCGATGCGGCCATTTCGGCTGACGTGCACCCATCCGCGCGAGGCCTGAGCGTCGAACAACACACCCGGCGCGTGCTCATGCACCTGGCCGAACGTGCGGCTTGATTGCTCGTTCGCAGCCGTGAGCGTCACCAACCTCTCGAGTGAACCGCGCTGGCTTCAAGCGGCCCAGGCGCTGGTCGACGGTTGCGTCGACCTGCAGCACGACGAAGAGCGCGTCGACCTCCTGATCGCCGTTTGCGACGGCCTCGGCGACGCTCTGTATCCCGCCTTCCTGCGCGTGCTCGCCGTGATCGGTCAACGCGGCGAGCACGCCGCGCGTGCCGCAGTGGCACAAGCGCTGGTCCACGCGCTGCGCACCGGCCGCGTGCCCAGCGGGAGGCGCAGCGCCTGGGGCGCCGACACGTCGAGTGCGCCCCCGTTGAGCTACGGCCACACGCGCAGCCTCGGGCCGCTCGAATACCTGTGCGCCTGGCACGCCCAGACCGATCCCGGCCGCGCACTACCGGTCGAGCAGTTCCACGCCGCAGCGCGCTCGCTGATGGACCTCATCGCGAGCAGCGACGTGGCACGCAAGCTCTACTGCGACAAGCTGCTCGCCGACGCCGGCGACCCGATCGCCGGCGCACTGAGCCGCCCGACCCGCCATGCGCTGCGCGAACTGGCCCTGGCGTGGGCCGCCGGCGCCGATGCGCTCGACGCCAGCACGCGTTTCATCAACGCACTGCCGCAGGGGCGTAACGCCTCGCTCGCCTCGCGCATCGCGCAGCCGGTGTACGCTTTGCGCTAGGGTTCGCACTGGCCTGTTGGCGGCGCCAGCAAGCTGCGCAATCCGGCGCTACGGCAATGAACAAGGCAATCCCACAACTGGAATCGGTGCTGACGTGCCCGGTGTGCGGGCACACCAAGCGCGAAACCATGCCGACCGACACCTGTCAGTTCTTCTACGAGTGCGAGCGCTGCAAGACCGTGCTGCGGCCGAAGGCCGGCGACTGCTGCGTCTTCTGCTCGTACGGTTCGCTCAGGTGTCCGTCGATGCAGGCGCGCGGCCGTTGCCGAGGCTGCAGCGACTGACGAGCTGCGATCCGCAAACGAAAAGAGCGGCCCGCAGGCCGCTCGGAATCGGCGCAATCCGCCGCCGAAATCAGTACTGCTTCCAGTCGAACCCGGGGCCGCCGTGCAACGTGTCCCAGCCCGGGCCGCCGCGCAGCACGTCGTTGCCGCGGTTGCCGTCGAGGTGGTCGTGGCCACGCCCGCCTTCGAGCCAGTCGCTGCCGTTGCCGCCGCTGACGTAGTCGTTGCCGTTGCCGCCGCTGACGTAGTCGTTGCCGTTGCCGGCGCTGACGTAGTCGTTGCCGCTGCCGGCGTGCACCACGTCGTTGCCGTTGCCGCCGTAGATTCGGTCGTTGCCGCGGCCGCCGTCGATGTGGTCGCGGCCGTTGCCGCCGCTCAGCAGGTCACTGCCGCGCCCACCGTCGATGTGGTCGTTGCCGCCGCGCCCGAAGATGGCGTCGTTGCCGCTGCCGCCGTGCAGGTCGTCGTTGCCCTTGCCGCCGACCATCAGGTCGTTGCCCGACCCGCCGTTGGCGTGGACGTTGGCGTTGACGTTGCCGTCGACGACCAGCGTGTCGTTGCCCGACCCGAGATTGAAGTTGGTGTTCTCGAGCTGTTGCTTGGTCATGTACTGCTTCTGGCCGTTGATGTTCACTTCGTACAGCCCGAGCAGGCCGGCCAGGCCGTCGGCCTTCGAGATGTGCACGTTGTCGTTGCCGGCACCGGTGTAGAGGTTGTTGCCGACGGTGATCGATTGGGGAATCATGGTGAGCGCTCCTTGAATGGGTGGGTGTGATGCGACACGGTCTTCGAGACGTCCGCATCGCTGAGTTGCATTGGATGCGCTCGCGTGCATCGTTCCAAGACGGCACGTTCGCTAGCTGGGAGCACCCGCAGTCGGGGTCGGCCGCAATGGCACGGCGGCCCGCGGCGCCGTCGACGCCGCTCAGCCTTCGGCCACCACGCAGTGCACGCCGGCCTCGGCCAGCAGCGCCGCGAACGGCTGCGGCGGCGCACGGTCGGTGAACAGGCGGTCGATCTGGTTCAGGTGCGCGAGTTCGATCATCGCGGGTCGGTTGAACTTGCTGCAGTCGGCGGCCAGCCACACCTGGCGCGACTGCGCGATGATCGCGCGCGCCACCTTGACCTCGCGGTAGTCGAAGTCGCGCAGCGTGCCGTCGGCCTCGATGCCCGAGATGCCGATCAGCCCGATGTCGACGCGGAACTGGCCGATGAACTCGACCGTCGCCTCGCCGATGATGCCGCGGTCGCGCGAGCGCACCAATCCGCCGGCGACGATGACTTCGCAGTCAGCGTTGTCCGACAGGATCGCCGCCACGTTGAGGTTGTTGGTGATGACGCGCAGCCCCTTGTGGTGCAGCAGCTCGCGAGCCACCGCCTCGGTGGTGGTGCCGATGTTGATGATCATCGAACTGCCCGCAGGCACGGCCTGCGCCACCGCACGCGCGATCTGCCGCTTGGCCTGCTCGTTCAGGTGCTGGCGCTGGCGGTAGCCGATGTTCTCGGTGGTCGAGCTCGGCACGCGCGCGCCGCCGTGAAAGCGCGCCAGCAGCCCGGCATCGGCCAGCAGCCCGACGTCGCGGCGCACGGTCTGCAACGTGACGCCGGAGCGCTCGGCCATCGCCTCGACGCTCATCACGCCGCGCTCGCGCAGCGCGGCCAGCAGGTCGCTCTGCCGCGGATTGGGCGTGAAAGCGCGCGTTGCACGCGCGCGGGGCGTGGGGCTGCGACGGGTCATGCGGCGCGAGGTCGGTACCACCTTAGGCGAGCCCGGCGGCGGCTTCTACGGGCGATTGCCCGGCTTGTCGCGGGGCGGCGATTAGGCTAAAACGAACCCATTCGAAGCATAACGAAAGAATGCAGGAAGCGAGCACCATTCCCGCCGAGGTCGACGTGCTGGTGGTGGGCGGCGGCGTCAACGGCGCGGGCATCGCGCGCGACCTCGCCGGGCGCAGACTGTCGGTGCTGCTGGCCGAGCAGCACGACCTGGCGGCGCACACCTCGTCGTCATCGACCAAGCTGATCCACGGCGGGCTGCGCTACCTCGAGCACTACGAGTTCTCGCTGGTGCGCAAGGCGCTGGCCGAGCGCGAGGTGCTGCTGCGCAGCGCGCCGCACATCATGGCGCCGTTGCGCTTCGTGATGCCGCACGACCCGGCGATGCGACCGGTGTGGATGATCCGCATCGGCCTGTTCCTGTACGACCACCTGGCACGCCGCGAATGGCTGCCCGATTCGCGCGCGGTCAACCTGGCACGGCACCCCGCCGGCGCCGCGCTCAAGCCGCGGTTCAAGCGCGGCTTCGTCTACTCCGACGGCCGCGTCGACGACGCGCGGCTGGTGGTGCTGTGCGCGCTCGATGCGCGCCAGCGCGGCGCCTGCGTGCTCACGCGCTGGCGCTGCGAACACGCCCGCGTCGATGAAGGCCGCTGGGTCGTCGAGCTGCGCAGCGCCGAGGGCGTCGCGCGCAGCGTGCGCGCGCGCGCGCTGGTCAACGCCACCGGCCCGTGGGCGGCGAGCTTCCTGCACCAGCAGCTCGGCACGCCGCGCGCGCAGGCGCTGCGCCTGGTCAAGGGCAGCCACATCGTGGTGCCCAGGCTGTTCGAGCACGACCACGCCTACCTGTTCCAGAACGCCGACCACCGCATCATCTTCGCCATCCCCTACGAGGGCGAGTTCACGCTGATCGGCACCACCGACGTCGAGTGCCACGGCGACCCGGGCGACGCGCGGCCCGATGCGCACGAGGTGGCCTACCTGTGCGAGCAGGCGAGCCGCTATCTGGTGCGCGAGGTGCAGCCATCGGCGGTGGTGTGGAGCTACTCGGGGGTGCGCCCGCTGCTCGACGACGAGAGCGGCGACCCGTCCGAACTGACGCGCGACTACCAGCTCGAGCTGACCGCGGTGCCGGCACCGCTGTTGTCGGTGTGGGGCGGCAAGATCACCACCTTCCGCAGGCTCGCTGAGGAGGCCGCCGACCGGCTGTGCGACGCGCTGCAGGTGCGCGCCGCGCGCTGGACCGAGGGCGCGCTGCTGCCCGGGGGCGACCTGTCGGCATGGATCGCCCCCAGCGGGCGGCCAGACACCGACATCGCACGCTTCGAGCACACGCTGGCACTGCGCCGGCCCGATCTCCCGGCGGCGCTGTGCCGGCGCTGGTCGCGCAGCTACGGCTCGCTGGTGCAGCACTTGCTCGACGACCCCGCCGGCCTCGGCGCCGAAGTGGCGCCGGGGCTGCACGAAGCGGAGTTGCGTTACCTGTGGCGCAGCGAATGGGCGCGCGGAGTCAACGATGTGTTGTGGCGACGCAGCAAGTTGGGGCTGCACTACAACACCGAACAGCGCGAGGCGGTGGCACGTTGGCTCGACGAGCACGGGCAGGCGCACGGCGCGGCGGTTCGTTTGGGCGCGATTTGATCGGGCGTTTCGCCGATTGACATTCGTTTTGTTTCCATCGCACGATCGCCGCGCGGTGACATGGACCGCGGGGAATTCAATCTCAACGAGGAGCAGTGATGGACAGGAGACCGGTTCTGACCGCGGTGGCCCTGGCGGCCACGGTGGTCTTGATGAGTTGCGGCAAGAAGGAAGCGGCGCCCACGGCCGCCGCACCGGCGGCTGCGCCTGTGGCCACGGCGCAGGCACCCGCCGCGCAAGGCTCGGCCGAAGCCGCCAAGCGCTGGATCGACAGCGAGTTCCAGCCCTCGGTGCTGTCGAAGGAAGAACAGCAGAAGGAGATGGAGTGGTTCATCGCGGCGGCCAAGCCGTTCGCGGGCATGGAGATCAACGTGCTGTCGGAGACGATCCCGACGCACGAGTACGAGAGCAAGACGCTGGCCAAGGCGTTCCAGGAGATCACCGGCATCAAGGTCAACCACCAGTTGCTCGGCGAGGGCGAGGTCGTGCAGGCGGTGCAGACGCAGATGCAGACCAACCGCAACCTCTACGACGGCTACATCAACGACTCCGACCTGATCGGCACGCACTCGCGCCTGCAGTCGGCGGTCAATTTGAGCGACTGGATGGCCGGTGAAGGCAAGGACGTCACCAACCCCGGCCTCGACATCAAGGACTTCATCGGCATCAGCTTCACCACCGGCCCCGACGGCAAGGTGTGGCAGCTCCCCGACCAGCAGTTCGCCAACCTCTACTGGTTCCGCAAAGACTGGTTCGACAAGCCTGAACTGAAAGCCAAGTTCAAGGCCAAGTACGGCTACGACCTCGGCGTGCCGGTCAACTGGAGCGCCTACGAGGACATCGCCAAGTTCTTCTCCGAAGACGTCAAGCAGATCGACGGCAAGCGCATCTACGGCCACATGGACTACGGCAAGCGCGCGCCCGACCTCGGCTGGCGCATGACCGACGCCTGGCTGTCGATGGCCGGCGCGTCGAGCAAGGGTCTGCCCAACGGCCGGCCGATCGACGAGTGGGGCATCCGCATGCCCGAGGGCTCGTGCAACCCGCAGGGCGCGAGCGTGTCGCGCGGCGGCGAGACCAACGGACCGGCGTCGGTGTACGCGATCGCCAAGTGGGACGAGTGGCTGCGCAAGTACGCCCCGCCCGGCGCCGCCGACTACGACTTCTACCAGTCGCTGCCGGCGCTGGCGCAAGGCAACGTGGCGCAGCAGGTGTTCTGGTACACCGCGTTCACCGCGTCGATGGTGGCGCCGAAGAAGGACGGCAACAACACGGTCGACGACAACGGCAACCCGCTGTGGCGCATGGCGCCGTCGCCCAAGGGCGCGTACTGGCAGGACGGCATGAAGCTCGGCTATCAAGACGCCGGCTCGTGGACGCTGTTCAAGAGCACGCCGACGCCGCGCGCCAAGGCGGCCTGGCTGTACGCGCAGTTCGTGACCAGCAAGACCGTCGACACCAAGAAGAGCCACGTCGGTCTCACCTTCATCCGCGACAGCACGGTGCGCCACGCGTCGTTCACCGAGCGCTCGCCCAAGCTCGGCGGGCTGGTCGAGTTCTATCGCTCGCCCGATCGCGTGATGTGGACGCCCACGGGGGTCAACGTGCCCGACTACCCGAAGCTCGCGCAGCTCTGGTGGCAGCAGATCGGCGACGTGAACTCGGGCGCCTTCACGCCGCAGAAGGCGATGGACCGCCTGGCCGACGAGATGGATCAGGTGATGGCGCGCATGCAGGAGGCCGACGAGAAGGCCAAGACCTACGGCGGCTGCGGCCCGCGGCTGAACAAGCCGGTCGATCCGAAGCAGTGGCTCGGCAAGCCCGACGGTCCGAAGGCCAAGCTGGCCAACGAGAAGCCCAAGGGCGTGACGATGGCCTACGAGGAGATCGTCAAGCGCTGGGCGGCGGCCAAGTAAGGCAGCAAGCGGCCTGAGCCACGAGGGGGCGCGCCGCGCCCCCTCGTTTCGGGCCGTTCGCGGCGCCTTGTTCCAACCACCCGATGGCACCGACGTGACGCTCCAACTCCGCCAGGTCGCGCTGCAGGTCGGCGCCGAGGTCCACATCCACCCCACCGACCTCGCACTGGGCGAACGCGGTTTCAACACCCTGCTCGGCGAGACGCTGGCGGGCAAGACGACGCTGCTGCGCCTGATGGCCGGGCTGGTCAAGCCCAGCAGCGGCGAAGTCTGGTTCGCCGGGCGCAACGTCACCGGCATGGCGGTCCAGCGGCGCCGCGTCTCGATGGTCTACCAGCAGTTCATCAACTTCCCCAACCTGAGCGTGTTCGAGAACATCGCCTCGCCACTGCGAGTGACAGGTACGCCCGCGGCCGAGGTCAAGGCGCGCGTCGGCCGTATCGCCGAGCTGCTGAAGCTCTCGCCGCTGCTCGAGCGCAAGCCCGCCGAGCTGTCGGGCGGCCAGCAGCAGCGCACCGCGCTGGCGCGTGCGCTGGTGAAAGACGCCGACCTGGTGCTGCTCGATGAACCGCTGGCCAACCTCGACTACAAGCTGCGCGAAGCGCTGCGCGACGAACTGCCGCGGCTGTTCGCCGACCGCGGCTGCACCGTGGTGTA
>JAJVIL010000043.1 GCA_022072045.1 Burkholderiaceae bacterium | reverse complement strand
GCGCGCTCAACCGCTGCGTGAAGTGCACGGCGCGCACGATGCCTGGGCCGAGCCGGGCCTCGCGCTCGCCTGGGGCGTGCTGCGCGGCCGCGACGAGGCGTCGACGCGGGTGGTGATCCGCATCGAGGCCGACCCGCAGCGCTACGCGCGCGTCACCGCCATCGGGCGCGACCCGTTCGGCGGCGGCACGGTCGAGATCGCGGTGGCGCGCGAGCCCGACGGCGTGGCGCGCATCGAACTGCCGCGCAGCCACTTCGCCGACCATCCGCGCACCGAACTGCGCTTCTTCGCGCCCGCGCAGGCGGCACCGGTGCTCGTGTACTTCCAGGGCGTGCCCGACACGACGCCCGAGTTCAACAGCGAAGCGGCGCTGCAGCAGGATCTGCAGCGCCGCATCGCGCGCGCCCGCGAGGGCGGGCGCTGACGACTCCGAAGCTCAGTGTGGGTGCGTGCCGGCCGCGCGCCGACGCACTGCACCGCCTGCGGCGAGCAGACCCAGCGCGAGCAGCGCGATCGACGACGGTTCGGGGACGTTGCCGCCACCACCCCCGCCGCCGCCACCGCCGCCGCACTCCGGCAGCGTGGAGCCAGGGGGACATACCTCGGTGCGCGTGCCCTGGACGCCCACTGTGAAACCGTTCCAGTATTCGTTGCTGGAACTGCGCCAGGTCAGGGTGTCGAAGCTGCCCACGAATCGGATCACGCCGTGCGGCTCGGTGCCGCCCACGTTGTTGCTGTTGAGCTGGTACTCGAAGACGCCGGGGCTCACCTCGACGACGACCCTCTGCGCGCCGCCGCAGCCGAAGAAGCCGCATGCGTTGCCGTCGACGCCGCCCAGGCTCAGGATCTCGAAATCCTGATCGAAGGCGTAGCCATTGCGATTGAGACTCACGAACGCGAAGACGGGATTGGTGATTTCCTGCGAGAACTGCAAGGTCTGCGTGCCGGCGTACTGCAGCGCGATCATCTCGGCGGCCGGCGGCGCGTTGTCGACCAGCGCGCTGGTGTACGGTGAGGTACCGCCGCTGCCGCCGGAGTAGTAGTTGGTGCCGCTGCCGGTCTGGTAGAAACCGATACCCTGCGCGTTCGTGTAAGTGACATCCACGCTCGACGTCAGTGTCGTGATGGTGCCCTCACCTTGAAATCCGGCTCCGGGATCCTGGTCGGACCCGCTCCAGTCGGCCCAGTAGAAGGGCGCGGCGCTCGCGCCGGCCGCGAACGTTGCCGCCAGCAGCCCCATGAAGGCGTGCAGGATCGGATTGCGCTTGCCCATCATTTCCCTCCAGGAGTCGCTTTGTCGCAGTGATCTGCGACGGCTCAAGCGAAACTCGTGCCAACAAGTCGATGGGCCTCCGGCTGCGTACGCCAAGTTGTTGATTCGATTGAGGGCGACGCGGTTTGGCTGCCCCGGCAGGTGCACTTGCCGGCTGGACTCGCGCGCGGTCTGTAAAGCAGACCGACGCGGCGATCTGCCGGAAGGCGCGAAGTCCGCGGGCGTCTGCGGGTCGAGCGGCGGCCTGCGGACGCGCCCGCGCGGGCGCTGACGCGGCCCTCAGGTCGGAAACGTCCCCGGCAGCAGGATGCTGCGGTCGACCTGGCCGATCTGCGTGCGACCGCAGAAGGCCATCGTCAGATCGAGCTCGCGGTGGATGATCTGCAGCGCCTGCGTCACGCCGGCTTCGCCGAGCGCGCCCAGGCCGTAGACCATCGCGCGGCCGATGTAGGTGCCCTTGGCGCCGAGCGCGATCGCCTTGAGCACGTCCTGCCCCGAGCGGATGCCGCCGTCCATGTGCACCTCGATGCGGTGGCCGACCGCGGCGACGATCGCCGGCAGCGCCTCGATGCTCGACTGCGCGCCGTCGAGCTGGCGGCCGCCGTGGTTGCTGACGATCAGCGCGTCGGCGCCGGAGTCGGCGGCCAGTCGCGCGTCCTCGACGTCCTGGATGCCTTTGAGAATCAGCTTGCCGCCCCATCGGCGCTTGATCCACTCGACGTCGCCCCAGTTCAGCCGCGGGTCGAACTGCTGCGCCGTCCACGCGCCGAGGTTCGACATGTCGTCCACGCCCTGCACGTGGCCGACGATGTTGCCGAACTGACGGCGCTTGGTGCGCGCCATGCCCAGGCACCAGCGCCACTTGGTGGCGAGGTTGACCAGGTTGGCCAGCGTCGGCTTGGGCGGCGTCGACAGGCCGTTCTTGATGTCCTTGTGGCGCTGGCCGAGGATCTGCAGGTCGAGCGTCAGCACCAGCGCGCCGCAGTTGGCCGCCTTGGCGCGGTCGATCAGCCGCTCGATGAAGCCGCGGTCGCGCATCACGTAGAGCTGGAACCAGAACGGTTTGCTCGTATGGGCCGCGATGTCCTCGATCGAGCAGATGCTCATTGTGCTCAGCGTGAACGGGATACCGAACGCCTCGGCCGCCTTCGCGGCGAGGATCTCGCCGTCGGCGTGCTGCATGCCGGTGAGCCCCACCGGCGCGATCGCCACCGGCATCGCGACATCGACGCCGACCATCTTCGTGGCGGTGCTGCGCCCTTCCATGTTCACCGCCACGCGCTGGCGCAGCTTGATCTTCTGGAAGTCCGATTCGTTGGCGTGGTAGGTGCTTTCGGTCCACGACCCGGTGTCGGCGTAGTCGTAGAACATGCGCGGCACGCGCTTTTGCGCCAGCACGCGCAGGTCTTCGATGTTGGTGATCACGGGCATCGCAGCTCCTCCTCTCGCACATGCTAAGGCAGCCGCACAGCCGCTAGCATGCGGTGATGCCCGATCCGTCATTGCCGAGGTCCCCGCTGTGGCAGCGCCTGCTGTGGGCCGCCGCTGGCGCGGTGATGCTCGTCACCGGCATCGTCGGCGTGTTCGTGCCGCTGCTGCCGACCACGCCGTTCGTGCTGGTGGCGGCGTTCTGCTTCGCGCGCGGCAGCACGCGCTGCGAGCGCTGGCTGCTCACGCACCCGCGGCTCGGCCCGATCGTGCACGACTGGCGAGCCCATCACGCCGTGCCGTGGCGGGCCAAGCAACTGGCGTGGGCGATGATGGCGCTGGGCTGCGCGTGGGCCGCGGTCGCGCTGCCGCTGCGCGTGGTGTGGGCGCCGTGGCTGCTGTGCGCGGCCACGGCCGTGTGGCTGTGGCGGCTGCCGACGCGGCGCGCCTGAGGCGGCGACCTGAGCAGCCGTCCTGTGCAGTCGGCCAGCAGCGCCAACCCGAGCGGCCGGTCTACGCGCCGGCCTCGCCGCGCGTGATCACTTGCCCGGCGCGTGCGCCGGTGTGCGCGCCGTCGTGCCAGGTGAGCGTGCCGTTGACGATCACGCTGGCGATGCCGTGCGCCGGCAGCGTCGGGTGCGCGTAGTCGGCGGCGTCGCCGATGGTGGCGGCGTCGAAGATCACCACGTCGGCATGGTGCCCGGGCTGCAGGCTGCCGCGCCCGCGCAGGCCGAAGGTGCGCGCGGTCAGCCCCGTCATCTTCCAGACCGCGGTCTCGAGCGGAAACAGCCCGAGGTCGCGGCAGTAGCGGCCGAGCACGCGCGGGAACGTGCCCCACAGCCGCGGGTGCGGCTTGTCGCCCACCGGGATGCCGTCGGAACCGATCATCGTCTGGTCGAAGGCGAGGATGCGCTGCACGTCGGCCTCGTCCATCGTGAAGTAGATCGCCGTGCCCGGCTGCAGCCGTTGCGCGGCCTCGGCACCCGACACGCCCCACTGCGCGGCGATGTCGTCGAGGTCGCGGCCGGCCATCTCCGGATGCGGCTCGCTCGACGCGATCAGGATGCGCGCGTCGAGCATGCCGCGGTCGGTGCGGATCATCGTCGAGCTCGCGTTGTACGGATAGCAGTCCAGCCCGATGCACTGGTGCTGCATCTGGCGCTGGATCAGCGCCAGCGTCTGCACCGAGTGGCCGTGGTTCGGCGCGTTCTGCACCTTGTGGTGCGATACCACCACCGGCACGTCGAGCGCGCGGCCGATGCGAAAGGTCTCCTCCAGCGCCTCGATCACATGGTCGGCCTCGTCGCGCATGTGCGTCACGTACAGCGCCTTGCGCGCCGACAGCGGCCGGCCGACCTCGATGATTTCCTCGGTGGTGGCGCGTGCCGCCGGCGGGTAGAAGGTGCCGGTCGACAGGCCGATCGCGCCGGCTTGCATCGCCTCTTCGACGTGCGCGCGCATCGCGGCGATCTCGGCATCGCTGGCGGGCCGGTCGAGGTCGGCCATCACCAGCGCGCGCAGCGTCGAGTGGCCGACCATCGCCGCCACGTTCACCGACGCCGGCCGCGCGCGCAGCGCGTCGAGGTACGACCTGAAGCTGCCGTGGCGCGCGTGTTTCGGCGCGTCGATCAGCGCCAGCGGCATCGGCAGCTCCATGTCGGCGCGCAGCGGCGCCGCGCTGATGCCGCAGTTGCCGGCCACCACCGTGGTCACGCCCTGCGACACCTTGAACGGCAGCGCCGGCTGACTCAGCAGCGCCTGGTCGTCGTGCGTGTGCGAGTCGATGAAGCCCGGGGCGACGATGCGCCCGCGCGCGTCGATCACGCGTGCGGCGGTGGCGCCGGCGAGCTCGCCGATCGCTGCGATACGGCCGTCGTCGATCGCGAGGTCGGCGTCGAAGCGCGGCGCCTTGGTGCCGTCGACGACGGTGCCGCCGCGGATCAGCAGGTCGTGGTGGTTGCTCACGGGGCGAAGCATGCCGCAAATGCGGGCCCTGTCGTGCAGCATCCGATCAACGGGCGTCGTCGAACAGCTCGCCTTCGGCCTCGTCGGCGTGCGCCGGCGCGGCCGGCAGGTCGCGTGCGCGCACCAGCGTGCCGGCGCGCACGCCCAGCAGCCGGATGCGCCGCGTCAGGTCGACCCGCTTCAGGCATTGGCCGGCGGCGCGGCGGATCGCGCGCGCGTCGTCCACCGGGTGCGGCAGCGTGAGGTCGCGCGTCACGGTCTTGAAATCCTCGAAGCGCAGCTTGATGCCGATGGTGCGGCCCGCGTAGCCCTTGCGCTGCAGGTCGTGCGCGACGCTCTCGGCCAGCTCGGTGAACACGCGCGACAACTCGGGCCGGTCGGCCTTGGCGTGCAGGTCGCGCTCGAAGGTGGTCTCGCGGCTCATCGACACCGGCTCGCTGATCGTCACCACCGGGCGCTCGTCACGGCCGTGCGAGGCATCGTGCAGCCAGCGGCCGTAGCTGTTGCCGAACTGCTCCACCAGGAATGTCAGCTCGCGCGCGGCGAGTTCGCCGACGCGCGTGATGCCCAGGCCGGCGAGCTTGAGCGCCGCCTTCGGCCCGATGCCGTTGATGCGCCGCACCGGCAGCGGCCAGATCTGCGTGGCCACGTCGTCGTGCGTCAGCAATGTCAGGCCGTCGGGCTTGTCGAGGTCGGAGGCGATCTTCGACAGCAGCTTGTTGGGCGTGAGCCCGATCGAGCAGGTGAGGCCGGTGGCGCGGTGGACGTTGTTCTTGATCTCGAGCGCGATCGCGCGCACGCCGCCGAAGCGGTCGTGCCCCACGGTCTCCTGCGCGCCGGGCAGATCGGTGAGGTCGATGTAGATCTCGTCGATGCCGCGGTCTTCGATCAGCGGCGCGACCTCGGCCACCGCGGCCTTGAAGCGGCGCGAGTAGCGCTTGTACTCGTCGTGGTCCACCGGCAGCAGCACCGCCTGCGGGGCGAGCTGCGCGGCCTTCATCAGGCCCATGCCCGAGCGCACGCCGTAGTCGCGCGCGGCGTAGGTGGCGGTGGTGATGACGCCGCGCCCCTTGTAGCCGGCCAGCGTGGCGAACTCGCGCGCGCCGTCGGCGCGCAGCGTCGGCTGGTGGCGCCGGCCGCCGCCGATCACCACCGGCTGGCCCACCAGTTCGGGGTAGCGCAGCAGCTCGACCGAGGCGTAGAACGCGTCCATGTCGAGGTGGGCGATCCAGCGGCGCGGTGCGACCGAGGCCATGGCGCCGATTCTGGTGCAGTCGGCGGCCGGGCGCCGCCGCCGCTTCAGCGCTGCACCAGCGTGCCGACGCTGCGCTCGACGTAGTCGGCTGCCGTGCTGGCGGCGTTGGGGCACGCGCCGGCCAGCGGCTGGTTGCACGCGGTGGCCACCAGCCGGTAGGCGCTGACGGAAACGCCGGCCTCGCTGACGCTGACAGCGAGCGTGCAGCGCACGCTCACCGTGTAGGGCCGCAGCGTGCCGGGCAGCGTGTTGATCGACTGCAGCGCGCTGCACGTCGCTGCCGCGCCGTTGCCGATGCGCCAGCGGCCCCAGTCGAGCCCGGCCTGCGCCGCCTGCGTCGCGCGGGCGAACGACAGCGCGCGCGCGTGGCCGTCGTGCACCGAGGTCACGAGGCCCACTGCAAAGGGCACCACCGCGCCCACCATCAGCAGCACCGCGATGATCATCAGCGCCGAGAAGCCGCGTTGCCGGCGCGCGGACACGACTCGCTTCATGGTCCCTCGCTGACCGCGAAGGTCGCGCTCCACTGCGCGACCTCGGCCACCTGCGTGTCGGCCGCCGGCACCGCCAGGCGCAGGCTCAGGTGCACCAGGCCGCCACGGCCCTGGCTGCCGGCGCTGGCGTAGCGGATCTCGCAGGCGCTGATCTGGGTGGCCATCGGCGCGGCGTCGGCCGCCGCAGCGAACGCCGCCGGCTGCAGCGCCGAGATCGGGTAGTTCCAGTGCCGCGTCAGCCGCTGCGTGGCCGGGTCGCAGTCCCACGTGACCGGCGAGGCCACGAGGTAGAAGCGACGGCTCGGCGCCAGCGCCGGGAAGGTGTGCGCCGCGATGCGCACCTGGTTGCCGTCGGGCGCCGGCGCGATCGACGCCAGACGCGACTTGATGCCGTTGGCCACCGCGACGTTGCCGCCGAAGTAGGGGTCGCCTGCCGGCACCCCGGGGCCCAGCGGATTGACGACCACCCAGTCGCCGGCCGCCGGGGGTTCGCCTTCGAGCGGACCGAGGCTCGTGAAGCAGGTCTCGGGGCAGGCCGCTTCGAGCACATCGTTGGCGCCGGGCGCGCTGCACACGGCAGGGCACACCTGCGCTGCGCCCGACGGGCCGGCGCGATGCCGACCCCAGGCGCGCACCTCGAGCAGCTCGAGCAGCACGCGCGAGCCGACCGTGCGCACGCGCACGCTGTTGGGCAGCGCGCGATGCAGGTCGTCGCCGAGCTTGGCATTCATCGCCTCGAGCGAGTTGGTCATCTCGGCGCGCCGCGTCGCATCGAGCCAGCCCGAGAGCGGCAGCCGCAGCATCGGTGCGGCCACCAGCGCGAGCAGCGCGATGAGGGTGATCGCGATCACCATCTCGATCAGCGTGAAGCCGGCGCAGCGCTGGCGCCGCGCCGGCGCGCGCGCCGCCGCCCATGCGCTCGTGCGCGAGCGGCTCATGGCTGGCGCGGCGAGTGGCGCAACCGGATGCCCTCGACCATGGTGTCGCCCTGGCCGGGGCAGGTCACGGTAACGACGATCAGCAGCCCCTGCGGCCGGCCGTTGGCGTCGAGCGCGGCGACTCCCGGCATCGCCTGCGGCGTCGTCACGATGCGCGCGCCGCAGCCGGCCAGCGGCGAACCGGGCGGGTTGATCAGCGCGCCCGTCGGGTCGCAGACGCCGCCGGCACACGACGGGCCCGGCATCACCAGGTTGTGGTAGTCGCTGACGTTGTCGAAGCGCAGCGGCGCGGCGCCCGCGCGCAGCTCGGCACCCTCGGGGCCGATGCCCTCGACGCTCGACGCGCAGCCGAGCGCGCCGACGAACGCGCCGGTGGCGGTGGCCGCCTGCGCGTCGTTGGGGTCGCAGTAGGTCATCGGCATGGTGCGCACTTCTTCGAGCAGCGCCTGCGCCAGGGTCAGCGCCTGCTCGGCGCGCAGCGTCTGCGCCGACTGCGCGGCCAGGCGCGAGAACAGCACCGTCAGCGAACCGGCGAGCGTGCCGACCAGAACGATCAGCACCAGCACGTCGATCAGCGTGAAGCCGGCCTGGGCTCGCGTCGTTCGCATCGCGGGTCAGCGGGCGAGCCCGGTTTCGCGGTAGACGGTGATCGCCAGCGTCCCGACGGTGATCGTCTGATCGAGCGCAGGCACCGGCTGGCCGCGGCGGTTGAAGCGCAGCAGCGCCGCGCCGCCGAGCAGCGTGCCCGGCGGCATGTCGATCGTGTAGGCGCCGCCGCCGCCCGGGTCGCGCAGCGGTTGCGCCGGCAGGCAACCGCCGGCCCCGGCGTAGACCGCGCGCGCCTGGGTCGGCGACATCAGCACGCACACCTCGCGCTGCTGGGTCACCGCGATGCGCCGGCCGTGCGCGACCATCGCACGCAACTCGTCGCGCGCGCCGCGCTCCTGCAGCGCCGAGCGGTCGGTCAGGCGCGGCACCGCCAGCGCGGCGAGCACCGCCGCGATCGCCAGCACCACCAGCAGCTCGATGACCGTGAACCCGCGCACGACGCGCATCCACGGGGTCCGAGCGCAGCGGCGTCAGCAGCCGGTGGTCACCACGGCGCCGAGCGTCGGTGCCTGGCCGAGCGCGGCCGGTGGCGTGTAGGTGAACTGGCAGTTCGCCGGGTTGGCGCCGCCGGCGACGCGGATCGACAGACCGCCGCCCGCGGCGGCGACGGCATAGCCGTCGGCGGCGAGCTGCGCCGCGGTGGGCGTGCCCGACACCTGCACGATGCCCGCAGTGGCGACGATGCCCGCCAGCGTGGCCGCCGGGTACAGCAGCGCCACCTGCACGCGGCCGTTCTCGGTGCACAGGTTGCCGTTGCCCGCGGCGTTCACCAGCGGCGGGTTGCCGCCGAAGCCGGCGCCCGGGCACGCGGGTTGCGGCTGGTTGTGGCGCGCCATCGCCGAACCGTGCACCAGCGCCATCGCCGAGGCCACCGCGCCGCGCGCGCCGTTGAGCTTGGCGATGCGGCTGTCGCGCTGCAGATTGGTGAAGCGCGGCAGTGCCACCGCGGCCAGGATGCCGAGGATCACGATGACGACGATCAGCTCGATCATCGTGAAGCCTGTCATGCGACGTTTCATTTCGATCTCCTTGGAACAGGACGCGGCGCCGCGTGGGCGGTGCCATGTCAGCGGGGTATCGGCGGCTCGCGGTGCCACTTGAGCGCACTATTTCAGGGCCGCGCGGCCCAAGTCCCACATCGGCATGAAGACGCCGAGGGCGAGCACCAGGACCATCGCGCCGAGCACCAGGATCAGGACCGGTTCGATCTGTTGCGACATCGACTTCAGTTCGTACTCGACCTCGCGCTGGTACAGCGCGCCGACCTCGTCGAGCATCTCGTCGAGCCGGCCGGTTTCCTCGCCCACCATCACCATCTGCAGCACGATGGGGGTGAAGATGCCGGCCTTGCGGCAGGCGGCCAGCACGCTCTCGCCGTGCTCGACCGCGGTGCGCATGCCGAGGATCGCGCCTTCGATGTACGCGTTGTCGGTCACCGCGCCGGCGAACTGCAGGCCTTGCAATGCCGGCACGCCGCTTTTCATCGCCAGCGCCAGGCTGCGGCAGGCGCGCGCGAGCGCGCCCTTGCGCAGCACCTTGCCGGCGATCGGCAGCGCGAGCTTCCAGCGATCCCACCACAGCCGGCCGCGCGGCGTGGCCACGGCGCGTCGCCACACGAACACGGCGCCGACCAGCGCGGCCAGCAGCACCGGCCAGGTGTCGAGGAACAGGTTGGAGCCGCCGATCAGGATGCGCGTCATCAGCGGCAGCTCGGCGTGCAGGTTGTCGAACACCTTGGCGAACGCCGGGATCACGAACAGGTTGATCACCGAGATCGCCACCGCCATCGCGGCGACCACGAACTTCGGGTAGCGCAGCGCGCCGGCGACCTGCTCGCGCATCAGGCGCTGGAACTCCAGATGCCGGTGCAGCGCGTCGAACACCTCGCCGAGCCGGCCGGTGGATTCGCCGACCTGCACCATCGCGACGAAGAACGCATCGAACACGTCGTCGTGGCGCGCCAGCGCCTGCGACAGCTCGTGCCCGCTGTCGAGCGCCTGGCGCAGCTCGTCGAGCAGATCGGCCAGGCCGCTGTGGGTGGCCGACTCCTGCAGCGCGCGCAACGCGCGCAGGATCGGCACGCCCGAACGCAGCAGCGTGTGCATCTGGCGCGTGAACAGCAGCAGCTCGACGTCGCCGACGCGCTGCCGCCCGAGCAGGCGGCGCAGCGTGTCGCGCGCGTCGACAGGCTCGGCGTGCGGCTCGATCGTCACCGGCACGATGCCCTGCGCGGCGAGCACCTCGGCCGCCTGCAGGCGGCCGGGCGATTCGAGCACGCCGCTCACGGCGTCCTGCGACGCGTTGCGGCCGAACCAGTCGAATTGCGGCATGGTGAACAGGCCCTTCAGAGACCCGAGCCGACGCGCATCGCCTCGGCCAGGGTGGTGCGGCCCTCGGCCACCAGCGCCAGCACGTGGCGGCGCAGCGTGTGTTCGGCGAATGCGCGCTGCGCCTGCGCGGCGAAGCCCGCCGGGTCGTCGGCGTTGGCCAGGTGCACCAGCTCGGGCGTCATCTCGACCATCTCGTAGACCGCGGTGCGGCCGGCGTAGCCGGTCTGGTGGCAGGCGCTGCAACCGGTGCCGCGCCAGGCGCGGGTGTGGCCGCTGTCGTCGCCGAGCCACTCGCGCTCGTGCGCCGCGGCGTCGACCTCGCTGCGGCAGTGCGCGCAGATCAGGCGCACCAGGCGCTGCGCGATCACCAGCCGCACGCCGAGCGCCACCATGTACGGCGCCACGCCCATGTCGCGCAGGCGGATCGGCGTGGCGGCCGCGCTGTTGGTGTGCAGCGTCGACAGCACCAGGTGCCCGGTGAGCGCGGCGCGCAGCCCGATTTCGGCGGTTTCGCTGTCGCGCATCTCGCCCACCAGCACCACGTCGGGGTCCTGGCGCAGGCACGAGCGCAGCACGCGCGCGAAGGTGAGGTCGACCTTCTCGTTGACCTGCACCTGGTTGAGACCGGGCAGGCGGTACTCGACCGGATCCTCGACCGTGATGATCTTCACCTCGGGCGTGTTCAGCTCGGCCAACGCGGCGTACAGCGTGGTCGTCTTGCCGCTGCCGGTGGGGCCGGTGACCAGCACCATGCCCGACGATGCGCCGAGCACCGCGCGCAGCCGCGCCAGAATGGGCTCGGGCAGCCCGAGCCGGTCGAGCTTCATGCGGGCGGTGTCCTGCACCAGCAGGCGCATCACCACCGACTCGCCGAACTGCGTCGGCAGCGTCGAGATGCGCACGTCGAGCGTGGCCGAACCCACCTTGACGCGAAAGCGCCCGTCCTGCGGCAGGCGCTTCTCGGCGATGTCGAGGCTGCTCATCAGCTTGAGGCGCTGCACCAGCGCGCCGGCCACGCGCGAATCGGGCGTGCTCTGGACCTGCATCACGCCGTCGATGCGAAAGCGGATCTGCAGCGCGCGCTCCTGCGGCTCGATGTGGATGTCGGACACGCCGCGCGTGACGGCGGCGTCGAAGATCGAGTTGATCAGCTTGAGCACCGGCGCTTCGTCGGCCGATGCGTTGTTCTCCAGCCCGGCGAGCGTGAGCACGCCGTCGCCGATGTCGGCGGCCACCTCGCGCGCGAAGCTGGCCATCTCGTCCTTGCGCTGATAGATGTGCTCGATCGCAGCCAGCAGCGCACCTTCGGTCACCACCGCCGGCACGATGTGCGATTTCAGGCTGCGCGAGAGCTGATCGAAGCCCAGCATGTCGGCCGGGTCGACCATGCCCACCAGCAGGCCGTCGGAGAGGCGGTCGAGCACGATCGCGCGGTAGCGCCGGGCCAGCACCTCGGGCAGCGCCAGCACCAGTTGCGGATCGAGCCGGTGGTGCACCAGGTCGACGAAGCGCAGGCCGAGCTGATCGGCCACCACCTCGGCGATCTGCTCCTCGGTGACCAGCTTCAGGTCGGCCAGCGCGCGGCCGAGCTTGCGGCCCGAGGTCTTCTGCAGCTCGAGCGCCTTGGCGAGCTGCGCGTCGTCGATCAGCCCCTTGCTGACCAGCACGTCGCCCAGGCGCGAGCGGCGCGGGTTGAAGACCGGGGCCTTGGGTCTGTCCATCGCGAGGGTCAATCGTTGCCGTGCAGACGGCGGTCGGCGTACTGCGTCAGGTCTGCGCGCGGCAGGCCGATCGCCAGCGCGCGCGTGTACGCCTGCTGCGCGCGCTGCACCTCGCCGGTGGCGTCGAGCGCGATCGCCAGCCCGAACCACCACATCGAGTTGGCCGGTTGCTGGCGCACGGCGCCTTCGTAGGCGCGCAACGCGCCCTCGGCATCGCCTTGCTGCGTGAGGATGCCGCCGCGCAGGCCGTCGGCCTCGGCGCCCCGCACCGCGTGGCGTTCGAGCGTGGCGAGCGCGCCGGCGCGATCGCCCTGGGCGATCT
>JAJVIL010000069.1 GCA_022072045.1 Burkholderiaceae bacterium | reverse complement strand
GGCGACCCACCCGCTCGTCGTCGTGGCGCGCCATCACCATCTTGCGCAACAGCGAAACGAGCGTCGCCTGCTCTTCGCGCGTGAGCGATTCGGCCCAGAACTGCTCCTGGCGGTTGAAGACCGAGAACGCGGCATCGAACAGGCGGCCGCCGCGCGCGGTCATCTCGAGGCGGACCACGCGCTTGTCGGCGGCAGGCGTGTCGCGGCGCACCAGCCCTTGAGCGACGAGCCCGGTCATCAGCGCCGACACGGTGGCGCGGCTCTGTCCCGAGAGCCGTACCAGTTGCCGCATCTCGAGCGCGCCGCAGGCCGAAAGCACCAGCAGAAGAGTCAGGGCGGTGGCCGACGTGACCACGCTCTCCTGGTTCAGCTTCACGTGCATGTCGTAGAAGATCAGGTTGGTGGCCCGCCGCAGCGTCATCAGGGTCAGCATCGGCCCTCGCGCCAAGCCCGGAAGCCGCTCGCTGGTTCGGCTCACCGCGTGGTCCACGAAGGTCCAGTAGTCGAGCGCCGCCGGATCCACCGGCCGGGCATGGGCGAGCTTCGAACGATTCAGGTTCTTCTTCGGCGGCACGGTCCGACCCACTGTGCGAGTTCGACCGGCATTTTGCCGCCGCCGGAGATGACTCCGACGTGCTCCGGGCATGCCGCCGGCTTGCCCGCGAGGCCGATCCGGAGAAAGGCCGTCGAGTTTCGAATCCAGCCCTCAGGCCGGCGCGAGCAGCGACGTGAGCTGACGCAGGTCTTCGAGCGACTCGAGCGCGCGCATGCGATCCCACAGCCGCGTGGCGCGGTCGTTCGCCAGGCCCGCCACGCCCGCCAGGTCGAAGAACTTCGCGCGGTGGTCGCTCTCGTCGAACGCGTTGTCTGCAGCGCCCTTCGGGGCCGGCACGAACTCGCGGTGCACGATGCCGTCGGTGGTCTCGATCTCGACCTCGCCCGCGTAACGCCTCTCGACGTCGTAGAAGTGCTGGGCACGTTCGTCGTGCTGCAGCTCGACCCGGTGGCGCAGCGCGCCGGCCGCCGGACCGAACAGCGCCTCGTCGCTGTACCACTCGGGGCCCGGCGGCACGCCGAGCATCGCCATCGCCAGGCCGTGCGGCATCGAGAACTGCGCGCCGATCATGTGCCGCGGGTCGGCGTGCGGCAGGTTCTCGGTGGTCCACAGATGGGTGCGCGCGCGGATTCGCTGCACCTGATCGGGCTTGCACCCGGTGCGCTCGCGGAACCGGCTCACCGCGTCGGCGAACGCGCTGATGTGCCGGCAGCACGGCTGCGCCTTGAAGCCGATGCCCAGCAACTGATACGGTGGTTCGAACGGGCGAATCAACGGCGCGGCGTCGTAGCGGTCCGATCCGACCAGCGCCGCGTAGTTGCGCTGCTGGTCGAAGATGCCGCGGTCGCCCGGGAAACCGTCGGCTGCCAGCAGCGCCGCCTGCAGCCCGGGGACGACGACGTCGCCCTGTGTCACCTTGAACCACTGCGGCATGCCGTGCTCGGACATCGGCGGGGCGGTGACATGCCACGGCTTCAGGTGGCCCGTGAGACCCAGTGCATCTTGAAACGCAGACGCACCGAGGCCCAGCAGCCGACCTGCGGCTACGGTGGCGCAGAAGTGGACGCCGCTGTCGACGCGCTCGAACGTGCTGCGAAACGCCGCCAGCGTCGGGTTCACGGCCTGGCGCAGGCGCAGCGGCATCTCGTAGGCCAGCGCCAGCGCCGTGATCAGATCGCGGCCATTGCTGCCCAGGTGCTCGCCCATCGCCAGCGCGGCGGCCACCGCCACCGAACTCATGTGGCCCGTGCCGATGACGGTGTCGTCGAAGTCGAGCACGTTGATCAGCACGCGATTCGCCTGCGCCGCCTGCAGCAGGCCGAACCGCGCGCCGGCGCCGAAGATCGTGTAGCCGCTGGCGCCGGCGCCGGTGGCGCGTGCCAGCGCGACCAGGGCCTTCGCCTCGTGCGTGCGGCTGCCGCCGAGCCCGCACGCGATGGTGTCGACGAAGCACCATTTCACGTGCTCCACCACCTCCGGCGACAGCGCGTCGAACCGTGTGCCGGCCAGCCAGCCGGCGAGGCAGGCGGTGGCGCCGCGCGTGCGGCGCGGCGCGTCGATGGCGATGTCGTTCATGCGGTTCTCCCGGTCGAGTGGCGGTTCCTGCGCGCTCGCAGCACCGCCTCCAGTGCGAGCACGACGCCGGTCACCGCGATGAGGAAGGCGTTGACGGCGGCAATCGTCGGCTCGACGTCCAGGTGCAGGCTGTTCCAGATGCGCACCGGAAGCGTCTGCGAACGCACGTCGGCGAGGAACAGCGAGATCAGCAGTTCGTCGAACGAGGTCAGGAAGGCGAACAGCGCCGCCGACGCCAGGCCCGGCGCGGCCAGCGGCGCCACCACGTGCGTGAAGACCCGCGTCCGGCTCGCGCCCAGGCTGAGTGCGGCGCGCTCGAGATTTTCGTCGACGCCGTTGAGCGTGGACAGCAGGATCAGCACCACCACCGGCAACGCGACCACCGCGTGGCAGAAGCCGAGCCAGAGCACGCTGCCGACCAGCCCGACCGCGGCCGACATGAAGTAGATCGCGATCGCCGTCACCACCGACGGGATGATCATCGGCGTCAGCAGCACCGACAGCACCACTGTCTTGCCCGGGAAGCGGCCGCGCACCAGCGCGTACGCCGCGAAGAAGCCGATGGCGGTGGCGAAGGCGCAGGCGATGAGCCCGATGCGCACGCTCAGCCAGATCGACTCCTGCCAGCGCGCGTCGCGCAGGAAGGTCTCGAACCAGCGCAGCGAAAAGCTGTCGGGCGGGAACTTGAGGTACGCCTGGCCCGAGAACGAGACGATGATCAGGATCGCGATCGGCGCGATCAGCACGAGGCTGATGGCCCAGACCACCGCGCTCAGCGCCAGGGGGGTTTGCCGGCTGCGGGGACGGGCGAGGGCTGCAGCGGCCACGTCAGATCCCCTGCAACAGCCGGCGCGCGTCGGCGAAGCGGAAGTACAGCGCGTACAGCAGCAGCGTCACCGCCAGCAGCACCAGCGACAGCGTGGCCGCGAGCGGCCAGTCGAGCGTGACCTCCGCCGCGCGCTCGATCAGCATCGCGATCATCACGTCGGAAGGCCCGCCCATCAGCGCCGGCGTGACGAAGAAGCCGAGCGCCAGGATGAAGACGATCAGGCAGGCGGCGAGCACGCCGTGCATGCTCAGCGGCAGGAACACCTTGGCGAAGGCGTATGCCGGGCTGGCGCCCAAGCTCAGCGCGGCACGCTGCAGCGCCGGGTCGATGCTGCGCATGCTGGCGTAGAGCGTCAGCACCATGTACGGCAGCAGCACGTACGCCATCGCCAGCACGATGGCGCCCTTGTTGTACATCAGCGGCAGCGGGTTGCTCACCAGGCCCGATTCGAGCAGCGCCCGGTTGATGACCCCGCTGCGGCCGAGCAGCACCATCCAGGAGTAGGTGCGCACGATGATGCTGGTGAAGTACGGGACGATGATGCAGAACAGCACCAGCGACATGCGCCAGCCGCGATCGCGCACCAGGAAGTACGCCACCGGGTAGCCCGCGATCAGCACCGCCAGCGTGACCAGCAGCGCGATCCACACCGTGGTGCCGATGGCGTTGAACATCACGCCCGACCCCAGCACCTGCGCGAAGGTGGCCGCCGTCGCCGCGGCCGTGCTGTCCACCAGGAAGACGCGCACGAAGAACGAGCCGAGCGGCAGCCCGAAGCCGAGCACCAGCATCGCCAGCGCCGGCAACAGCAGCCACTGGGCCGACAGGCGCGAAGTCATGCGCTCGCCGGCAGCAGCGACGCATCGTCGGCGAGCCAGCGCAAGCCAACCCGCTCGCCCACCTGCGGGCGCTTCAAGTGCGCGGCGTTGGCGACGTCGACCGTCAGCAGTGACCCGTCGCAAGCCACGCGGTAGCGGATCACGCTGCCGAGAAAGTCGCGGCGGCGGATCTCGCCGCTGAGCGGCGCGCCGGCCGCATCGTCGAGCAGCACCTTCTCGGGCCGCACGAACAGCACGGCCTGCGCCCCGTGCTCGAAGCCCGGCTGCTCGCGCACCGCGACCTTCATACCCCCGGCGGCGGCGAAGCACAGCCCCGACGCCCCGTCGCGCTGCACCGCACCGTCCAGCAGATTGGCCTCGCCGAGAAACTGCGCGACGAAGCGATTGGCCGGCTGCTCGTACACCTGGCTCGGCGCACCCACCTGCGCCACGCGGCCGCGATCGAGGATCGCGATGCGGTCGGACATGTTGAGCGCCTCTTCCTGGTCGTGGGTGACGTACACCACCGTCATGCCGAGCCGGCGCTGGATGTCCTTGATCTCCGACTGCATGTCGTAGCGCAGGTTCTTGTCGAGCGCGCCCAGCGGTTCGTCCATCAGCACCACGGGCGGCGAGTAGACGATCGCGCGCGCGATCGCCACCCGCTGCTGCTGACCGCCGGACAGCTCGCGCGCGAACTTGGTCGCATGCCGCTGCAGTTGCACCAGCTCGAGCGCGCGCGTCACCTGCGACTGGATCTGCGGCGCCGCGACGCCGCGCGCGCGCAGCGGGAACGCGATGTTGTCGAACACGTTCATGTGCGGGAACACGGCATAGTTCTGGAACACCATGCCCAGGCCGCGCCGCTGCGGCGGCGTGCGCGCGATGTCGGCGCCGTCGATCAGGATCTCGCCGCCGTCGACCGCGGCGAAGCCCGCGATCATCATCAGCGTGGTCGTCTTGCCCGAGCCCGAAGGCCCGAGCAGCGAGAAGAACTCGCCGGCGTGCACGCTCAGCGACACCGCATCGACGACGCTCTCGTCGCCGTAGCGCTTGGTCACGCCGCGCAGTTCGACCGCGCCTCGCTGGGCCCCCGCCGACTCGCTCATCCGGCGGTCCGAAGGGCCCGAGGGCCCAGCGGCCGCGTCACTCGAGCACCCAGCGCTGCCAGCGATCGGCCACCTTCTGACGGTTGTCGGCCCACCAGGCGATGTCACGCATGAACCCCTTGGAATGAACCCACAGCGTACCCGTAGCCGGGTCGCGCAGCGTCGGCGAGCTCTTGGACACCGCCTTGCGGTTGGCCGGCATCGCGGTGACGCCCTGCATCCAGCGGCTCTGCGTGTCGGCGCTCAGGCAGTAGTCGACGAACACCCGCGCGTTGGCGGCGTTGCGCGCATGGCGGTTGATGCCGAAGGCGACCAGCGCCGCCTGGTTCTGATTCCACTGCGCCGCCACCGGCGCGCCCTTGCCCATGGCCTCGTACAGGCGCGTGTTCCACAGCGCGATCAACGGCGCCTCGCCGTCGACCAGCAACTGCGTCGACATGGCCCCGGTCTCCCAGAACTTGACGATCGATTTCTTGATCGTGCCCAGCTTCTTCAGCGCGCGCTCGATGTCCAGCGGGTAGAGCTTGTCCATCGGCACGCCGTCGGCGATCAGCGCGAACTCCAGCGTCGGCTCGCCCAGCGACGGGTTGGGCATCGAGCGCGCTCCGGGAAAGCGTTCGACGTCGAAGAACTGCGCCCACCCGTTGGGCTCGGACCCCGGCTTGATGCGGCTGGTGTTGAACCCCATCAGGGTGGCGAAGTACGAATGGCCGACGTACTGCGGCTGGCGCAGGTTCGCCGCCAGGTCGGCCGGGTCGGTGAACTTGAAGCCGGCGTAGTCGATCGGCGCCAGCCCGTTGGCGCGCGACACCTGCAGCAGCGTTTCGTCGTTGGTGTCGTAGACGTCGATCTCGTCGGAGCCCGCCTTCGCCAGCGCCACCATCTTGGTGGCATTGGCCGCGACCAGCACGATCTGGATGCCGGTTTCGCGGGTGAAAGGCTCGTACACCGAGGCCCGCTTGGCTTCGTCGTAGCCGCCGCCGCCGGTGCGGACGACCACCTGCTTGCTCTGGGCGCGTGCCGGGATCCCGATCGCGGGTGCGACGATCGCGGCCGCCAGGCCGGTGACGAAGCTGCGCCTGGGGTGGACGCGGTCGGGGAGTGTCATCGGCGCTTCTCCTGGTGTGTTCGCGATCGGCTTCGGCCGCCGCGTGCGCGCCGATGCTATCGGCGCACTACAGGAAAAGAAACGCGGAAATATCGTTCGATTCCATCGGCGGAACTTATTGTCGAGGACGCACCGCCGCTGCTGCCGATGCCGTTGGGCTTCGCGCGGTCTTCACGAGCACCGGTCTGGCCTGCCCGGAGGGACTCGAACCCCCGGCCTGCTGCTTAGAAGGCAGCTGCTCTATCCAGCTGAGCTACGGGCAGCCGTTCGCAACGATTCTGCAGCACCGCGCACCGGCCGGGCCGCTCAGTGGCGCTGGTACTGCTCGGCGCCGAACAGCACGGCACGCGCCTTGTCGTCGACCAGCGGCCGGCGCCGGTCGGCCAGCACTTCGACGCCGCGCATCACCGCGGGCCGCGCTGCGATTTCGTCGAACCAGCCCTTCAGGTGAGGGAAGTCGCTCCAGTCGATGCCCTGGTTCTTCCAGCTGCGCAGCCACGGGAAGATCGCGATGTCGGCGATCGAGTAGTCGTCGCCGGCGATGTAGCGCGACTTCGCCAGCCGATCGTTCATCACGCGGTACAGACGCCGGGCCTCGTTGGTGTAGCGGTCGATCGCGTAGCCGATCTTCTCGGGCGCGTAGATGCGAAAGTGGTGCGCCTGCCCGAGCATCGGGCCGACGCTGCCCATCTGGAACATCAGCCACTGCAGCACGCCGTAGCGGCCGCGCGTGTCCGGCGGCAGGAAGCGGCCGGTCTTGCCGGCCAGATACAGCAGGATCGCACCCGACTCGAACAGCGAGATCGGTCTGCCGTCGGGGCCGTCGGGGTCGACGATCGCCGGAATCTTGTTGTTCGGGCTGATCGCCAGGAAGTCGGGCCTGAACTGATCGCCGGCGCCGATGTCCACCGGTGTGGCGTGGTAGGGCAGCGCGCATTCCTCGAGCATGATGTGGACCTTGTGGCCGTTGGGTGTGGCCCAGGAATACACTTCGATCATCGTCGCTCCCGCCGTATTCGCCGCGCGCACTCTACCCCATGCTCGCGTTCATCAGGCGCTGGTGGCCCGCGTCGACACCGAAGCCGAGCCTGCAGGGCATCGAGCAGTGGGCGCACGACCGCCGCGCGCAGTGGCACCGCGTGCGCGACGACGGCGGCTTCGTCATCGACGGTGCGCACGGCAGCATGCCCTGGCGCATCGAGTGGGGCCAGTCGCACCGCCACTACATCGCCGGCGCCGAACTGCGCTTCATCGCCGAACTCGGCCTGCATCGCGACCTGCAGGTGATGGTGCTCAATCGGGCGCTGATGCTGGCCTCGGAAGCGCGGGTCTACGACGAATACGTGCAGGGCGTGCAGACCCGCGTCGACACGCAGACGCCCACCGAGATCCGCTGGCTGGTGATGCACACCAAGCTCAGTGCCACCGAGCTGGGCCGCCTCGGGTTGCGCTTCGGCGCGGTGGCCAGCGTCAAGCCCTGGCTGCTGGCCTGGCTGACGGGCCCGCTGCCCGAGGCGCTGCTCGACGCGGCACGCCAGTTGCGCGAGAGCGATGCCTTCGTGTTGTCGATCGTGCGCGGGCGCCTGGGCATGCGCCTGGGCATGCGCGATCCGCGGCCCGAGCGCATCGAGCGCTGGCTCGGCCTGTTCGAGGTGGCGATCGACGAGGCGCGGCGCGTCGCCGGCCAATGGCGCGATTCGGCGCTGCCGGCGGCATCGACGCGCCCGTCGGTGTGGCCGCGCGACGCGGCCGGCGACACCGGGTAGCCGGCCTCAGGCCGGCACCGAGTGGCGGCCGAGTTCGATCTTGGCCACCGCGTTGCGGTGCACTTCATCGGGGCCGTCGGCAAAACGCAGCGTGCGCGACAGCGCGTAGTAGTAGGCCAGCGGAAAGTCCTCGCTGACGCCGCCGCCGCCGTGCACCTGGATCGCCCAGTCGATCACGCGGCCGGCCATGTTGGGCGCCACCACCTTGATCATCGCGATCTCGGCCTTGGCGGCCTTGTTGCCGGCGACGTCCATCATCCACGCCGCCTTCAGCGTCAGCAGCCGGGCCTGCTCGATCAGGCAGCGCGCCTCGGCGATGCGCTCCTGCGTCACCGTCTGCTGCGCCACCGTCTTGCCGAAGGCCGTGCGCGCCAGCGCGCGCTTGCACATCAGCTCGAGCGAGCGCTCGGCCAGGCCGATCAGCCGCATGCAGTGGTGGATGCGCCCGGGCCCGAGGCGACCCTGCGCGATCTCGAAGCCGCGGCCCTCGCCGAGCAGCATGTTCGACGCCGGCACGGTCACGTTCTTGAAGTCGACCTCCATGTGGCCGTGCGGCGCGTCGTCGAAGCCGAACACCGACAGCGGGCGCATCACGGTGACCCCCTTGGCGTCGACCGGCACCAGGATCATCGACTGCTGCGAGTGCCGTGGCGCCGACGGGTCGGTCTTGCCCATGAAGATCATGATCTTGCAGCGCGGGTCGCCGGCGCCCGACGTCCACCACTTGCGGCCGTTGATCACATAGTGTTCGCCGCGGCGCTCGATGCGCGCCTCGATGTTGGTGGCGTCCGACGACGCCACTGCCGGCTCGGTCATCGCGAAGGCGCTGCGGATCTCGCCGGCCAGCAGCGGCAGCAGCCACTGGCGCTGCTGCTCCTTCGAGCCGTAGCGCACCAGCACTTCCATGTTGCCGGTGTCGGGAGCCGAGCAGTTGAAGACCTCGCTCGCCCACGGCACGCGGCCCATGATCTCGGCCAGCGGGGCGTACTCCTGGTTGCTCAGCCCTGCGCCGTGCTCGCTGTCGGGCAGGAACAGGTTCCACAGCCCCGCCGCACGCGCCTTGGGCTTGAGCGCCTCGATCGTCTGCAGCGGCGTCCAGCGCCTGCCCGCCTCGGTGTTGGCGCGCAACTCCTGGGCGTAGCGCGCCTCCGCGGGGTAGACGTGCTGCTGCATGAATGCGCCGAGGCGGGCCTGCAAGTCCTGCGTCCGGGGGCTGTAGCCGAAGTCCATGACGGTCTCCTCGTGGTGATGGTGTTCGCGGCGGTCAGCGCTCTTGCGCCTGCGCCCAGCCCATGCGTGCCAGCACCGCGGTGGCTTCGCCGGAGGAGCGCGCCTGTGCGCTGGCCGCGGTGCCGTCGGCGGCACGCTTGGCGATGCCCTGCATGATCGCTGCGAGGCGGAACAGGTTGTACGCCAGATAGAAGTTCCAGTCGATCATCACGGCGTCCGGGTCGCCGCGGCCGGTGCGATCGCAGTAGCGGGCCACGTAGTCGCGTTCACTCGGAATGCCCAGCGCCGCATGGTCGAGCCCGCCGATGCCGCGAAACACGCCCGGCTCGATGTGCCACGCCATGCAGTGATAGCTGAAGTCGGCCAGCGGATGGCCGAGCGTCGACAGCTCCCAGTCGAGCACCGCGGCGATGCGCGGTTCGCGCGCGTCGAAGATCAGGTTGTCGAGTCGGAAGTCGCCGTGCACGATCGACACTTGCGTCTCGTCGAGCGCCGAAGGCGGCAGGTGCGCGGGCAGCCATTCGATCAGATGGTCCATCTCCGCGATCGGCTGCAGTGCCGACATCTGGTACTGCTTGCTCCAGCGCGCGATCTGGCGCGCGAAGTAGTTGCCCGGCCTGCCGTAGTCGGCCAGACCGATCCGCGCCGGGTTCACGCTGTGCAGCGCGGCGATCACGCGGTTCATCTCGTCGTACACGGCGCCGCGCCCGGTGGGCGTGAACCCCGGCAGCGATTGCTCCCACAGCACGCGGCCGTCGACGAACTGCATCACGTAGAAGGCGCGGCCGATCACCGATTCGTCCTCGCACAGCAGGTGCATGCGCGCCACCGGCACGGGCGTGTCGGCCAGCGCGCGCATGACGCGGAACTCGCGCTCGATCGCGTGCGCCGACGGCAGCAGCCTGGATGCCGGCCCCGGCTTGGTGCGCATCGCGTAGATCTGCGCCGGCGTGATCAGCTTGTAGGTCGGGTTGGACTGGCCGCCCTTGAACTGCTCGACCGTCAGCGGGCCCGCGAAACCGGGCAGCTCGCGTTGCAGGTAGGCGGCGAGCGCCGCGATGTCGAACGCATGCCGCGCCGACACCGCCTGCGTGCCCATGAAGTGCTCCATCGATTCCATGCGTGTCTTCCTCAGCGTCCGGCGATCGCCAGCAACAGATCGCGCGACAGCACCACCAGCCGGGTCGGCTCGACGCGCACCGCACCCTGGCGTTCGAACCCCTTGAGCTCCTGGTTGACGCGCTGTCGCGACGCGCCCAGCAGTTGTGCGAGGTCTTCCTGCGCGAGCTGCAGCGCGATGCGGATCTCGCTGCCGTGGGCAACACCGTAGCTCTTGACCAGCAGCAGGATCTGCTTGGCCAGGCGCGCGGCGAGCGGGCGGCTGTTGAGGTCTTCGATCAGGTTGAACATCAAACGCAGGCGCCGGCAGTTCAGCCGCAGCAGCGCGTCGTACAGTTCGACGTGCCGGCCCAGCAGCTCCTTGAAATCGGCCTTGCGGACCACCAGCAGCGTGGTTTCGCCGTGGGCGCTTGCGTCATGGGTCCGCGGCAAGCCGTCGAAGAGCGCGATGTCGCCGAACCACGTGCCCGGTTCGACGTAGGTCAGCACCACCTGCTTGCCCGACAACGTGACGTTGGACACCCGCACCGCGCCGCGCGCGACGCCGCACCATTGCTCGGCCGGCCCGCCGCGCGTGCCCAGTCGGGCGCCGTCGGCATAGCGCTTGATCACCGCGCGATCGAGGATCTCGCCACGCAGGCCCGCCGACAGTCGCGAGAACCAGGCACCGCATTCGATGTGGCCGAGTTCCTCGCTGCTCAGGGCTGGCATGCGCATGGGGTCGTCGCCGCTGCGGCCTCCGGCGCCGCGCCGGTGCGTATTGTCCATCGGCGCCGCGGCCGCGCCCAACCGCGTCGCCGGCGCCTCATTCGAACCGAGGCGCTCGCTTCTCGAAGAACGCACGCAGACCTTCGGCGGCGTTGTCGTGCTGCAGATTCGGCACGAACTGCTCGCGCTCCGCGTGCAATTGCTCGACCAGCGTGCGCGTGCGGGCGTGGTGAACGAGTGCCTTGGCGCTGGCCACCGCGTTGCTTGCCATGCGGCCGATGCGCTCTGCCCAGAGCAGCGCCTCGTCGAGCGCCTGGCCGTCGGCGCACAGCGCGTTGACCAGGCCCCAGTCGTGCCACTGCCGCGCCGTGTGCGGCTCGGGCAGCCACAGCAATTGCAGCGCCCTGGCGCGCGGCAACGCCTGCGCGAGGTGGAATGTGCCGCCACCATCGGGCGACAGCCCGGCGCGCCCGTACGACATCGTGAAGCGCGCGCCGGCCGCGGCGATCACCAGATCGCACGCCAGCACCAGCGAGCAGCCGCCGCCTGCCGCATGCCCTTCGACCGCCGCGATCACCGGCTTGGGGCAATCGCGCATCGCGAGCACGAATGCGTGGAAGCGGTCGATGTTGGCGCGCACGCCATCGGCCGGGCCCGCGCGCGAGGTCGCCAGGCGCTGCAGGTCGCCGCCGGCGCAGAAATGCGCGCCATCGCCGCGCAGCACCACGGCGCGCACCCCGGAATCGGTGGCCGCTGCCTGCAGCGCACGCGTGCCGGCCTCGTACACCTGCGGCGACAGCGTGTTGCGCGTGGCGGGGTCGCTGATCGTCAGCACCAGCGCTGCTGCGCGGCGCTCGCTCAACAGCTCGGATGGCATCGCTCGCAGCCCTCCAGCGCAACGTGACGCATAACAGAGAACATTCTCTCATCCGACGTGCCCGCACGAGGCGCCCCACGACGGTGCAAGAAGGCCTTCATGCTAGAGTCCTGCGCGTCATTTCGATCGCGATGCAGCGCCTCTGATCCATCGCCCCAGCGCCCACTGCATGAATGCTCGCCGCATCGTCACGGTGGGCTCGCTGGCACTCGCGGCGAGCGTGACGGCACATGCCCTGGGCATCGTCGGTGCGCCGTCGAACGCGACGCTCGGCGCGCCGCTGAATTTTCCGATCAAGGTGCAGGTAAGCGGCGACGAATCGCTCAACTCGACCTGCGTCACCGCCGAGGCATCTCAGGGCGATCAGCGCATCCCGCCGTCGGCGCTGCGTACCAGCATCGAGCAGGGCAGCATTCCCGACGAGCGGGTGGTGCGCGTCTACACGACGGTGGCGATCAACGAGCCGGTAGTCACGGTCACGCTGTTGCTGGGCTGCGCGGGCCGCTTCGAACGGCGGTTCACGGTGTTCGCCGACCCGCCGCTGGTCACGGTGGCCGCCGCAGCCGAAGCCGCTGCGCCGCCGAGCCCTGAACCGGCAGCCAGCCCGCCGCCGGTGCGCAAGGAACCCGCGGCCTCGGAGCCGCGCGCCGAGGCCGGTGCAACGCCCGCATCGTCGGGCGCCAGCGCGGCAGCGAGCCAGC
>JAJVIL010000044.1 GCA_022072045.1 Burkholderiaceae bacterium | reverse complement strand
AGGTGTTCGCCGAAAACCTGAACATGAAAATCGAGGAATTCGACGCGCGTTTCCTCGAATACTGCAAACAGCGAATTGCGCACCTGAAAATGGTGCCCTTTGTGCCCGAGCAGGAAATCGACGAACCGCGCTGCCTCGCTCGGCGCGCCCTTTACCGTGACCACGCCGTAGTCGGCGCTGACGTTCACCGCCTCGGGCACCGGCAGCGAACGCAGCTGCGGCTGCTCGATGCGCGCCTCGGTGGTGTTGGTGCAGTAGGTGAGAAAGATGTCGGCACGGCCCTGTGCGACGAGTTCGCCGTAGGCATTGCGGCCCGGCGGCGGTGGCGGCGAATTCGGACCGCCGGTGAGCTGCAAGGCCTTGGCCGCAAGCTGCTGAAACGCGCCCTTGCGGCCCTGCTGCTCGATGCGCTCGAACACCAGCCAGGCATAGTCGCCCGACGGGTCGGCCTTCGGCGTCGAGGTGCCGAGCTTGATCGCCGGATCGAGCAGGCGATCGATCAGCGTCTCGGGCGTCACATCGACCGGCGGCGCGACCAAGGCGCACATCGCGTTGCGCGTGAAGCGACGAACCGCGCCAGCCTGGCCGGCAGACTCCAGTGCTCGCGGATGCGCCATGTTGGCCGAGGCGAACACGTCGGCGCGTTCGCCCTTCGCGATGCGATCCTTCAGCAGGCCCGACGGGCCGAACGTGAGGCGCACGCGAACGCCGGGCTCGCCGCGTTCGAACGCCTGCGCCGCCTCGGTCAGCGCACCGCGCAGACTGCCGGCGGCGAACACGCGCAGTTCGGTCTCGGCCTGCGCCTGCATCATCGCCCCCGCGGCAGCCAGCGCTACGGCCACCGCCCGCGCGCTCATGTCGGACTCGCCGCGCGCCGCGCGGCGGCCGATGTGTTGCACAAGCGTGATCCCCTGAGCTCGATTTGCATGACCGCAAGCGTACGCAAGCGCGCAGCGTCGCGCGATATGAACAGCGCGCCATAGCCGCAGTGGGCGAGCGCGCGGCCCTTCGCGCCGCCCCCACATCGCGCCACCCGCATCGTGGTAGGCGCACAGTCAAGCGCGTCCCGACCTGCGCTTGCGCACGCGAAAGCGCCACCACGGCAGCGCCTGCGTCAGCGACAGCACCTCGCCGGCGCGATCGGCCCCGTAGCCCGGGAGATCGTGCAGCGTCTGCCGCCAAGTGGGCCCGGCCAGCACCTCGCGCAGCTTGAGCACCGGCGGCTGGTCGAGGGCATCGCGCAGGCACACGAGGAAGTAGTCCTCCTCGGCCAGCGGCACGAAGGGCAGCCGGTAGCGCTGCGCCGCCGCTTCGATGCCGACTCCCGCATCGGCCGCGCCGCTGGCCACCGCCGCCGCCACCGCGAGGTGGCTGTCTTCGGCAGTATCGGCGTAGCCGGCGATCGACTCCGGCGCGATGCGCTCGCTGTGCAGCAACTGGTCGGTCAGCAGCCGCGTGCCCGAACCGCTCTGCCGGTTGACGAAGCGAACGCCGTCGTGCAGCAGGTCGCGCATGGCGGCGATGCGGTGCGGGTTGTCGCGCGCGACGATCAGCCCCTGCCGGCGGGTGGCGCACGCGATCAGCTTGTGCACGCCGGGCCTGAGCAGCGGCTTGAGGCTCTTCTCGAACAGCCCGCGGGCGGGCAGCCGCGGCACGTGGAAGCCGGCCACCACGCAACGCCCTTCGGCCAGCGCGCGCAGCGCATCGACGCTGCCGGCGAACTTCAGCTCGATGTGCAGCCGCGCCTCGGCAGCGGCGTGTTCGCGCAGCAGCGGCAGCGCCAGGTCGTGGCTGGCGTACACCGCCAGCACCTGCTGCGTGCCGTCGAGCGCTTCGCTCAGCACGCGTTCCAGCTCGACGCGCAGCGCCTCGATGTGCGGCACCAGCCGCGCGCGGGCGCGCGCCTCGGCCCACACCATGCGCTGCGCGAACGGCGTCAGCCGCGCCGGCTGGCCCTGCGCCCAGCTCACCAGCGGCTCGCCGAGCACGCCCTCCCAGTGCTTGAGCGCGCCCCACACGTGCCGGTACGAGGCCCCGAGCGCCTTGGCGGCGTGCTGGATCGAGCCGTGCTCGCGCAGCGCCGACAACAGCTCGAACAGCGGGTTGTGGACGTCGGCGCCGTGCTGGTCGTCGCTCTGGAAGCTGTATTCGAGGTGAACGCCGCGGGCGCGCATCGCGCGAGGTTAAAGCACACCGGCGTGGTCGAGAATGCGGTCGTTCTCCGACGCCGGCGCGGGGTACGAGATTCGCCCACAATGAGCGGCACCCATGACGCTGCAGCCCGCCGCCGCAACCGCGACCGAACACGCCGACCGCCTGGGCGAAGGCTGGCAGCGCAGCGCCGTGCTGATCGTCGACGACGAGGAAGGGATGCGCAACTTCCTCGGCAAGACGCTCGAGCGCCGCTGCGGCCAGGTGATGCTCGCCGCCAGCGCCGAGCAGGCCGATGCGCTGGTTCAGGCGCACCGCTTCGACCTCGTGATCCTCGACATCACGCTGCCCGGCAAGAGCGGCGTCGCCTGGCTGCGCGAACTGCGCGAGCAGGGCTATGCGGGCGAAGTGATCCTGATCACCGCCTTCGCCGATCTCGAAACCGCGATCGAAGCGCTGCGCGCCGGCGCGTCGGATTTCATCCTCAAGCCGTTTCGGGTGTCGCAGATCCTCAACGCGGTGAAGCACAGCCTCGAGCGCCTGCACCTGCGGCGCGAGAACTGGCTGCTGCGGCGCACGCTGCGCCAGCGCGTGGCGGCGATGGATTCGCTGGTCGGCGGCTCGGTGGCGATGCAGCGCCTGCGCGCCGACCTCGCGCGCGCCGCCGGGGTGGCCAGCACGGTGCTGCTGTGCGGCGAATCGGGCACCGGCAAGGAGCTGGCGGCGCGCGCGCTGCACCAGCAAAGCCCGCGCTCGCACGCGCCGTTCGTGCCGGTGGCCTGCGCGACGGTGTCGCCCGAGCACCTCGAAAGCGAGCTGTTCGGCCACGCCAAGGGCACGTTCCCCGGCGCCTCCCGAAGCCGCGACGGGCTGCTGGTGCACGCGCAGGGAGGCACGCTGTTCCTCGACGAGGTGGCCGAGCTGCCGCCGCAGGTGCAGGCCGCGTTGCTGCGCGTGCTCGACGACCACTGCATCCGCCCGATGGGCGGCGAGCAGCAGATCGAAGTCGACGTGCGCATCATCGCCGCCACCCACCGCCGGCTCGCCGACGAAGTGGCCGCCGGGCGCTTCCGCGCCGATCTCTACTACCGCCTGCAGGTGGTCGAGATCGGGCTGCCCCCGCTGCGCGAGCACAAGGGCGACATCCCGGGGCTGGTCGCGCACTTCGTCGCGGGCCTGGCGCCGCGGCTCGGCGTGGCGCCGATCGAGGTGTCGGACACCGAGCTGAGCTATCTCGCCCAGTACGACTGGCCGGGCAACGTGCGCGAACTGCGCAACCTGATCGAGCGCTCGCTGATCCTCGGCGAGCTGAACCTGTCGGCGCTGTACCCCGGCGACACCCGGCCGGCGCTCGATGGGTCGCAGGCGCCGACCGATCTGCACGAGCTGGAAAAGCGCCACATCCTGGCGGTGCTCGATTCGGTCACCGGCGACAAGTCGCGCGCGGCGCAGCTGCTCGGCATCTCGCGGCGCACGCTGGAGCGGCGCTGCGCCGAGTGGATGTGACCCACCCCCGCGGCGCGCTGGCCGCCGCGCGCCCATGACGGCGGCGCTCGGCTGGCGCGGCTTCGGCGCGCTGTCGATCCGCCGCAAGCTGCTGGCGCTCGGGCTGCTGCCGCTGCTGCTGGCGCTGCCGCTGCTGTTGGTGATCCTGGTCGTCTGGGGCGACTCGGCGCTCGATGCCCTGCTGATCACCAAGGTGCGCAGCGACCTGAGCGTCGCGCACGGCTACTTCGACCGCGTGCAGGCCGAGGTCGGCGCCAGCACGCTCGCGGTGGCGCAATCGAACGCCATGGTCGACGCGGTGCAGCGCAACGACGCCGCCGCGCTGGCGCGGCTGATGACGCTGGCCAAGGAGCGCCACGCGCTGGAGTTCCTCGAACTGCTGCCGCCCGACGCATTGGCAGCCTATGCCAGCGAGCACGGTGCCGGCGAGGGCCTGGCGCGGATCGAGCTGCTGGAGAGCGCGCAGTTCGAACGCATCGCGCCGGAGTTGATGGGTCGCGTGCCGGTCAAGCTGGTGCCCACGCGCAACGCGGCGCCGAGCGACCGCACGGCGGAGGATCGCGCGATGGTGATGCTGGCGCAGGCGCCGGTGCGCGCGCTCGACGGCAAGGCGCTCGGGATGCTGCGCGGCGGCGTGCTGCTGAACCGCAACCTGGCGTTCATCGACCACCTCAACGAAATCGTCTACCCGCGCGGCGCCCTGCCGTTCGGCAGCGAGGGCACCGCGACGCTGCTGCTCGACGACGTACGCATCTCGACCAACGTGCGGCTGTTCGGCACCTACAGCCAGCGTGCGATCGGCACCCGCGCGTCGCAGGTCGTGCGCGACGCCGTGCTCGGCCGCGGCGAGACCTGGCTCGACCGCGCCTTCGTCGTCGACGACAGCTACGTGTCGGCCTACGAGCCGCTCACCAACGCGGCGGGGCGCCGCATCGGCATGCTGTACGTCGGCTTCCTCGACCGCCCGTTCCAGCAGGTCAAGTTCAGGGTGCTGTTCGGCATGGGCGCGGTGATGCTGGTGCTGATGGCGCTGGCGATGATGCTGGCGCTGACCTGGGCGCGCCGCATCTTCACGCCGATCGAGCGCATGACGCAGACGATGCACGCCGTCGAAGGGGGCGACCTCGCGGCGCGCACCGAAGTCGCCGACGGCAGCGACGAGTTGGGCCGCCTGGCGCGTCACCTCGACCAGCTCCTCGACACGATCGCCGGCAACACGCAGGCGCTGCGGCAGTCGCACGACGAGCTCGATCGCAAGGTGATCGAGCGCACCCGCGAGCTGCAGTCGGCGCAGGCGCAGCTGATCAAGAGCGAGAAGCTGGCGACGATCGGCCAACTGACGGCGGGCGTCGCGCACGAGATCAACAACCCGATCGCGGTGATCCAGGGCAACCTCGACCTGCTGCGCGAGACGCTCGGGCGCAAGGCCAAGCCGGTGCAAACCGAGTTGCGGCTGATCGACGAGCAGGTCGAGCGCATGCGGCTGATCGTCACGCGACTGCTGCAGTACGCACGCCCCGGCGAATACGCGGGCTACGTGCAGTCGGTCGACAGCGCGCAGGCAGTGGCCGACAGCCTGGTGCTGGTGCAGCACCTGCTCTCGCGCGCGCCAATCGAAGTGGTGCAGGACCTGCGGGCGACACGGCCGGCGTTGATCAATCAGCAGGAGCTGCAGCAGGTGCTGATCAACGGCCTCGTCAACGCCATCCAGGCCATGCCCGACGGCGGCACGCTGACACTGGTCAGCCGCGACCGCGGCGACGCCCAGATCGAGATCGACATCGCCGACACCGGCGCAGGCTTCGGCGGAGAAAGCGAAAGTGAGTACTTCCGGCCGTTCATGACAACCAAGAAGGAGGGCACGGGCCTCGGCCTGTGGATCAGCCGCGGCACTGTCGAGCGCTACGGCGGCGAGTTGCGGGCCACAAACCGCACGGACGGCGCGCGCGGCGCCCTGCTGACGGTGGTGCTGCCGGCCGAAACCCAGGCATCCGAACCGCCGGCGGCGCCATCGCAGCCGCCTGGCACGCCCGGGGCGACGGTTTGAACCGCCGCGCTCGGCGGCGCAACTGAAGAGTCAGATTCCCCGCCGACCGAAGGAACCCGCCATGCACAGCCAAGCCACCGAACTGCGCCGCGCCACCGGCTACGTGCTGCGTTTCCAGTCGCTGTTCCACGAAGGCCGTGCGCTGGCGTTCGAGTGCGACGCCGCCGGCCGGGTCGACCTCGACGCGATGTCCGAGCGCGCCAGGATCAACTACCTGCACGCGCGCAGCGTGATCGGCCGCGACTTCGCGACGCCGTTCGTCGAGCCCACGGTCCACTGAACCCCGTTCCCCTCTCGTGTCCCTTCTTCTCTCCCTGGTCTCCTCCTCGTAGTCTTTCGCATCCCCATGTGCAAAGCGGCGCCTCGGCGCCGCTTTCTTCTTGCACATGGCGGCCTCAGGTGTTGAGCACCGCCACCGACTTGGTGTTCAGGTACGCCTCGAGCGCCTCGGGCCCGCCTTCGGAGCCGTAGCCCGAATCCTTGATGCCGCCGAACGGCATCTCGGCCCACGGCGCCGCGGCCTGGTTGATCCACAGCATGCCGGCCTGGATGCCCTGGGTCAGCTCGTGCGCGGTCTTCAGCGAAGTGGTGAAGGCATAGGCAGCCAGGCCCCAGGGCAGCCGGTTGGCCTCGGCGATCGCGGCTTCGAGCTGGTCGAAGCCGCGCACCGAGGCCATCGGGCCGAACGGCTCCTCGGTCAGCAGCAGGCTGTCGAGCGGCGCGTCGACGACGATCGTCGGCTCGAAGAAGTTGCCGCTCGCGCCCACGCGCCGCCCGCCCGCGGCCAGCGTGGCGCCGCGAGTCAGCGCGTCGTCGGTGATCTTCTGCATCGCGCTCAGCCGCCGCGGATTGGCCAGCGGGCCGAGCGTGGTGCCGGTCTCCAGGCCGTGGCCGATCTTGGCGCCCTTGGCCACCGCGACGAAGGCGTCGACGAACGCCTGGCAGACGTCGTTGTGCACCAGGTAGCGCGTCGGCGAGATGCACACCTGGCCGGCGTTGCGCAACTTGGCGGTGCCGGCGACCTTGGCTGCCCGGGCGATGTCGGCGTCGGCGGCGACGATCACCGGCGCATGGCCGCCGAGCTCCATCGTGACCCGCTTCATGTGCTGGCCGGCGAGCGCGGCGAGCTGCTTGCCGACGATGGTCGAGCCGGTGAACGTGATCTTGCGGATCGCCGGGTGCGGAATCAGGTGCTGCGAGATCTCCGCGGGGTTGCCGTACACGAGGTTGACGGTGCCCGCGGGCACGCCGGCGTCGGCGAACGCGCGGATCAGCTCGGCCGGCGACGCCGGCGTCTCCTCGGGCGCCTTGACGACGATCGAGCAGCCGGTGGCCAGCGCGGCACTCAGCTTGCGCACCACCTGGTTGATCGGGAAGTTCCATGGCGTGAACGCCGCCACCGGCCCCACCGGCTCCTTGAGCACCTGCTGCAGCACGCCGGCCTGGCGCGGCGCCAGGATGCGGCCCTGCACGCGGCGGCCCTCCTCGGCGAACCACTCGATGATGTCGCACGCCATCAGGATCTCGGCCTTCGACTCGGCCAGCGGCTTGCCCTGCTCCTGCGTCATCCAGCGCGCGATGCCGTCGGCGCGCTCCTTCAGCAGCCGCGCGGCCTCGCGCATCGTCTTGGCGCGCTCGAACGCCGGCACTTTGCGCCAGGCGTCGAAGCCCTGCTGCGCCGCCACGCAGGCGGCGTCGAGGTCGGCGCGGGTCGCCACCGCGACGCTGCCGATCGCCTGGCCGCTGGCGGGGTCGTGCACCGCCAGCGTCTTGCGCTCGCCGCCGTCGCGCCACTGGCCGCCGATGAACAACTGCACCGACGGGTAGGCGGTGGCTACGTTAGGGTCGGTACGGATGGTGCTGGACATGCGCGGCCTCGCTGGGTTGCTTGGAGTTCGGGCACGCACCCCCGACGAAGCGCGTGCGAAGAGGGGGACGGCGATTGTGCGCCATCGCGGCTGCGCGCAGGGCGTGGCACACTGATTCCACCACCGGCGGCCACGATCCGGCCGACGGGCTCCAGTCCCTCAGGAGACACCGATGCTGACGATGGAGAAGACCGCCGATTACGTGAAGCGGTGGGTCGCCGCGTTCGAGTCGAAGGATCTCGACCGCGTGCTGGCCTTCTACACCGACGACGTGATCTTCCACTCGCCGCTGGTTGCGCGGCTGAGCCACGACCCCGGCGGCACCGTGCGCGGCAAGGCGGCGCTGCGCGCGTACATCAAGCGAGGCTTCGAGGTCTTCGACCACATCCAGTTCACGGTGCTCGACGTGCTGCGCGGCGTCGACAGCATCGCGATCCACTACAAGGGCATCACGGGCACGCACGTCGTCGAAGTGCTCTTCTTCGACAAGAACGGGATGGTCGGCGAATCGTACGTGCACTACGCGTCCTGACGGGCGCTTCGGGCGCGAGCCGCTGGCACGGCGATCGCGGTTGAACCGCCGCCGGTGCAAAGGCAACCCAGGGCTCGAATGCCACGGCCCCAGGAGACCTCGATGCACCTCGCCACGATGAGCCCGTTGCCGAACCATCACGCCGCCGGCTGCGCCGCGTTCGCCCACGCCAGCCGCTGGCTGGCGCTGGACTCCGATCACGCCGGGGTCGTCGATACCGATTCGCTCGCCCGGCGCGGTGAATTGCACGAGCTGTTCGAAGGCGCCGTGGTCGTCAGCGAATGGGACGGCGAGGAGCCGACCTTCGACGACCTCGAACTCGACGACTGACCCATCGCGGCGCTCGCGCCGCGGCCGTCGCGCCGCAGCGCGCCGCAGCTCAACGCTCGAACGTCGCCATCGCTTGGCCGAGCCGGATCGCACCGCCCGCGGCCCATGCCGGGTCGAAGCGCAGCTTCGGCAGCGACGGAAACAGCAGCACCACCGTCGAGCCGAGCAGGAAGCGGCCCATCTCGTCGCCGCGCCCGAGCCGCAGCTCGCGGTCCTCATAGCGCCATTCGCGCACCCGGCCCGGCCGCGGCGGGTTGACGACGCCGTGCCACACGGTGGCCATGCTGCCGACGATGGTTGCGCCCACCAGCACCAGCACGAACGGGCCGAACGCGGCGTCGAAGCAGCACACCACGCGCTCGTTGCGAGCGAACAGCCCCGGCACCGCCGCCGCGGTGGCCGGGTTCACCGAGTAGAGATCGCCCGGCACGTGGATCATCCGCATCAGTCGCGCCGCGCACGGCATGTGGATGCGGTGATAGTCCTTCGGGCTCAGGTACAGCGTCGCGAAGTGGCCGTCGGCGAAGCGCGCCGCCAGTTGGGCGTCGCCGCCGACCAGCGCGCGCGTCGAGTAGTGGTGCCCCTTGGCCTGGAAGATCCGGTCGCCGTCGATCGCGCCGCACTGGCTGATCGCGCCGTCGACCGGGCACAGCAGGTCGCTCGCCGCCAGCGGCCGCGCACCGTGGCGCAGCGCGCGCGTGAAGAACTCGTTGAAGGTGGCGTAGTGCGACGCATCGGGGTCGGCGGCTTCGCGCATGTCGACGCCGTAGCGGCGGATGAACCAGCGGATCACCGCGGTCGTGGCGGCACCGCCTTGCGCGCCAGCGGCGCGCCCCAGGAACGCCGTCAACGCGCGCTTGGGCAGCAGGGTCTGCAGCAGCACGGCCGGGCGATCAGACAGCGACGCCGGCGTGCGCGGCACGGCCCCGCCACCGCGCCGACTGCGCTCGCCACCGCCCGCCAGCGCGCCCGGGCAGCATCGCCGCTCAGGTGTGCTTGCTGACCGTGATGGTCGGGAACTTGGCGCTGAAGTCGCGCGACTTGCCGGCGATCGACACCGCCACGCGCCGCGCCACCTGCTTGTAGACGCGCGCGATCTCGCCGTCGGGGTCGGCCACCACCGTCGGGTGGCCCGAATCGGCCTGCTCGCGGATCGACAGGTTCAGCGGCAGCGCGCCGAGATACTCGACCTTGTACTGCTCGGCCATCCGCTTGCCGCCGTCGGCGCCGAAGATGTGCTCGCTGTGGCCGCAGTTCGGGCAGACGTAGACGCTCATGTTCTCGACGATGCCGAGGATCGGCACGTTGACCTTCTCGAACATCGTCAGGCCCTTCTTGGCGTCGAGCAGCGCGATGTCCTGCGGCGTGGTGACGATCACCGCGCCGGTCAGCGGCACGCGCTGGCTCAGCGTCAGCGCGATGTCGCCGGTACCCGGCGGCATGTCGACCAGCAGGTAGTCGAGGTCGCCCCAGTTGGTCTGCCGCAGCAACTGGTCGAGCGCCTGCGTGGCCATCGGGCCGCGCCAGATCATCGCCTGGTCGGCCTCGACCAGGAAGCCGATCGACATCACCCGCACGCCGTAGTTGACCAGCGGCTCGATCGTCTTGCCGTCGGCGCTCTCGGGGCGGCCCGACACGCCCATCATCGTCGGCTGGCTCGGGCCGTAGACGTCGGCATCGAGGATGCCGACCTGCGCACCTTCGGCCGCCAGCGCCAGCGCCAGGTTGACGGTGGTCGTGCTCTTGCCGACGCCGCCCTTGCCCGAGGCCACCGCGACGATGTTCTTCACGCCCGGCAGCAGTTGCACGCCGCGCTGCACGGCGTGCGCGGTCACCTTGCTTTGCAGCGCGACGCTGACGTTGGACACGCCCGGCACACGGCGCGCTGCCGCCACGAGCTCCGCGCGTAACCCAGCGATCTGGCTGGCGGCCGGGTAGCCGAGTTCGACGTCGAAGGCGACATCGCCGCCCTCGACGCGCAGGTTCTTCACCTGCTTGGTCGAGACGAAATCCTTGCCGGTGTTCGGATCGACCACGGCCTTCAGGGCTTCAAGCACGCCGGATTCAGTGGGGGCAGCCATGGACAACGGTTGTTGATGCGATGGCGACCAGTCTAGCGGACGGCCCGGGCACCGCCGGTAGCCGCCGCACGCGCCCTGGGGTTACTTGCGCAGCACCTCGATGCGCGTGACCGCGCCATGCACCAGCGGCTGCAGCCCGCGCACGGAGAGCTGTGCATCGGCGCCGGCATCGCCGCGCAACTGCGCCTCGAGAAACAGCAGCGTCGCCGCGCGCACGATCGGCTGCGCGTCGACGCGCGCGCGCGACGGCAGGCTGGCGCGGTGCGAGCCGCTGGCGTCGGAGAACGCCGAATGGTCGGCGCCGACCAGCCAGACGAACACCTTGCCGCCGGGGGGTTCGAGGTCGAAGAAGCGCCGCCGGTTGGCCGGCGTGGTGCCCTGCTGCTGGTCGCGCGAGCCGGTGATGGCGAGCACCGGCCGGTCGATGCTGGCGAAGCTGCCTTCGAGAAAGAACGGCTCGCCCGGGCCCTGAGGCGACAGCGCGACGCAGGCCTTGACGCGGGCATCGCCGAGGTCCGGCCCGAGGCCGCCGCCGGGTTCGACGCGCGGCTCGAGCCAGTCGAGCGCAGGCCGCGCGCCGCACACCGCCAGCACCGTATAGGCGCCGAACGAGTGGCCGATCGCCGCCACGCGGGTGAGGTCGAACGCGCCTTTCAGCTCGGGGTGCGACTGGTTCCACTGCTGCGCCTGGTCGAGCGCGAAAGCGACGTCGCGCGGCCGGCCGAGCACCTCCGACGCGTCGCGCGTCATCGCGCGCAGGTTGGCGCCGAAGCGCATGCCGCGACGCAGCCGTTCGGTGTTGCTGCCCGGATGTTCGAGCGCGAGCACGGCGTAGCCGTGGCTGGCCAGATGGTGCGCCAGCGCGTGCAGACCGTCCCACGTGCCGCCGGCGCCGTGCGACAACACCACCACCGGGAACGGGCCGCTCCACTGCGGCAGGTGCACCTTGATCGGCACGCGCCGGCCCGCGCGCGCCGCGTCGGCCAGATCGGGGAACTCGATCGTGCGCGTGGTCAGCGGCCCTTCGAGCTGCGGCTGCGTCAGTGCCGGCACCGCCGCGGCGGGCGACGCGGCGACGCCCGCCACCAGCGCCAGCCACGCGACCCGGTGGCGCACGACGTCGACGATTCCGGAACGCCGTCGCACCGGTCAGCCCTGCGGCAACTTGCAGACGGCGGACGGCGTGCGATCGAGGTGACCGCAGCGGTCTTGCGTCAGCCCCGGCGCCGGGCCGGGGGCTCGAGCGTGGTCGATCCCGACCGCGCGGGCCTCATGCAAAGTGCGCACGCGCGCCGCCCTCTGGGCTTGATTCATCAGCGTCTCCTGCGCGCCGCGGGCCGAGCCGGTGCAGGCAACGGGCCGGCGCCGCGCGAACCTCACTGTATGCGCTGCGCAAGAGGCGCGGCCGCAGGCCACACGGTGGTGCCTGGCCCGCGTGACGGCCGCCACGCGGGTGCCAAGAAGTTCGCACCGGCAACGGCTTCCCCATGGACACGGGGCTACGCAGCGTGCAGCGGGTCACTACGCTGTCGGTCGGTGCCATGGCTCGTGGTTCTCGGACGGTGTCGGGCCCGCCGAACCATCGTGACAATGCTGAACAAGATCCTCTCCGGCTTGCGCCGAATGCTCGGCGACTCGTCGCCGCGCGTGCCGCGCGGCGCCGATGCCGACTGGTCGCAGACGCGCGCGCCGCTGGTCGACGAAGACCGCGTGATGCTGAGCCACACGCACGCCTGGCTGCGCAGCATTCCCAACGGCCAGCATCCCAAGCAGCTTTGCCGCCACTATCCGCGCATCGCCAACCGCATCGCCACCCGCTGGAGCGATGTGCAGGCGACCGACAAGCTGCTGATGGACCTGATGATCGACCGGCGCGGCAACCGCATGGGTTTCCCGCCGCGCGTCCGCCAGGAGATCGAGCGTCTCTACGGCCTGCACGCCAAGCGCACGACGCCGTTGCTGCGTGGACGCCCGCCGGCGTCGCGGCCGGCGCTGCAGCCGGCGCGTCG
>JAJVIL010000088.1 GCA_022072045.1 Burkholderiaceae bacterium | reverse complement strand
CCCGCAACCGCCATCGAGCCGCGGCTCACGTCGCTGTCGCACGGCGGCGGCTGCGGCTGCAAGATCGCGCCGGGTGTGCTGTCGGAGATTCTGAAGGGCTCGGCCGGAATGCCGCTGCCCAAAGAGTTGTTGGTCGGCATCGAGACCTCCGACGACGCCGCGGTCTACCGGCTCAACGACGAGCAGGCGCTGGTGGCGACCACCGATTTCTTCATGCCGATCGTCGACGACCCGTACGACTTCGGCCGCATCGCCGCCGCCAACGCGATCTCCGACGTCTATGCGATGGGCGGCCGGCCGATCCTCGCGCTGGCACTGGTGGGCATGCCGGTCAACGTGCTGTCGACGCAGACGATCGCCCGCATCCTGCAAGGCGGAGAGGCGGTGTGCCGCGAGGCCGGCATTCCGGTGGCCGGCGGCCACACGATCGATTCGGTCGAGGCGATCTACGGCCTGGTCGCGCTCGGGCTGGTGCATCCTCGGCGCGTCAAGCGCAATGCCGACGCGAAGCCCGGCGACCGGCTGGTGCTCGGCAAGCCGATCGGCGTCGGCGTGCTGTCGGCGGCGCTGAAGAAGCAGCAGCTCGACGCCGACGGCTACGCGCGCATGCTGGCCACCACGACGCAGCTCAACACGCCGGGGCCCGATCTGGCGATGCTCGACGGCGTGCACGCGTTGACCGACGTCACCGGCTTCGGACTCGCAGGCCACGCGCTCGAACTGGCGCGCGGCGCCGAGTGCCGCGTCGCGATCGACTGGGCCCGGGTGCCGTTGATCGAGCGCGTTCGCGAACTCGCCGCAGCGGGCTTCACCACCGGCGCGTCGGCTCGCAACTGGGCCGGCTACGGCGCCGAGGTGTCGCTGCCCGACGGCTTTCCTGCCGTCGATCAAGCGCTGCTGACCGACCCGCAGACCAGCGGCGGGCTGCTGGTGTCGTGCACTGCCGCGGCGGTGCCGGCGGTGCTCGAGACGTTCCACCGTCACGGCTTCGCGGCCGCCGCCGAGATCGGCGAGGTCGGCAGTCACTGCGGCGGCCCCCGCCTGTTCATTCGCTGACCCGAGCCGGCGCGGCGATCCGCGCGCGACGCCGCGCCCCGGGCGCCCGGCAGATGCGAGCGATCCGTTGGTTATGCGCGACTCGCATTTCTTCGCGTCGATCGGCAAGACTCGGCGGCCGGCGCGCACAATCGCACCATGACCCAGCCCGGATTCGCGATCGGCAAGCGGCGTCGCACCGCCATCGTCGCGGGCGCCACCGGCCTGGTGGGGCATGCGCTGGTCGAGCAACTGCTCGCCGACGGCAGCGGCGGAGCCGTCCACGTGCTGGTGCGCGCGCAGCGGCCCGATTGGCGCGATCGCAGCGGCCTGACGCAGCACGAGGTGGACTATCGCGCCCGGCTGCCGGTGCTGCCGACGGTCGACGACGCGTACTGCTGCCTCGGCACGACGATCAAGGTCGCCGGATCGCAGGAGGCGTTTCGTGCAGTCGACTTCGACGCCGCGCTCGCCTTCGCACGCGCGGCCAAGGAGGCCGGCGCGACGCGCTTCGGCCTGGTGTCGGCGCTCGGCGCCGATCCGGCTTCGGGCATCTTCTACAACCGCGTGAAGGGCGAGACCGAGCGGGCGATCGCCGCGCTCGGCTTCGAGAGCATGGTGATCGCGCGGCCGTCGATGCTGCTGGGCGACCGCACGGCGCTCGGGCAGCCCACCCGCCGCGGCGAGCTCATCGCGGCCGGGTTCAATGCGACCATCGGCTGGCTGTTGCCGCGCAGCGTGCGCCCGATCGAAGCCGCCACGGTGGCGCGCGCGCTGGCGCGCAGCGTGCAGCGCGGCGAGCCGGGGCTGTTCGCGCTGTCGTCGGCGACCTTGCAGTTGCTCGGCCGCTGACGCGTCGGCCATGCGAGTCCAGTTCCTCGGCGGCGCCGATACCGTCACCGGATCGAAGCACCTGGTGGAAGTCGGCAGTCGCCGCATCCTGCTCGACTGCGGCTTGTTCCAGGGCTTCAAGCTGTTTCGGCAGCGCAACTGGGCGGCACTGCCGGTGGACGCGCGCAGCATCGATGCCGTGGTGCTCAGCCACGCGCACCTCGATCACAGCGGCTGGCTGCCGGTGCTGCTGAGGCACGGCTTCAAAGGGCCGGTGATCGCCACCGCGGCGACGCGCGCGCTGGCCGAAGTGCTGCTGCTCGACGCGGCGCACCTGCAGGAGGAAGACGCGCGGCGCGCCAACCGACACCACTATTCGCGTCACTCGCCGGCCCTGCCGCTGTACACGCGTGCCGACGTGCAGCGCACGATGACGCGCTTCAGGCCGCTGGAGCCTGGCCGCGAACTGGCGCTCGACGACTGCAACCTTCGCCTCACCCCGGTCGGGCATCTGCTCGGCGCGTGCGCGGTCACGCTGAGCCAGCGCCGCTTCACGCTGGCGTTCTCGGGCGACCTCGGCCGCCCCGACGATCTGCTGATGCCGCCGCCGCAGACGCTGAGCCGCGCCGACGCGATGCTGGTCGAGTCGACCTACGGCAACCGGCTGCACCCGCGCGGCGATCCGCAGGCTCAACTCGGGCGCATCGTGCGCGAGACGGCGCAGCGCGGCGGCTCGGTGCTGCTGCCGGCGTTCGCGGTCGGGCGCGCACAGGCGCTGTTGCTGCTGCTGCAGCGGTTGCGCGCGGCCGGTGCCATCGCGTCGCAGTTGCCGATCTTCCTCGACAGCCCGATGGCGGTGCAGGCCACGGCGCTGTACCAGCGCCACCGCGGCGCGCTGCGCGTGTCGCCGCACGAGCTGCGCACGCTGTGCGACGGCGTGAAGCTGGTGTCGACGGCGGCGCAGTCGATGCGGCTGGTGGGCTCGCGCATGCCGCGCGTGGTGATCTCCGCCAGCGGCATGGCCACCGGCGGCCGCGTGCTGCACCACCTGAAGGCGATGGCGCCCGATGAGCGCCACCACATCGTGATGGCCGGGTTCCAGGTCGGCGGCAGTCGCGGCGCGCATTTGCTGGCCGGCGCGCGGGAGATCAAGATCCACGGCCAGTACGTGCCGGTGCGCGCACAGGTCAGCGCGCTCGAAGGCGTCTCGGGGCACGCCGACGCCAACCAGGTGCTCGACTGGCTGCGCGCGTTGCGCAAGCCACCGGCGCAGACCTTCGTCGTCCACGGCGAACCCGACGCCGCCGACGCGCTGCGCCTGCGCATCCAGGACGAGCTGCAGTGGTCGGTGCAGGTACCGCAACACGGCACGACAGTCGACCTCTGAGGCGTGCGGATTTCACGGCCCGCGCAACTGTTGCACCCGCAGTTGCAGCTCGTCGTCACTGGTCACAGCGCCCGCGCAGGCTCGCCGCTACCGTGGCCGCATGAAGCCGCTGCTGCACACTCGCTGGCAGTCGATGGAGTTGATCGTCACGCGCAACGGTCAGGAAATCGATCGCATCGGCGCACGAGACATCGAGCGAGTGATCATCGTGTACAGCGACCGCGGCGACACTCCGGGCGACCTCGCCTACGCCGTGCTGCAATCGCGCGAGCACGACCTGCTGTTCCCGGCCGACAGCGGCATCGCCGGCCGCGTGCACTTCGAGCGCCAGCTCTTCTGGAACGAGCGGCGCTGCGTCTACTGGGCGCCGCTGGCCAAGGCACCGCTGCCGCGCGCGCTGTGCCCGGGCTGGTGGCTGTTGAGCAAGCCCAAGCCGACCGCGTTCGTGCGGCTGCCGCGCGAGGAGTTGCGCGAGCCGATCTCGCGCTGGCCGCTCGAGGGCCCGCAGTCGTGGGAAGAGCGCAAGGTGGCGCGCATCGCGCGCGCGCGCCCGTTCGCGGCGCTGCGGCCGCTGGCGTCGAGCCCGAGCAGCACGCTGTAGCCTCAGGCGCGCCGGCGCGCCGTCTCGGAGGGCAGCTCGCCGAACTGCTGGCGGTAGGCGGCCGCCAACTCGCCCATGTGCCAGAAGCCGCAACGCGCGGCCACGTCCTGCACCGCGGCGCCGGGCTGACGCAGCAACTCGCGGCGCAGCGCGCCCAGGCGCGCCGCCCGCAGATACCGTGCCGGCGCGATGCCGAGCACGTCGCGAAAGCAGTACTCGAGCTTGCGCGGGCTGACGCCGATGCGCCGGCACACCTCGAGGATCGACAGCGGCGCCTCGGGGCTCGCCAGCATCGCCTCGCAGGCGCGGTCGACCACGCGCTTGCGCGCCTCGCCGCCGCCCAGCTCGTCGGTGCGCACCTGCGCGGGCAACGCCTCGATCCATTCGATCAGCACTGCGTCGCGCAACTGCAGCGCGGTGCGCTCGTCGTGCAGCAGCGCGGGTACAGCCGCCACCTCGCGCATGGCCTTCAAGTGCACCGTGTGCAAGGCGCCGGCCAGCGTGGGCCGCGCCTGCACCACCAGCTGCCGCTCGATCCAGCGCGACAGCGGTTTCTGGTAGAGCTGTCGCCACAACGCATCGAGCAGGTTCAGCTCGACCACGATGCCCACCGTGCGGGCCCCGGCCGGCAGGCACAGGTCGAGCGCCTCGCTGCGGCCGACCATGATCGACTCGCCGCTCAGCGGCTGCCCGTTGAAGGTGGCATGGCCGCTCAAGCCGAGCGGCATCGCGATACCCACGTGCCCGGTGCCCAGCAGGCCGCGCTGGCGCACCGCGCAACTGGTGCGTTCGTGCACCAGGCGCAACCCCGGCAACTGCACATGCTCGAGCTCGCCAGCGAAGCGTCCGGCCGACAACTGCTCGTAGCGCAGCGACCATTCGCGCTGCGCGGCGGCGAACGCGTCGATGTCGCTGCTGTGCACCTGATGGTGCCAGCCGCAGGCTGATGCACCCGCAGCGCCTGAGGATGAAGCGGCTTTCGTTGCTTGCACAATGGCGTGCATTGTCGAGCCGGCTGTCGAGGTGTGCCACCGCAGCGGCTATTCGCGCCACGGAGCCGGAAGCGAGTACGCTCGGCGGCCAATAGGTGTTTGCCCGGATGCGCGGTTTGCGCGATCCCGATCACCCGCTGCGCGGCGCTGCCGATATGGTCGCCGGCAGTCCTTCGAGTCGAACTCGCCTTGCAGAACAACGCGCCGATGCCAGCCCAACCCTATCCGCAGCTCGCTTTGCACATCGACGGCCGCTGGATCACGCGGGCCGGCGGCGGCGAGCGCCCTGTGCTCAACCCTGGCGACGGCAGCGTGCTCGCCACCCTGCCGCTGGCGGGGCCCGACGAGATCCGCGCCGCCGCCGATGCCGCGGCGCGCGCGTTCAAGCCGTGGAGTGCCACGCTCGCGCACGAGCGCTGCTCGATCGTGCGCCGCGCCGCCGAGCTGATGCGCCAGCGCAGCGAGACGATCGCGCGCACGCTGGTGCTCGAGCAAGGCAAGCCGCTGGCCGAGGCGACGCGCGAGGTGGTGCTGTCGGCCGACATCATCGATTTCCAGGCCGAGGGGGCCAAGCGCCTCTACGGCCGCATCGTGCCGCCGCGCGTCGCGGGGATCCTGTCGCAATCGGTGATCCGCCAGCCGGTCGGGCCGGTGGCGGCGTTCACGCCGTGGAACTTCCCGGCCAACCTGCCGGCGCGCAAGCTCGGCAGCGCGCTGGCCGCGGGCTGCAGCGTGGTGATCAAGCCGGCCGAGGAGACCCCGGGCACCTGCCTGCAGATCGTGCAGTGCTTTCTCGACGCCGGCGTGCCGCCGCTGGCGCTCAACATGGTGTGCGGCGATCCGGCGCAGGTGTCGTCGACGCTGATCGCACACGAGGCGATCCGCAAGGCCTCGTTCACCGGCTCGGTGGCGGTGGGCAAGCTGCTGGGCGCGCAGTGCGCCGAACGCGTCAAGCGCTTCACCGGCGAACTCGGCGGCCACGCGCCGGTGATCGTCTGCGCCGATGCCGATCTGCCGTTCGCGCTCAAGGCCTCGCTGGCGGCCAAGTTCCGCAACGCCGGCCAGGTGTGCGCGTCGCCGATCCGCTTCTACGTGCACCGCTCGCTGTACGCGTCGTGGGCCGAGCAGTTCACGCGCGGCGCGCAGGCATTGCGGCTGGGGCCCGGGCTCGACGCGCAGACGCAGATGGGCCCGCTCGCGCACGAGCGACGCCTGCACGAGATGGAGCGCTTCGTCGCCGACGCGCGCGACCAGGGCGCGCGCGTGCTGTGCGGCGGCGAGCGCGTGGCGCGGCCGGGCTTCTTCTTCGCGGCCACGGTGATCGCCGAGGCGCCGGCCACCGCGCTGGTGCAGCGCATCGAGCCGTTCGGCCCGATCGCGCTGATCGAGCCGTTCGATTCGTTGGATCAGGCGATCGCCAAAGCCAACGCCCTGCCCTACGCGCTCGGCGCGTACGCCTTCACGCGCGACCTGCAGCTCGCGCACCGCCTGGGGCAGGAAATCGAGGCCGGCATGGTCGGCATCAACCACTTCGGCGTCTCGCAGCCCGAGATGCCGTTCGGCGGCTGGAAGGAAAGCGGCATCGGCCACGAGATGGGCGCCGAAGGGCTGCTGCACTACACCGAGATCAAGACCATCACCGTGGGGGTGCCTCAATGACCACCAGCGTCGAGCAACTGAAGCACGACAACGCCGAGTTCCTGTTCCACCCGATGGCGCATCCGGCGGCGATGCGCAAGTCGCGCCCAGACATCATCGCGCGCGGCGAGGGCTGCTGGGTGTGGGACGTCGACGGCCACAAGATGATCGACGGCGTGGCGGGGCTCTGGAGCTGCAACCTCGGCCACAGCAACCGCAAGGTGCGCGACGCGATCGTCGCGCAGCTCGACGAGCTGCCGTTCTACAACACCTTCCGCGGCACCACGCACCCGCGCGCGATCGAACTCTCGGCGCGCGTCGTGCAGACGATGCAGCCCGACGACGTGGGCGCGGTGCTGTTCGGCAACGGCGGGTCCGACGCGGTCGAAGGCGCGCTGAAGCTGGCGCGCCAGTACTGGAAGCTCAAAGGCCAGAGCGAGCGCACCAAGTTCATTTCGCTCAAGCAGGGCTACCACGGCGTGCACTTCGGCGGCATGAGCGTCAACGGCCTGGGCAACATCCGCCGTGCCTACGAGCCGCTGATGCCGGGCTGCTTCCACATCGATTCGCCCTGGCTCTATCGCAACGCCTACACGCAGGATCCCGAGGAACTCGGCCGGGTGTGCGCCGGGCTGCTCGAGCGCGAAATCCAGTTCCAGGGCGCCGACACGGTGGCCGCGTTCATCGCCGAGCCGGTGCAGGGGTCGGGCGGCGTGATCGTGCCACCGCCCAACTTCTGGCCGCTGGTGCGCGAGGTGTGCAACCGCCACGACGTGCTCTTGATCGCCGACGAGGTGGTCACCGGGTTCGGCCGCACCGGCGCGATGTTCGGCACCCGGCTCTGGGGGGTGAAGGCCGACCTGTGGTGCCTGGCCAAGGGCATCAGCTCGGGCTACGTGCCGCTGGGCGCCACCGCGATGGGCCGCAAAGTGGCCGACGCGTTCTTCGCCGACGACGGGTCGATGGGCACGGTGGCGCACGGCTACACCTACAGCGGCCACCCGGTGGCCGCCGCCGCGGCGCTGGCGACGCTCGACGAGCTGGAGCGGCTCGACGTGGTGGGCAACGCCGCGCGCGTCGGCGCGCATTTCCAAGCCCGCCTGCGCGAGTTCGTGGCGCGCTACGGCATCGTCGGCGACGTGCGCGGCGTCGGCCTGATGTGCGCGCTCGAGATGGTGGCCGACAAGGCGCGCCGCACGCCGCTGCCGCGCGGCAGCGATCTGCCGCTGCGGCTGGCGCGCGAGGCCTACCAGCGCGGCGCGATGGTGCGCGTGTCGGGGCCCAACATGATCCTGTCGCCGCCGCTGGTGATCACGCGCGAGGAGGTCGACCACCTGGTGGACATTCTCGAAGCCAGCTTCGACGCGGTGGATCGCGCGCAGTGACGACGTCGCCCGCCATCCTGCTGATCGGCACGCTCGACACCAAGAGCGACGAGGCGGCGTTCCTGCGCGACACGCTGGCAGCGCAAGGCGCGCGTGCGCTGCTGATGGACGTGGGCGTGCTCGGGCGCGGCGCGCTCGCGCCCGATTTCGCGAACACCGAGGTCGCCGCCGCCGCCGGCCTGACACTGCAGCAGGTGATCGACAGCGGCGACGAGAACACCTCGATGCAGGCGATGGCGCGCGGTGCAGCGCTGCTGGCGGCGCAACTGCAGGCGCAGCGGCGCATCGACGGCGTGCTGGTGTTCGGCGGCACCATGGGCACCGACCTCGCGCTCGACGTGACGCAGGCGTTGCCGCTGGGGTTTCCGAAGGTGCTGCTGTCGACGATCGCGCACTCGCCGCTGTTGCCGCCGCAGCGCATCGCGCCCGACCTCATCACCGTGCTGTGGGCCGGCGGCCTGCACGGCCTGAACGACCTGTGCCGCTCGGCGCTGGCACAGGCTGCCGGCGCGGTGGTGGGTGCCTGCCGCGCGGCGGTACCGCCGCGGGCGGAACGCCCGCTGGTCGGCATGACCTCGCTCGGATCGAGCGCGCTCGGCTACATGAAGGCGCTGCAGCCCGAGCTGGATCGCCGCGGCTACGAGCTGGCGGTGTTCCACACCACCGGCATGGGCGGGCGCGCGTTCGAGGCGCTGGCCGAACAGGGGCGCTTCGTCGCGGTGATGGACTTCAGCCTGCAGGAGCTGATGAACCACATCGGCGATTCGTGCGTCAGCGCCGGCCCCGATCGCCTGTGCGGCGCCGGCCGCGCCGGCGTGCCGCAGATCGTGGCCCCCGGCGCCACCGACATGGTCGACTACCCGGCGTGGCAGGAGGCACCCGAACGCTTCGCCGGCCGGCCGATGCACGCGCACAACCGGCTGATCGCATCGGCCTGCATCGGCGCCGACCTGCGCCGTCAGGTCGCGCGCGCCATCTGCGAGCGGCTGGCGCAGGCGCGCGGCCCCACCGCGCTGATCGTGCCCACGCACGGCATCGAAGGCTGGGACCGGCCCGGCGAGCCGCTGCACGATCCGCAGGCGCTGGCCGTGCTGGTGGACGAACTGCGGCGCGGCGCGCCGAAGGAGACCGAACTGGTGATGCTCGACGCCCACATCAACGACCGCGCGTTCGTCGACGCCGCGCTGGCGGTATTCGATCGCTGGGTCGAACAGGGGCGCATCGTGCGCAGCGCCCCCGAGGCGAATGCTGCAGCGCGCCGCGCGAAGGGCGTCGCATGACGCCCGGCGCACTGGTGCTCGACTTCGGCGGCGTCATCACGCGCACGCTGTTCGAGACGCATGCGCTGACCGAGCGCCGGCTCGGCCTCGCCCCCGGCACCCTCACGTGGCGCGGGCCGTTCGATCCGGCGAGCGACCCGCTGTGGCGCGACATGCAGGCCGACAAGATCAGCGAGCGCGACTACTGGGTGGTGCGCACGCGCGAGGTCGGCGCGCTGGTCGGCGAGCAATGGGACCGCATGGACACCTTCGTGCAGCGCGCCCGCGGCGACGACATGGACAAGACGATCCGGCCCGAGGCGGTGGCAGCCCTCGAGCGCGCCAAGGCCGCCGGCCACAAGCTCGCGGTGCTGTCCAACGAACTCGATCTGTTCTACGGCACCGAGCTGCGCCACCGCCTGCCGCTGATGAAGCTGCTCGACGTGGTGGTCGACGCCACCTACACCGGCATCCTCAAACCCGACGTTCGCGCCTACGCACTGTGCGTGCAGCAGCTCGGCGTGCCGGCGGCCGCCTGCGTGTTCGTCGACGACCAGCAGCGCAACGTCGAAGGCGCCGCGCGCGCGGGCATGCAGGCGGTGCACCTCGACGTGGCGCAGCCGGCGGCGGCGTTCGCGCGCGCGCTGGCGCTGCTGGGCGTGCGCAACGAGGCGGGCGCGCAAGCGACATGAGCACCCCGACGCCCGAGCGCGTGGCGCAACTGATGCAGGCCGAGCAGGCGCGCTTCGAGCGCACGCACGCGCGCTCGGGCGAGCTGTTCGCGCAGGGCAAGCAGCACTGGCTCTACGGCGCGCCGTCGCACTGGATGCGGCGCTGGATGGGCGGCTGGCCGCTCACCATCGCCGACCAGCGGCACGACTACGGCGTGCGTCTCACCGACGTCGACGGCAACGAGCTGGTCGACTTCTGCCTCGGCGACAGCGGCGGCCTGTGCGGGCACGGCCATCCGGCGATCGTGCAGGCGATGGCACACCAGGCGAGCATCGGCACCTCGCTGATGCTGCCCGCAGGCGACGCGGCCTGGGTCGGCGCCGAGCTGCAGCGCCGCTTCGGCCTGCCGTACTGGAACCTCACCACCTCGGCCAGCGACGCGAACCGCGCCTGCATCCGCCTCGCGCGCATGATCACCGAGCGGCCACGCGTGCTGGTGTTCTCCGGCGCCTACCACGGCAGCGTCGAGGAGGCGCACGTCGAGCTGGCGCCCGACGGCAGCGTGCGGCTGCGCAACGGCATCCACGCCAACGCGTTTCCCCACGACCGGCTGTCGCGCGTGGTCGAGTTCAACGACGTCGCGGCGCTCGAGCACGCGCTGCGCGAAGGCGACGTCGCCTGCGTGCTGGCCGAGCCGGCGATGACCAACTACGGCATGGTGCAGCCGCAGCCGGGCTTCCACGACGCGCTGCGCCGCCTGACGCGCGAGACCGGCACGGTGCTGGTGATCGACGAGACGCACACCATCTCCAGCGGCGCCGGCGGCTACACGCGCGCGCACGGGCTCGACCCCGACATGTTCGTGCTCGGCAAGGCGATCGCCGGCGGCATTCCGGCCGCGGTGTTCGGCCTCTCGCAAGCCATGGCCGAGCGCGTGTGGCAGGCGCTGCCACCGCTGCCGCCCACCGCGCGGCAGAGCGCGCACGCGGGGTTCGGCGGCACGCTGGCGGGCAACGCACTCACCGTGGCGGTGATGCGCGCGGTGCTGTCGCAGGTGCTCACCGAGCCGGCGTACGAGCGCATGCTGCAACTGGCCGAGCGCATGCAGCGCGGCGTCGACGGCTGCAACGCGCGCCACCGGCTGCCGTGGTGCACGCTGCGCGTGGGTGCGCGCGTTGAGACGCTGTTCACGCCCGACGCGCCGCGCAACGCCGCCGACGTGCGGCGCACACGCAACCACGAGCTGGATGCGCTGCTGCACCTGTTCCTGCTGAACCGCGGCGTGCTGATCACGCCGTTCCACAACATGACGCTGTGCTGCCCCGGCACCACGGCCGACGACGTGGATCACCACACGGGCGCGTTTGCCGAGTTCGCGGCGCAGGTGAGCGCGTGATGCGCCGGGCTACTGCCACACAAGGTGGCGCCGCGCGCCGCCCGGGGGTTCGATGAGCGCCGGCCTAGCCGCGATCACGCCGTTCGGCCTCGCGGGCAAGGTGGCACTCGTCACCGGCGGCGGGCGCGGCATCGGGGCGGCCATTGCGCAGGTGTTCGCGCGCGCGGGCGCGCAGGTGATGATCGCCAACCGCACCGCGGCTGCCGGCGAGGCGGTGGCCGCGGCGCTGCGCGCCGAAGGCTGCGCGGCGCAGGCGCTCGGCTGCGACGTCGCGCGCCGCGACGACATCGATCGCGCGGTGGCCGATGCGGTGCAGGCCTTCGGCGGGCTCGACATCGTGGTGCACAACGCGGCCGTCAACCACTGGGCGCGCATCGAGGCCATGGCCGACGCCGACTTCGAGCACACGATCGCGGTCAACCTGCAGGCGTGCTTCCGGCTGGCGCAGGCGGCACTGCCGCACTGGCGTGCGCGCGGCGGCGGGCGGCTGCTCGTCGCCTCGTCGGTCACCGGGCCGCGCGTGGCGATGCCGGGCGGCGCGGCCTATGCAGCCAGCAAGGCCGGCGTCAATGGCTTCATCCGCAGCGCGGCGCTGGAGCTCGCGCCCGATCGCGTCACGGTCAACGGCGTCGAGCCTGGCTTCATCGCCAAGCAAGGCGGCTCGCTGCTCAGCGACCCGGCGCGCGCGGCGCGCATCGCGCGGCACATCCCGCTGGGCGAACTGGGCCGGCCGGACGACGTGGCGCACGCGATGCTGTTCCTCGCCAGCGATGCGGCGCGCTACATCACCGGGCAGACCATCGTGGTCGACGGCGGCTCGACGCTGCCCGAGAGCCCGTTCTTCGCCGAGGACGCAGCGTGAGGCGCCTGCTGAACCGCGTGGCGATCGTCACCGGCGCGGCCAGCGGCATCGGCGCGGCGGTGGTGCGGCGCTTCGTGCGCGAAGGCGCGCAGGTGCTGGCGTGCGGCGTGCCGGCGCCGCAGGCGCAGCCCGACGCCGCGGTTCTCACGATGACGTGCGACGTCACCGACGAGGCGCAGGTGCAGGCGGTGGTGCGGGCGGCGATCGCGCGCCACGGCCGCATCGACGTGCTGGTCAACGCCGCGGGCGTGATCGTCGCCGACGCCGCGGCACAGATCGAAGACGACACCTGGCAGCGCCTGCACGACGTCAACCTCGGCGGCACGATGCGCCTGATGCGCGCGGTGCTGCCGCACATGCTGGCGCGGGCGCAAGGCAGCATCGTCAACGTCGCGTCGGTGGCGGCGTTCAACGCCGGGGCCGATGCCGCCAGCTACGCGTCGAGCAAGGCGGCGGTGGTGGCGCTCACGCGCTCGGCGGCGCAGGCCTACGGCGCGCAGGGCGTGCGCGCCAACGCGCTGT
>JAJVIL010000110.1 GCA_022072045.1 Burkholderiaceae bacterium | reverse complement strand
GGCCGGTCGCGCCGCCCGAAACCGCCGACCCGCTGCGCCCGGAGCGACGGGTCGATTTCGACGATCCGAGCGCGCGTGTCGACCTGTGGTCTCGGCTGCGCGCCGGCTTTTCGATGCCCACCATGAGCAACGCGCGCGTGCGCAGGTGGGAGCGCTACTACGCCGAACGGCCAGACTACGTCGCCCGCATGACCGAGCGCGGCGGGCGCTACCTGTTCCACGTCGTCGAGGAACTCGAGAAGCGCGACATGCCGCTGGACCTGGCGCTGCTGCCCTTCGTAGAGAGCGCATTCAACCCGCAGGCCATGTCGGTGGCGCGCGCCGCCGGCATGTGGCAGTTCATGCCGTCGACGGGCCGCCTCTACGATCTGAGGCAGAACGCCTTCCGCGACGACCGTCGCGACGTGCTGGCTTCGACGCGCGCTGCGCTCGACTACCTCGAGCGGCTCGGCGCCATGTTCGACGGCGACTGGCAACTCGCGCTGGCGGCCTACAACTGGGGCGAGGGCAACGTCAAGCGTGCGCTGAAGCGCAAGCGCATCGGCAAGGCACCGAGCGCCTACGAGAGCCTGCGCGGGATGCCGATCGAGACGCGCGACTACGTTCCCAAGCTCCAGGCGGTCAAGAACATCGTGCTCGCGCCGGAGGCGTTCGGGCTCGCGCTGCCGCCGTTGGAGAACCATCCGTATTTCCTGAGCGTCGCGATCGAGCACGACATCGACGTCGAACTCGCAGCCCAACTGGCCAACGTCAGCCTGGAGGAGTTTCAGCAGCTCAACCCGCAGTTGAACCGCCCGGTGATCCTCGCGGCGGGAACGTCCCGGGTGCTGCTGCCGTACGACGGCGCCAATGCCTTCGTGCGCAACCTGCCGCGCCACGCGGGAGCGCTGGCCAGTTGGACGGTGTGGGTGGCGCCGCGCACGCTCAAGCCGTCCGAGGCCGCCGAGATCGTGGGCATGAGCGAGGCCGAGTTGCGCGACGTCAATCGCATACCGCCGTCGATGCTCGTGAAGGCAGGCTCGACGCTGGTCGTGCCGCGCCCGGACGAGTTGGAAGTCGACGTTCCCGAGCACCTGGCGGAGAACGGTCATGTCGCCCTCACCCCCGACACGCGCGGCTATCGCCGCGTGACTTTCCGGGCCTCGCGCCGCGGCGACAGCGTCGAGGCAGTGGCGCGGCGGTACCGCGTCAGCGCCGAGCACGTGGCGCTGTGGAACCATGTTCGCGTCGATGCCAAGTTCCGGCGCGGGCAGAACATCGTGGTGATGGTGCCGGCCAAGCAGGCGCCCAGCCGCAGGATCGCCAATTCCTCGGGCAGGCCGGCGAAGATCGCCGCCAAGCGCTGAAGGCGCCGGGCCGCAATCGCCGCCTGGCCGCTGCGCAATCCCTGTCGGGACTGTCAGCGCCGGTCGCTCAACGCGTGGGCGATCGTCGACAGGTCGACATACTCGAGTTCGCTGCCCACCGGCACGCCGCGCGCCAGTCGTGTCACCTTGGTGCCTCGCGCCGACAGCGCCTGGGCGATCACGGCGGCGGTGGCCTCGCCCTCGGCGGTGAAGCTGGTGGCGACGATCACCTCCTGCACGGCGGGGTCGCCGGCGCGATCGAGCAGCGCCGCCATGCCGATCTCGCGCACGCCCACGCCGTCGAGCGGACTCAGACGCCCCATCAGCACGAAGTACAGGCCGCGAAAGCTGCCGCTGCGTTCGAGCGCAGCCTGATCGGCCGGTGTCTCGACCACCGCGAGCAGCCGCGCGTCGCGCCGCGGATCCAGGCAGATCGCGCACACCGGGCTCTCGGTGAACGTGTAGCAGCGCTCGCAATGCCGCACCTGGCGATCGGCGGCCTGCAGCGCGGCAGCGATGCGCCGCGCGCCTTCGCGGTCGTGCTGCAGCAGGTGGAACGCCATGCGCTGCGCCGAGCGTGCGCCCACGCCGGGCAAGCGGCGCAGCGCATCGAGCAGATCCTGCAGCGCGCGCTCGGTCACACGCGGGCGCGCTTCAGAACGGGAACTTCATGCCAGGGATCTGCGGCATGCCGGCGGTCAGTTTGCCCATCTTCTCCTGCGAGGTGGCTTCGGCGCGGCGGATCGCGTCGTTGAACGCGGCGGCCACCAGGTCTTCGAGCATGTCCTTGTCGTCGCCCAGCAGGCTGGGGTCGATGCTGACGCGCTTGACGTCGTGACGGCATGTCATCGTGACCTTGACGAGCCCCGCACCGGCCTGCCCCTCGACCTCGATCGTGGCCAGTTCCTCCTGCGCCTTGCGCAGGTTCTCCTGCATCGCCTGCGCCTGCTTCATCAGGCCAGCCAACTGGTTCTTCATCATGGCGAGGGGTTCCTTTGCACGGGCTTGATCGAGCCGGGCACGATGCGTGCCGTCTTGAACTGCGACATCAGTTCGCGTACCACCGGGTCACTGGTCATCGTTTGCTCGGCCTGGCGCTGCGCACGCGCGCGCGCGGCGGCTTCGCGCAGCGCCGGGCTGTCGAGCGGTACGCCGTCGACCAACTCGAGCTCGATCGGCCCGCCGCGCACGGCGGCGATCGCGGCCTGCAGCTTGTCGCACAGCGCCGGGGTGCGCAGCGATTCGCGTTCGGTGCGCAGCCGCCAGCGCTCGCCCTGGGGGCCGGCGGTCACATCGAGGCACTCGCTTTGCATGGCCAGCTCGCGCACCAGCGCGGCGACGAGACCGCGTTGCGACAGCGTCGCGACCAGTGCGGCCCAGCGCTCGCCCAGTTCGGTGAGTTGCAGCGCCGGCGGGCTCTCGGCACGGCTCAGCGCCGCGCGGCCGGCGCTGCGCGGCATCGCGTCGTCGGGGTCGTCGGGCCACGGTGGCGGCTGGTCGCGGCACGATTCGACGGCCTGCTTCGCGTTCGACTCGGCGACGGCGGCCTGGCTCGGTGCTGCGGCCGGCTCGACCCGCGCCGAAGGCGGTGCTGCCGGAAACGCCAGGAAGCGCAGCAACACCATGGCCAGCGCCGCGTACTCGTCGCTGAGCAGCGGCAACTCGGCGCGGCCATGCAGCGCAAGGCTGTACAAGAGCTGCACCTCGTCGGCCGGCCACGAGCCGGACAGGCGCGTGGCCTCGGGCGTATCGGGGTCGGACTCGTCGAGGGCACCGGGCACCGCCTGCGCGATCGCCATCTGCTGCAGCAGCAGGGCCAGTTCCTCGAGTGCCGCGTCGGCAGCCAGTCCACGGTGGCGAAGCTCGTCGACCGCGGCCAGCACGGCCGCACCGTCGCGTGCACCGAGCGCGCGAACGAACTCCGACGCCAACGAGCGCTCGACGCTGCCGAGCATCGCACGAACGGCGGGCTCGTCGAGCTTGCCGCCACCGTACGCGATCGCCTGATCGGTCAGCGACAGCGCGTCGCGCATCGAACCGCGCGCCGCACGAGACAACAGCCGCAGCGAACCCGCGTCGTGCGCGACCCGCTCGTCGACCAGCACCTGCGCGAGATGCTGCTGAATCGTCTGCGGCGCCATCGGCCGCAGATTGAACTGCAGACAACGGCTCAGCACCGTGGGCAGCATGCGCTCGGGGTCGGTGGTGGCCAGCACGAACTTCAGGTACTCCGGCGGCTCCTCCAGGGTCTTCAACAAGGCGCTGAACGCGTCTTTCGTGAGCTGGTGCGCCTCGTCGATCATGAACACCTTGAAGCGGCCGACGCTCGGCTTGTACGCCGCGCGCTCGATCAGGTCGCGCGCCTCGTCGATGCCGCGATTGGACGCTGCGTCGAGTTCGATGTAGTCGATGTAGCGGTCGGCGTCGATCTCGACGCACGCCTGGCAGCGGCCGCAGGGGTCGGCCGTGACGCCGCCGTTGCCGTCGGCCCCGGTGCAATTGAGGCTCTTGGCCAGGATGCGCGACACCGTGGTCTTGCCGATGCCGCGCGTGCCGGTGAACAGGTACGCGTGATGCAGGCGCCCGCTGCCCAGCGCGTTGCGCAGCGCGCGCACGACATGCTCCTGCCCGACCATCTCGCTGAAGCGGCGGGGCCTGTACTTGCGCGCCAGGACCATCGAGCCCATGAAAGCATTCTACGAGTGGCATCGCACCCGCCTCGACGGCGACGTGGCCGATAATCGCGCGATGAATCGCGCCGGGTCGGCGGCTGCCGGCAAACCGATCAGCTACGCGCAGTCGGGCGTCCAGTACGACCTCATCGATCCGCTGAAGGTGCAGGCGCAGCGCGCCGCGGCCGCGACCGCATCGCAGCTCGGCGTACACGGGTTTCACGAAGTGCAGGCTTCGCGCGGCGAGTCGGCGTACGTGGTCGACGTCGGGCCTTTCTACATCGCCACCATTGTCGAGTGTCTCGGCTCCAAGGCGCTGGTGGCCGACGAAATGGCCGCACTCACCGGCCGCAGCTACTACGACGGCATCGCCCAGGACACCATCGCGATGGCCGTCAACGACCTGATCACCGTCGGCGCGACCCCACTGGTCGTCCAGGCGTACTGGGCTGCCGGCGGTTCGCAGTGGTTCGCCGACGCAACGCGCGCCGGCCAGCTCGTCGCCGGCTGGCGCAAGGCGTGCGAGGCCTGTGGCGTCGCGTGGGGCGGCGGCGAGACGCCGGCGCTGGCCGGCATCGTCGAAAGCGGGCGCATCGACCTCGCGGCGTCGTGCATGGGGCTGGTCAATCCGAAGCAACGGCTGTCGCTCGGCGAGCGACTGGCGCCCGGCGACGCGATCGTGTTGCTGCAATCCAGCGGCATCCACGCCAACGGCCTCAGCCTCGCTCGCAAGCTGGTCGAGCGGCTGCCGCAGGGTTATGCAACGCCCGTCTCGCCGGGGCTTTCCTACGGCGAGGCGCTGCTCGCTCCGACCGTGCTGTATGCCCCGGTGACCGAGGCGCTTTGGCGCGAGGGCATCGTGCCGCGCTACTGCGCGAACATCACCGGCCACGGCTGGCGCAAGCTGCTGCGCCTTCCGGCGGCATTGAGCTATCGCATCGCCCGCGTGCCCGAGGTTCCTGCCGTGCTGCGCTTCATTCAGCAGCATGCGGCGCTCGACGACCGGCAGGCCTACAGCACTTTCAACATGGGTGCCGGCTTTGCCCTGTTCGTCGCCGCTGACGAGGCGGCACGCACGGTGCAGATCGCACAGCGCCTCGGGGTCGATGCGCTGCTGGCCGGAGCCGTGCATGCGGGCCCGAAGCAGTTGACGATCGAGCCGTTGTCACTGCGCTTCGACGCCGACGATCTGCAGCTGCGTTGAGCGCGCGCGGGGGCCGTCACCTACAATCCCCGGTGACGGGCCTCCTCGCATGGAAGCGCGGTCAATCGGGTCAGGTGGGGAACCAAGCAGCCCCAGCCGTTGCAACCAGTGCCGAGGGCAAGGCTCGTCTTTGTTCGCCCGCCGCGCGGCCGGCGCGATCGCCGAGGCAGCGCAGCGCCCTTCACGCGGCGTGACGAGCCGGCCCGGGTTCATGGTCCCCGCCGTGCAGCGACTTGCCTTGCGCGGTGAGCTGCAGGTCGCGCAGCGTCACCCCGAGGGCGCGGGCGTAGCGCTGCGCCACGCGCTGCAGCGCCGTCGTGGCGTGGTGAGCCGGCATCGCCAGTGCATCGACCAGTTCGTTGGCGCAACTACCGGTGGCGCGCAGCATGTCGTCATCGGACTCGATCGCGCGCACGGCAGCCTCGGGCCCGAAGCGCCGGATCATGTGCAGCACGGATTCGTCGAGCCCCCAGTGGCGTGCCACCGCGGCGCCGATCGCGTCGATGTCGACGCCCAGCACGGCCTGCGAAGCACCCTGCTCGCTCATGCCGGGTTCGTCGGCAGCTCCGTGCTCGGCCGGAGCCGGTTGCATCAAACGCGCGATCTGGGCCGCCTCGTCGGGGAAGTGGTAGCAGGTGACCAGCCGGCCCAGGTTCTGCAGCAACGCGACCAGATACATCACTTCGGCGTCGTATCCGGGCCGGCGCAGCGACAGCGCGATCTGCGCGGCCCGCTGCGCCCGATCCATCGCTGCCTCCAGTTGCGTCGCGGCGCCGGAGCTCAAGCCGCCGGGCCAGTCGCGCAACGAGAGCGCGGCGCGGCGCACGCCGTCGAGGCCGACCATCGCGATGGCCCGGCGGATCGTCAACACCGGGCCGCTGCCGGCGATCATCGCGCCGCGCACTTCGGCCGTGTTCACTGCGCGCAGCAACTCGAAGCACAGCGCGGGATCCTGCAGCACGACCTCGGCCAGTTCGATCGTGCGCTCGCGCTCCATCAAGGCCAGCCGCGCCGCCCGCCGCGCGCTGCCGGGCAACGACGGCAGGGCCCCGTTGCGGCGCAGGCGATCGATCAGCAGTGCCAGCGGCCCGCCATCGGTGGCCTCCTCCGCACGGACCCAGCCTTCCAAAGCGCGCGCCAGCGTGCGCGCGCTGTGATAGCGCTGGCGCTGCTGACGATCGGTGGCACGGTTGGCGATCACCCGCAGGGTTTCGGGTATCGGGCGCGAGGTGGTCCAGGGCAGGCGCACGATCTCGCGGCCCTGCGGCGGCATCAGCGCGATGGCGGCCGCCGTGTCGGGCTGCGCCAGAGGGTGTTGACCGGTCAGCGCGTAGTGCAGCACGAGGCCGAAAGCGAGTACGTCGCGCTCGGCCGCGCGTCGCTGCGCCTGCAGGTTGCTCACGCTGTGCCCACCTTCGCCTGCCGGCGACGCATCCGGGGTCACGGCAACCTGCAGCCCCATCAGGCGCGCGCGTCCGTTGCCGTCGATGGACACCATGGCGGGCTGAATGTCGCGATGCGCGAGGCCGGCCTCATGGGCGAAAGCGAGACCGTCGAGCAGTTGCATGCTCCAGCGCGCGACGTCGAGCGCCGGCGAACCCTGCGAGCCGCCGATCTCCAGCAGCGTGCTGGCGTTGCCGCGCTCGTAGGCTGCGAACGGCCAGCGATCGTGCTCGCCGATTTCGACGGCCGGCGCCAACCCCGGGTGGGTGACGCGCATCGCCAGGCGCGCGGTTTCGAGGTGGCGCTGCAACCGCGCGCGATCGGTCACCTGGGCGCGCGGCATCACGAGCACGCGGTCGCTGTCGTCGCGCGGGTCGTTGGCCAACCACACCAGCGTCTGTGCACTCTTGCCGAGCAGCCGCAGCAGCCTGAAGTGCGCGAACGCCGGCGCAGGGTGATGTCCTGCGGCCAAAGCGCTCTCGGGCGTGGTCATGGTGGCAACCGGTCGGAAGTCGAAGCCGCTCGTCCGCCGATTGCACCGGATCGCCTGCGCGAGCGATCGCCCGAAGTGGCCTGCCAGCGCCGTGCTATTCGCGCTGGCCGTCGAGAGGCTGCAGCTCGTGCAGGGTTCCGTCGCCGGTGATGAAGGCGGCATGCACCGGCGTGTCGCCGGCCAGCGCGCGGACCGCGTCGCGGTAGCGCGCCAACTGGCGCCGCAACTCGTCGTTGGCCGCGGCATCGACCGCCAGCTTGTAGTCGAGCACCCACCAGGCAGCATGCGGCGGGGTGCCGAAGCGCACCAGGCGGTCGATGCGCAGCACCTCGCCTGCGCTGACGACGTCGAATTCGTCGGCGCTCCAGGCGAACTGCGCCGGGTCGAAGAAGCGCTGCAGCGTGGCGCTGCCGCGAATCGTGCGCGCGTAGCGCGCAATGAGATCGATCGATGCACCCGACAGCTCGAACTCGGTCGCGGCCGCTGCTGCCAGCGCCTCCACCGCCGCCTGCGGCGAGGCCGCGCTCCACTGCAGCACCCGGTGCACCGCCCGCCCGAGCTGCGCCGCCGGCGATGCGGCAGCGACGGTCGCCACGCCGGCGCTCGAGCGGCATGGCGGCTGCGGCAACTCGGTGACGAATGCCGCTGCGGTGTCGGCAGGCTCTCGGTCCGCGGCGACCTCGTCGACCGACCACGGCAGCGCGTGCGCGGCGACGCGCGACCACCAACCGCCGCCCGGGCCGTCGCGGCGCGGCGCGGTGCGGCTGAAGACCAGCAGCCGTTGCGCGCGCGTCATCGCGACGTACAGCGCATTCAACTCTTCGCGTTGCGCGGCTGCCTGCTCCTGTGCCCGCAAGCCGGCCAGCGACGCGCACGGCGACGACAAGTCGGCGACGAACGCCACGCGCCGCGGCGCAACGCTGTCCACCGGCCAATCGATCAGCACGCCAGGCTTGGCCTCGCTCGGTTCGCGCGAGTCGGCGTCGGCGACCCACACGCAGGGCGCCTCGAGCCCCTTGGCCCCGTGCACGGTCAGCAACTGCACCGCATCGGCGCGCGCGGGCGCACGCACCGAGAGCGCGCGCTGCCGCAATGCGCGAACGAATCGGTAGACGCTGGCATGGCGCCCGCCGTCGATCGACAGCGACAGTGCGAGCAACGCCTGCACGGCAGCGAGCGACACGACACGGCGCTCGGCGGGCACCGCGGCGGCCAGCCGGGCCATCAGATCGCCCTGATCGACGACGCGGTCGAGCAGATCGTGCGGAGGCAGCCTGCGCGCATCGTCGGCCCAGCGCGCCAGCAGGTCGCGCGCGCGCGCCAGTTCGGGCGGCGCATCGGCCCAGTCGCGCAGGGCACCCCACCACGCGGTGGCTCCGGCACGGTCGGACGCGCGGCGCGAGAGCGCCAGCAACTGCGCGTCGCTGGCGCCGAACAGCGGGCTCTTCAGCGCCTGTGCCAGCGACAGCTCATGCCCGGGCGACGCCAGCACGTCGAGCACGGCGACCAGATCCTGCACTTCGATCAACGAGCCGAGCCGCAGCTCCTCGGCGGCCACGCACGGCACATGCAGGGCCTGCAACGCTTGCACCATCCGCGCCAGCGCCGCGTGGCGACGCGCCAGCACCATCACCTGCCCGGGCCTCAGCTCGCCGTCGTGAATGAGTCGGCGCACGCCGTGCGCCACGCGGCGCGCTTCCTCGAGCGCGCGCGGCTCGGTCGCCTCGTGCCGCGGCACCGTCAGCGAGTCGCGCCAACCGTCGCCTCTTGCCGGCGTCGCGCGCTGCTGCGAGAGCGGCTCGACGCAGCAGCGCACCTCGCCAGGGGAATCGGCGGCGCGCTGCGTGCTGTGCGCGACGAAGCCGTCGTATTCGCCAGCAGCCGCAGCGCGGTCGAACACGGCGTTGACCGCGCCGATCACCGCGCGCGAATTGCGCCGCGTGTGGTTGCACGACAAGTCGTGGCCGGCCAGACCTTCGACGACGAAGCGCCGGGCGGCGGCAAACACCCGCGGCTCGGCGTTGCGGAAGCGATAGATGCTCTGCTTCGGATCGCCGACGATGAAGACCGAGGGTGGCTGCTGCCCGCTCGCGCCGCCGCCGGCACCCGCGTACGCCGACAGCCAGTTGAATAACGCCTGCCACTGAAGATGGCTGGTGTCCTGGAACTCGTCGATCAGCACGTGCCGCAGCCTCGCATCGAGGCGCTGCTGCACCCACCCCGAGGCGACCGGGTCGGACAGCAGCGCGAGCGCCGCGCGCTCGAGATCGTGCATGTCCATCAATCCGCGCTCGCGCTTGTGGGTCTGCCAGGAGCGCAGCAGCACGCGGCTGAGCCGCACCATGCGCTGGTGGTCGTCGTGCGCGTCCTGCTGCGCCACTTGCTGCTCGAGCATCTGCAGCGCGTCGAGCGCAGCGGCCAGCGCCGCGCTTTCGGCGAGCTTGCGCGGCGGACCCGCAACCGTGAACAGCGCCGCTCGCAAACCCTGCAACGCCGTGCCCGCATCGTCCTGCGCGAGCGCCGCCGCAATCGCGTCGGCGGCGTTGCGTTCGCTGGCGCCGCCGTGCTGGTACAGCGCATCGGCAGCGCTGCCGAACTGGCTGCGCAGCATCGGATCACCGGCAATGCGCAGCCGCGGATGCGCGTACGCCGCGCACGCCGGCCAGCGCCGTGCCGCCGTCTCGACAGCGGCCTCGAGCGCGCCGTGCGCATCGGCGCGCCCGATCTCCTGGGCCTTGTCGAGCGCGGCACGAAGCCACTGGTCGAGCCGCCAGCGGCCATGGCGCTCGCTCAACGACCGATAGTCGTCGAGCAAGTCGGGCGCGGCCAGCACTTCGCGCCGAAAGCGGCGCAGCAGTTCACCGGCCTGGTCGCCGATCTCCTCGATCAAGGACATCGCCGGGTGCAGCCCCAACGCGTCGAGCGTTTCCAGGGGCGCCAGGCGCAGCAGCTGAGCGAACCAGGCGTGAAAGGTGTGGATCTGCACCGTCGTGCCGGCCTGCAGCAGCCTGGCATGCAGTTGTCCGAGCTGGTCTTGCAGCGAGGCTGCCTCGTGCCGCGACAGCCCACGCTCGCACAGCGCGTCGATGCGCTGCTGCGCCGAGCCATCGGCGAACTCGCGCAGCCATTCGTGCAGGCGCAGGCGCATTTCGCTGGCCGCCTTGCGGGTGAACGTGATCGCCAGCACCTCGTCGGGCGCGGCGCCGTCGAGCAGCGCGCGCACGATGCGCGACACCAGCATCCACGTCTTGCCGGCACCGGCACAGGCCTCGACCACACCGCTGCGCCGCGGGTCGCAGGCCAGCGCGTAGAACGACTCGGCATCGCAGTCACGGCCGTCGGCTCGATACGCCGGCTCACGCGACATCGGCCGCCACCTCTTCGAGTTCGCCCCAGTGATCGCGCCGGCACAAGCCGCGCGCCTCGCAGATGTCGCACAGCGGCGGCTCGCCCAGGGCGAGCAGCGGCGCCCCGGCGTCGACGCGAGCGCGCTCGGCCGCGACGTGCTGGGCGAGCAGCCGTGCGCTGTGTTCGACATCCGGGTGCTCGATGGCGACCACCTCGCCGGCTTCGTCGAGTGCGAGATAGCACGCCTTCACCGGCCGTGCCTGCGGCTGCCTCGCCAGTTGCAGCGCCGCGTACACCGCGAGCTGGGTGTCTTCCAGCGGCACCCGCACCTTGTCGCGCAACGCCGCACGCGAGTTGACCTTGTAGTCGATCAGCAGCACGTCCGACGCGGAGCGGTGGCTGTCGATGCGATCGATGCGACCGTGCAGAACCAGCCCTGCCTCGCCGACCGGCGTGGGTGCGACGCTCTGCTCGGCAGCGCCGAAGCGCCACCCCCGCGCCTCGTGCGCGTGCAACCAGCGTGCATACCGCGCGGCCAACGCGGGCAGCCCGGCGCTGAACGGCAGCATCGCTTCGGCCGAGACGCCCTGCTCCTGCACGACCGTCGCGAGCGCCTCGCCGGCAGCGGCGATGAAGTGCCGCGCGTCGTCGTCGGGCCCGCGAGGCTCCGGCCGTGCACGATGAAAGCGCTCGAGTGCGGCATGCAGCCAGGTACCGGCATCGCGCTTGTCGGCATCGGCGTCGAGTTCGGCCTGCTCCGACAGACGCAGCACCGTGCGGCTGAAGAAGCGATACGGACATTCGCGCAGTGCCTGCACCGCGCTGGCGCTGAGCGATGCAGGCACAGCGCCGGCGGCCCGGGGAGCGGGCCTCGGTATGGGCGAGGCCGTGACGCGACGCTGCGGCAGCCGTGCGTCGCGCTCGAGGAATGCCGGGTCGCCGCTGCGTTGCAGCGCGAGCCGCAACCGTTCGATCCACGGGCTCGTCGCCAGCATCTCGTCGCCGTCGGCACGTCGGCGTACGGCGATCACACGCGGTACACGCAGCAGATGCACGAAGGCCAGCGCCGCGCGCCGCTGTCGCGAAGCCCGCCCGGGCAGGCCGAGCGCGCGGCGCAGCGATTCGTCGAGCAGTCCCGGTTCCGGCGACACCGGTCCGAGGCGAGTCTCGTCGGCGCCCGGCAGCACGGCGGCAGCGAACTCGCGACCGATCGCGCGCGCGAGCGGCGTGATGACCACCTTGGCCGTCGTGGCGTCGGCAGGCGGCACGTACACCGCATCAGCCAACACGGCCTCGACCCACGCGGTGAACTCCGGCAGCCTCCAATCGGCCGCGCCGCGCAGTGCCGTGTCGCTGCGATCCTGCTCGCGCAGGCGCAGCGCGCGCTGCAATTGCACGGCCGCCGCGTCGTTGCGCCAGGCACTGGCCTGATCGGCGCCGTGCAGCAACCGGTCGAACGCGCTCAGCCAGGCCTCGAGCGGCCGCCCGTGCGGGTGCGCAAAGGCGTCCAGCCGAGCGCGCTCGCGACGCCACAGTGCTTCTGCGCCCGCGCGCAGCGCGCCATCGGCGAGCCGCGCTCCGCGCCAAGACCTCTCGAGCGACGCCAGTTCGGTGGCCGCTGAGCCGGCCAGGTCGGTCTTGAGCCAATCGAGCACGTCGTCGGCCGTGCGACCCGGCTGCGCAGCGCGCAGCGCGGCGCTCGCGCGCGCGCCGGCGCGCGTGGTGGCCAGTGCCCAGCCGGTCTCGTCGGCGACGTCGATCTGCTGGCGTTCGAGCAGTGCCCGCACGCGACGAACCAGCGCGCGGTCTTGCGCGACCAGTGCCACCGGCGTTGCCCCTTCGCGCACCAGACGCACCACCTGCCAGGCCGTGGCCAGGGCCTCTTGCTCGGCATCGGCGGCCACTTCCAGCTCGAAAGCGCACGGCGTGGACCAATCGTCGAACGGATCGGCGGCGGCCGGATCGGCGCTCAGGTGCAGCGCCGGCACCGCGTGCGCAGCGCCCGCGCGGGCGACGTTGAGCGCCAACTCGTTCTCGCCACCGAGGCTCAACACGATCCACGCCGACGGCCTGTGGTCGAACAGGCGATCGCCGGGTGCGCCGCCGGCCAAGGCACACCATTCGACGGCCGCGCGCAGCAACAGGCGATGCGTGGCCCCGATGCCCGCTGCGCCGGGCAACTGGTGCCGCGCCTGCTGCCACCAGGCCGCTCGCTCGTGCGGCGCCAAAGCGATCGCCTTCGCGCGCAACGCGTGCGTCGTGCGCACCAGACGATCCAGCGCAGCGTCGAACGCCCGTGGGTCGCGCTGCGCCCAGGCCGCGGCCCAGGCGTGCGCGCGCAGGAGTTCACGCGCGAGGGCGCGATCGACTGCAC
>JAJVIL010000086.1 GCA_022072045.1 Burkholderiaceae bacterium | reverse complement strand
GCGGGCGCTGGCCGCGCGCAGGGCACCGCGCCCCGCGCATGTTGCGCCGCCGCCGCGGTTCGCCCGCTGGGGCATCGCCGCCAGCGTGGTGCTGGTGCTGGCCAGCGCCAACGTCGGCATCTGGCAGAAGGAGCGCTTGATCCGGGACGGGCAAGCGGTGTTCGTCGAACTGGCGCCGGTGGACCCGCGCTCGCTGATGCAGGGCGACTACATGCGGCTGAACTTCCGCCTGCCGCCCGGCCTCGAGCGGATCTCGCTGGCCGGCGCGAAGCGGCCGCACGTGATCGCGCGGCGCGACGCGCGCGGCGTCGCGACGCTGCTGCGCCTGGACGACGGCGGCGCGCTGGCCGCCGGCGAGATGCGCATCGAGCTGTCGCCCAAGGGCGGGGGCTGGATTCTCGTCAGCGACGCCTGGTTCTTCGCCGAGGGCGAGGCTCAGCGCTGGGCGCGCGCGAAGTACGCCGAGTTCCGCGTCGAGCCCGGCGGCCGCGCGCTGCTGGTGGGGCTGCGCGGCCCCGGCCTCGAAGCGCTGTAGCGCGCGGCGCGCCGTGGACGCGCGGCTTCGCTCCGCGCCTGCGCTTCGGGCCTACGGCGGCAGCAGCGCGCGCACATCGTCGACGAAGGTCGCCACGTCGATCGGCTTAGCGATGTAGCCGTCGCAGCCGGCCGCGAGAAAGCGCTCCTTGTCGCCCTTCATCGCGTAGGCGGTGAAAGCCACGATGACCAGCGGCCGCGCCGCCGGGCGGCTGCGCAGTTGCCGGGTCAGCGCGATGCCGTCGCGGCCGGGGAGCTGAATGTCCATCAGAATCAGGTCGGGATCGAAGCTCTCGACCAGTTCGAGCGCGCGCCGCGCCTCGAGCGCCGCGCTCACCTGCATGCCCGCGCGCGCGAGCAGGAAGGTCGCCAGCTCGATGTTCACTTCGTTGTCGTCGACGATCAGGATGCGCGGCGTGCCCGTCATGGCGTGGCCCCCGGCGCCCGCTGCGCCTGCCAGGCGCGGAGCTGCTCGACCAGCGCGTCGAGCCCGCCGCCGGTCTTGCCCAGCACCGCCTGCGCCGAGGCCTCGAGCGCGGCCAGTTCGTCGGGCCGAAGTTCCACGCTGGTCCACACGAACACCGGCAGGTGCTGCAGGCCGGGACGGCGGCGCAGCGTCTGCAGCAGGTCGAAGCCGTTGAGCCCCGGCATGACCAGATCGAGGATCAACGCGTCGGGCACCTGCTGCTCGATCGCCTCGAGCGCCTGCGCACCGCTGCCGGCCAGGCGGGCGTCGATGCCCAAGGTCTGCAGCGTCGCGGCCATCAGACCGAGCGCCGCGGGGTCGTCGTCGACCACCAGCACGCTCGGCGCGTGGTTGGTCGTGCCCAGACGACGCAGCGCCGCGCTCAGTTGCTGCGCGCGAATCGGCTTGGTCAGCACGTCGGCGACCGCGAACCCGGCCAGCACCGAATGCTCGGTGACCACCGTGATCACCACCACCGGCACGTCGCGGTTGAGCCCGTTGGCGCGCAGCGCGTCGAGCACTTCGAGCCCGCTGCGGTCGGGCAGCAGCAGGTCGAGCGTGATCGCGTCGTAGCGGCGCGTGCCGGCCATGCGCAGCGCGCTCTCGGCGCTGGCGGCGACCTCCACCCGACAGCCCGCGCTGTGCAGGATGTGCGTGAGCTGCGCCTGGTCGGACGCATCGTCCTCGATCACCAGCACCAGGGGCGCGTCGGGCGCCGCCGCCGGCGGTTGCGGCGCCTGCGCGGGCTTCGGCTCACCCGACGCCGGCGGCGCCGCGTCGAGGCGGCGTGGCAGCAGCAGGAAGAACACGCTGCCCACGCCGGGCGTGCTGCGCACGCCCACGCTGCCGCCGTGCAGCTCCGCCAGGTGGCGCGTCAGCGCCAGGCCGAGCCCGGTGCCGCCGAACTGCTTGGCGGGCCCCGCGTGCACCTGCTGGAACTGGCTGAACAGCTTGGGCAGATCGTCGGCCGCGATGCCGATGCCGTTGTCTTCCACCTCGATGCGCAGCTGGCGCTCGCCCTCGGGCAGCGCGCGCAGCTCGACCCGGCCACCGGCGCCGGTGAACTTGATCGCGTTGCTGAGCAGGTTGTAGAGCATCTGCTTCAGGCGCCCTGCGTCGAGCACCACCTCGCCCAGCGAAGGGTCGACCTTGGCGTCGAGCGTCACGCCCTTGCGCGCGGCCTCGGTGCGCAGCACGCCGGTCACCTCGCGCACCAGTTGCGGCAGTTGCAGCGGCTCGGGCATGAGCATGAACTTGCCCGATTCGACTTTCGCCAAGTCGAGCACATCGTTGATCAGCCGCAGCAGATGGCGGCCGCCCTCGGCGATGTGGCCCAGATACTCGTTGCGCTTGGCCTCGGGCAGCACCGCGCCACTGCTGCGCAGGATCTCGGCGAAGCCGATCACCGCGTTGAGCGGCGTGCGCAGCTCGTGGCTCATGTTGGCGAGGAACTCGCTCTTCAGCCGGTTGGCCTCCTGGATCTGACGGTTCTGCTCCTCGAGCCGCACGCTGTGCAGGCGCAGCTCCTCGGCCCGCTTGCGCGCGGTGATGTCGATCACCACGCCGACCACGAAACCCGGCGCCTCGCCGAGGAACACGCAGCGCGAGGCCAGCCAGTGCACGCTGCCGTCGGGCCAGACGACGCGGAAGTCCTCCTGCCACGGCATGCGCCGGGCCAGTGCATGCTCGAAACCGCGGCGCACTCGCGGCTGGTCGTCGACCTGGATCGACGACAGGAAGCGCTCGGTGTTCCAGTCGGCGATCGGCTCGGCGTAGCCATAGCAGCGGTCGTGCTGCATCGAGTGGTGCGTGGTGCCACTGGCCAGGTCGATGTCCCAGTCGCCGATCTCGGCGGCTTCGAGCGCGATCGTCAGGCGCGACTGGCTGGCACGCATCGACGCCTCGGCCTGCAGACGTGCCTGCTCGCGCTGGTGCAGCAGCGCCTGCGCCCGCTGCAGCGCGTGGCCCAGCTCGTTGGCCTCGTGCAGCGACGATTCGGCCAGCGCGGCCTCCTCGCCGCGGCCGATCGCCAGCGCGGGCTGCACCAGCGACTGGATCGGCGTCGCGATGCGCCCGCCGATGGCGCGCGCCAGCAGCAGGCCGATGCCCAGCAGCGCCGCGGCCAGCCCGCCGAGCAGCGCCAGCGGGCGCCATAGCCGCTCGCGCAGCTCCTGCCTGGGCACCGCGATCAACACCGTCCACCCGTACTGCGGGCTTTGCGTGAAGGTCGTCGCCACCGCGACGCCGCCCAGCGTGACGCTGTCGACCTCGCCTTCGCCGGCGCCGCGGATGCGCTGCCAGAACGCCGCCGTCGCCGGCTTGCCGACCCAGGTCGACGCCTCCCGGTTGCGCGCGACGACGACGCCGCTGCGATCGAGCATCGTCACGACCCACCGCGGCGCGATGTCCTGGCGCGTCAGCAGCGCGGCAAAGCGCTGCACACCGAACAGCAGCTGCAGGCGCGCGATCGCGCGGCCCTCGCGCAGCACCGGCACGGCCAGCGCGACCTCGAACCGCTTCGACATCCGCGCGCGGAAGAGATCCGAAACCACCGGCTTGCGGCCGCTCAGCACCTGCGGCGTGCGGTCTTCCTCGCGGCTCAACTGCGGAAACGGCGGGCCCCAGCGCTCCGAGCTGGACAGGCTGCGCAGTTCGGGATCCTGCCAGCTGATGATGTCGGCGTCGGCAACGCGCGCGGTCTCAGCCGCCTGCTCGTGGAAACGCCGGTAGTTGTCGTCGTCGATGCTGCGCGACGTGGAAAGCACCTGCAGCGCCTGCACGCCGGCGTCGAGCTGGCGATCGACCGCCCACGCAATGGCGCGCGACGTTTCGAGGTTCGACTGCAGCAGCGTGGCGCGGGCCTGCCGGTACGACATCACCACGTAGACGATCGCCAGCAGCGCCACCGGCACGACGCAGGCCACCACCAGCCACTGGATGCGTGTGCGGATGGTCGAGGTCGATCCAACGCCAAACGGCCACCGCATGCGCATCGAACCTGCTCCGAGCGACCGGAGGAGATGGACGCACCTTACCGCAACGGCGCTATCCCGCGCCGGCGATCGTGGGATTAGCGCGCGCGCTCCAGCGCCAACGCGATGCCCTGGCCAACGCCGATGCACATCGTGGCCAGACCGCGGCGGCCGCCGCTGCGCTCGAGCTGGCGCAGCGCGGTCAGCGCCAGCCGCGCGCCGCTGGCACCCAGCGGATGGCCGATCGCGATCGCGCCGCCGTTGGGGTTGACGCGCGCTTCGTCGTCGGCCAGCCCGAGCTGGCGCGTCACCGCCAGGCCCTGCGCGGCGAAGGCTTCGTTCAACTCGATCACGTCGAGCTCGCTCAGGCTCCAGTCCAGGCGCGCCAGCAGCTTGCGCGTCGCCGGCACGGGGCCGATGCCCATGATGCGCGGCGGCACGCCGGCCACCGCGGCACCGACGATGAGCCCGCGCGGATCGAGGTGGTGCTTGCGCAGCGCCGCGTCGCTGGCCAGCAGCAGCGCGCACGAGCCGTCGTTGACGCCGCTGGCGTTGCCCGCGGTCACCGTGCCGTCGGGCTTGACCACGCCCTTGAGCGCGGCCAGCGCCTCCAGCGTGGTGGCGCGCGGGTGCTCGTCGGTGGTGAACTGCGCGGTCTCGCCCTTCTTCTTGCCGGCGATCGTCACCGGCACCGTCTCGCCCTCGAAGAAGCCGGCCTTGTGCGCGGCCTGCCAGCGCTGCTGCGAGCGCAGCGCAAAGGCGTCCTGGTCGGCGCGCGAGATCGCGAACTCGGTGGCCACGTTCTCGGCCGTCTCGGGCATCGAGTCGATGCCGTACTGCGCCTTCATCAGCGGGTTGACGAAGCGCCAGCCGATGGTCGTGTCTTCGATCTTCGCCGCGCGCGAGAAAGCGCTGTCGGCCTTGGCGATCACGAACGGCGCGCGCGTCATGCTCTCGACGCCGCCGGCGATCATCAGTTCGGCCTCGCCCGCGGCGATGGTGCGCGCGCAGGTGGCCACCGCGTCGAGCCCCGAGCCGCACAGCCGGTTCAGGGTGGCGCCGGGCACGTCGGCGGGCAGCCCGGCGAGCAGCGCGGCCATGCGCGCGACGTTGCGGTTGTCCTCGCCGGCGCCGTTGGCGCAGCCGTAGATCACGTCGTCGAGCTGCGCCCAGTCGACGCCGGCGTGGCGCTGCACCAGCGCCTTGATCGGAATCGCGGCCAGGTCGTCGGTGCGCACGCCCGCGAGCGCGCCGCCGTAGCGGCCGATGGGGGTGCGCACGCCGTCGACGATCCAGACCGGGCGGGGCAATGGCATGACAGTCTCCTTGCTGATTGGATGCGGTGGACAGGGTTCAGACGGTGGCGGCCAGCTTGCGCGGCAGCTTCAGCGCCGGCAAGCCGCCGAGAAACAGGTCGGCCACCATCGGCGCGAGCGTCGAGTGGTCGAGTTCGCCGGCCGAATCGAGCCAGGTGAACAGCCAGTTGATCATGCCGAACAGCAGCATCGTCGTCGGCTTGGCGAGGCGGGCGTGCGCGAAGTCGGGCCGCAGCGTGCCGACGGCGCGCGCGAACCCGGCCACCACCTCGCGCTGCTTGTCGAGAATGCGCTCGCGCTCGGCGGCGCCGAGAAAGCGCACGTCGTCGGTGAGCACGCGGTGCGCGTGCTGCGCCCCCGCGTACGCGAGCACGATGCGCCGGATCAGCTCGCGCAGGTGCGGCTCGGGCGCCAAGCGCTCGGCGCCGACCTCGGCCACCAGCGCATGCAGCCGCTGCACGTGGCCTTCGGCGATCGACGCCAGCAGCGCGGGCTTGTCACGGAAATAGTGGTACAGCGTGGCCTTCGACAGCCCGCACGCGCGCGCCACCTCGTTCATCGACGTGGCCGGGTAGCCGCGCTGTGCGAACAGCCGTGCCGCGCGCGCGAGGATCTGCTCGCGCTGGTCATCGTAGCCTCTGGCGCGGCCGCGAGGCATCGGGCGCTATCTTTCGTCGAAGGAGAGCACGACGCGCTCGCTGGTCGGGTGCGCCTGGCAGGTGAGCACGTAGCCCGCGGCCACCTCGGCCTTGTCGAGCGCGAAATTGCGCTCCATGCGCACGCTGCCTTCGATCAGCTTGGCGCGGCAGGTGCCGCACACGCCCGAGGTGCACGAGAACGGCACCTCCAGGCCCGCCGACGACGCGCAGTCGAGGATGCTCGGCTGGTCGCGACGGAACTCGATCTCGTGGCGCAGGCCGTCGCGGATGATCGTCACCTTGGCCAGTTCGGCGTCGCCCGGTGCCGCCTGGTGGATCACCGCGCCCAGCGCCTGCGCCGCCTGCGGCGCGATGCCGAAGCGCTCGATGTGGATGCGGTCCTCCGGAACGCCGGCGGCCAGCAGCGCGGCTTCGGCCTCGTCGTTCATCTGGTACGGGCCGCAGACGAAGGCGTGGTCGACGGCCCGAGCCGGAACCAGCGCGGCGAGGAACTCGGCGATCTTGTCGCGGTTCATCAGGCCGTGGTTGATCGGCGCGTCGGTCGCCTCGTCGGAAAACACGTGGTGCAGCACCAGGCGAGCGAGGTAGCGGTTCTTCAGATCCTCGAGCTCTTCCCTGAACATCGTGCTGCGCAGCGCGCGGTTGCCGTAGAGCAACGTGAAGCGGCTCCCGGGCTCGCGGCCGAGCACGGTCTTCATGATCGAGAGGATCGGCGTGATGCCGCTGCCGCCGGCGATGCCCAGGTACCGGCGGTGCGCTTGCGCGTCGATCGGCACGAAGAAGCGGCCCTGGGGCGCCATCACCTGCAGGCTGTCGCCGGGCCGCAGTTGCGCGTGGATCCAGTTGGAGAACGTGCCGCCGGCGACCTTGCGCACGCCCACGCGCAGCTCGCCGTCGTCGACGCCGGCGCAGATCGAGTACGAACGGCGCAGATCCTGGCCGTCGACCTCGCGCCGCAGCGTCAGGTACTGGCCCTGCGTGAAGCCGAACACGTCGCGCAACTGCGGCGGCACCTCGAAGGTGACGATCACCGCCTCGGCGGTGTCGGGCTCGATGCGCCGCACGCGCAGCGCGTGAAACAGCGGCGTGGTGCTCATCAGCGCCCGCCCGGCCGCCCGAAGGGCGCTGAAGCCCCCTCGGGGGGCAGCGAGCGAAGCGAGCGTGGGGGCTTCATATCGGTTTGAAATGCTCGAACGGTTCGCGGCAGGCGAGGCAGCGGTACAGCGCCTTGCACGCGGTCGAGCCGAAGGCCGACAGCCGCTCGGTGTCGACGCTGCCGCAGCGCGGGCATTCGACGCGCAGCGGCGCGGCGCGGCGGACGATGCGAATCGGCACCTCGCGCGCGCCGCTCGCGCCGCCGGCGGGTGGCGCGATGCCGTATTCGCGCAGCTTCCGCCTGCCCTCGTCGCTGATCCAGTCGGTGGTCCAGGCGGGCGCGCGCCGCAACGTGACGCGCGCGGGGCCCACGCCGGCGGCGTTGACGGCGTCGATCACCGACTGCTCGATGACCTCGGTGGCCGGGCAGCCGCTGTAGGTGGGTGTCAGCACGATCTCGATACCGTCGGCGTGAGCGACCACGTCGCGCACGATGCCGAGATCGCACACGCTGAGCGCCGGCACTTCGGGGTCGAGCACCGAGTGCAACGCGCTCCAGGCGCGCGCGACGCGCGGCTCGTCGCGCGGCGCGCGCGGCCGGCGTGCTTCGGCACGGGTTGCGCTCGGCGCCAGGCTCATCGTCACCACGCTCCGCCCGGATACGCACGCTGCAGGAACTGCAGGTCGGCCAGGATGTAGCCCATGTGCTCGCTGTGCACGCCGCGCTTGCCGGTACTGCGGAACGCCGAATCGGCCGGCAGCGCGAGCTTCGCCTCGTCGAACAGCTCGCGCATCTGCGCCAGCCAGGGCTCGCGCAGCGAGTCCCAGCGCGGACCCAGCCCGCTGGCTGCGGCCTCGGCGTCGACCGCATCGCCGTCGAACAGCTCGGGCGTGTAGCGCCACAGCGAGTCGAGCGCGGCGCGCAGGCGACGCGCCGACTCGCCGGTGCCGTCGCCCAGCCGCACCACCCAGTCGGCCGAATGCTGCTGGTGGTAGCGCGCTTCCTTCGCCGCCTTGGCGGCGATGCCCGCCAGCTCGGCATCGCCGGAGTCGCGCAGGCGCTCCCACAGCAGGCGGAACCAGGTGGCCATCATCGCGTTGCGCAGCACGGTGAACGCGAAGTCGCCGGGGCGGGCGGGTCCGTTGGGCAGCTCGACGAGCGTGACATTGCGGTAGTCGCGCTCGTCGCGCAGGAACGCGAGCTGGTCTTCGTCGTGGCCATGGCCTTCGAGCTGGCCGGCGCGGGTGAGCAGCGCGCGCGCCTGGCCGATCAGATCGAGCGCGATGTTGGCCAGCGCGATATCCTCCTCGAGCACCGGCGCGTGACCGCACCACTCCGACAGCCGCTGACCGAGGATCAGCGCGGTGTCGCCCAGGCGCAGCAGGTACTGCACCGGGGGGCTCAGATCGACCTTGATCGACGGCGTGCCCATCGCGCTCACATGTGGTCGACTTCGCTCGGCAGCTTGTAGAACGTCGGGTGGCGGTACACCTTGTCTTCCATCGGGTCGAAGTACATGTCTTTGTCGGCCGGGTCGCTGGCGACGATCTGGTCGCTGCGCACCACCCAGACGCTCGAGCCTTCCTGGCGCCGCGTGTAGACGTCGCGCGCGACCTGGATCGCCATCGCCGCGTCGGCGGCGTGCAGGCTGCCGCAGTGCTTGTGGTCGAGGCCCGAACGGCTGCGCACGAACACCTCCCACAGCGGCCATTCGTCGACGACGGCCGATCCGCCGGCCGGCTGCTGCGCGGGCATGGGGTTGGTCTTCATCTCGCTCATGCGGCCTCCTGCCTCGTGGCCTGCTTGCGCGCGTGCGCGAGCGCCGCCTCGCGCACCCAGGCGCCGTCGTCCCACGCCTTGACGCGTGCGGCCAGGCGCTCGCGGTTGCACGGGCCGTCGCCTGCGATCACGCGCTTGAACTCGTCCCAGTCGATGACGCCGAAGTCGTGGCTGCCGCGCGCCTCGTTCCACTTCAGGTCGGGGTCGGGCAGCGTGACGCCGAGCACCTTGGCCTGGTCGGCGGCGGCGTCGACGAAGCGCTGGCGCAGCGTGTCGTTGCTGACGCGCTTGATGCCCCAGCGCATGCCCTGCGCGCTGTTGGGGCTCTGGTCGTCGGGCGGCCCGAACATCATGATCGACGGCCACCACCAGCGGTCGACCGCGTCCTGCACCATCGCGCGCTGCTCGGGCGTGCCCTCGCGCATCATCACCAGCAGCGAGTCGAAGCCCTGGCGCTGGTGAAAGCTCTCCTCGCGGCAGATGCGGATCATCGCGCGCGCGTACGGCGCGTAGCTGCAGCGGCAGATCGGCACCTGGTTCATGATCGCCGCGCCGTCGACCAGCCAGCCGATGGTGCCGATGTCGGCCCAGGTCAGCGTGGGGTAGTTGAAGATCGAGCTGTACTTGGCCTTGCCCGAGTGCAGCGCGTCGATCATCTGGTCGCGGCTGGTGCCCAGCGTTTCGGCGGCGGCGTAGAGGTAGAGGCCGTGGCCGCCCTCGTCCTGCACCTTGGCCAGCAGGATCGCCTTGCGCTTGAGCGTCGGCGCGCGCGTGATCCAGTTGCCCTCGGGCAGCATGCCCACGATCTCCGAGTGCGCGTGCTGGCTGATCTGGCGCAGCAGCGTCTTGCGGTAGTGCTCGGGCATCCAGTCCTTGGCCTCGATGAAGTCGCCGGCGTCGATCTTGGCGTCGAAGCGCCGCTCGAGCTCGACCTCCTGCACCGAGCGCACCGCCTTGCGCTCGTCGCCGGGCTGGGTGTCCATCGCTTGCGTGTACATCGCGAAGACTCCTTCACTTGGGTCTCTTGTCGATCACGCGCCGAGCTTTGCCGACCAAGGTGCGCTCGATCGAATCGGGCGCGCCGACGCTCACCGTGGTGCTGACGCCGATCAGCGTCTTGATGCGGTGCTGCAGCGCGCCGGCGACCTGCGCCCGGTCGGCGTTCACGTGCGCCGGCAGCAGCTCGCACAGCACCTGCATGTCGTCGAGGTGACCGTCGCGCGTGACCACGAGCTGGTACTGCCCCGACAGCGCGCCGTGCTGCAGCACCAGCTCCTCGATCTGCGTCGGGAACACGTTGACGCCGCGGATGATCAGCATGTCGTCGCTGCGGCCGACGATCTTGCCCATGCGCCGCATCGATCGCGCGGTGGGCGGCAACAGGCGAGTCAGGTCGCGCGTGCGGTAGCGGATCACCGGCAGCGCCTCCTTGGTCAGCGTGGTGAAGACGAGTTCGCCTTCCTCGCCGTCGGGCAGCACCGCGCCGGTCTCGGGGTCGATGATCTCGGGGTAGAAGTGGTCCTCCCAGATCACCGGGCCGTCCTTGGTCTCGATGCATTCGTTGGCTACGCCCGGGCCCATCACTTCGGACAGGCCGTAGATGTCGACCGCATCGATGCCGGCGCGCACCTCGATGTCGTGGCGCATCGCCTCGGTCCACGGCTCGGCGCCGAAGATGCCGACCTTGACGCTCATCGTGCGCGGGTCGATGCCTTGACGCTCGAACTCCTCGATGATCACCTGCATGTAGCTCGGCGTCACCATGATGATGTCGGGCTCGAAGTCGCGGATCAGCTGCACCTGCTTCTCGGTCTGGCCGCCGCCCATCGGGATCACCGTGCAGCCCAGCCGCTCGGCGCCGTAGTGCGCGCCCAGGCCGCCGGTGAACAGGCCGTAGCCGTAGGCCACCTGCACGATGTCGCCGGCGCGGCCGCCCGAGGCGCGGATCGAGCGCGCGACGAGGTCCGACCAGTTGTCGATGTCTTGCTGCGTGTAGCCGACGACGGTGGGCTTGCCCGTGGTGCCGGACGACGCGTGCACGCGCACCACCTTCTCGCGCGGCACCGCGAACATGCCGAACGGATAGTTGTCGCGCAGGTCCTTCTTGGCGGTGAACGGAAACTTCGCCAGATCGGCCAGCGTCTTCAGGTCGCCCGGATGCACGCCGGCGGCCTCGAACGCGCGCCGGTAATGCGGTACGTTCTGGTACGCGTGCTGCACGGTCGCCTTCAGGCGCTGCAGTTGCAGCGCGCGCAGTTCGTCCTGGCTCGCGGTTTCGATCGGCTCGAGGTCGCCGGGTCGGGGGTGCTTGACGGGCATCGAAGGGTCCTCCATCTGGTTCAGCGCGGCCGGCCCGGGCCGCTGCCCGGCCGTGCCAACCCCCTCGGGGGGCGGCTCGGCCGCGCAGCGGCAGGCGTGGGGGCATTCATGTCACACCACGGGCTTGCCCTTCATCGTGTACGAACGGCCGCGGAACACCGCCACGCGCTCGCCGCGCTGGTTGCTGACCACGCAGTCGTAGACGCCGGTGCGGCCCGACTTGCTCACTTCGCTGCAGCGCGCGGTGAGCACGTCGCCGAGCTTGCCGGGCGCCAGCAGGTCGATCGCGAAGCCCGAGGCCACCGTGACCTCGTTGTACGAGTTGCAGGCGAAGGCGAACGCCGAGTCGGCCAGCGTGGCGATCAGCCCGCCGTGGCAGAGGTCGTGGCCGTTGAGCATCGGTTCGCGCACCGTCATCGAAAGCACCGCGCGGCCGGGGCCGACCTCGTCGACCGTCATGCCGAGCCACTGCGAAGCGCGATCGTTGACGAACATGCCGTCGCGCACCCGCTCGGCGAGTTGCTGCGCCGTGCGCCGAGAAGCTTCTTCTTGGTTCATCGAGGACATTATCGACCGTCCGGTCGGCCCTGTCGCTCGCCAGACATTCCCCGACGCGCAGCGGCGCCGCGCGCGCGACGCGGCAGCCGCGACAATCGCGCACCGAACGGCCCTCCACCCCATGCGCCCCACCGACCCCACTGAGAAGACCAGCCAGGTCGACGACGAGCGCGTCGTCGCCGTCGAGCCGCTGCCGCCGCCCGAGCAGTTGATCCGCTTCTTCCCGGTGGCCGGCGGACCGATCGAAGGCTTCATTGCGGCCAGCCGCGACCAGGTGCGCCGCATCGTGCACGGCATCGACGACCGGCTGCTGGTGGTGATCGGGCCGTGCTCGGTGCACGATCCGCGCTCGGCGCTCGAGTACGCGCACCGCCTGGCCGGGCAGCGCGCGCAGCTCGACGACGCGCTGGTGATCGTGATGCGCGTCTACTTCGAGAAGCCGCGCACGACCGTCGGCTGGAAGGGCCTGATCAACGACCCGCATCTCGACGGCACGTTTCGCATCAACGAGGGGCTGCGCATTGCGCGGTCGCTCTTGATCGACATCAACGCGATGGGCGTGCCCGCCGGCAGCGAGCTGCTCGACACCTCGAGCCCGCAGTACATGGCCGACCTGCTGAGCTGGGGCGCGATCGGCGCGCGCACCACCGAGAGCCAGGTGCACCGCGAGCTGGCCTCGGGCTTCTCGGCGGCGATCGGCTTCAAGAACAGCACCGAGGGCAACGTGCGGGTGGCGATCGACGCGGTGATCGCCGCCAGCCAGCCGCACAGCTTTCTGGGCGTGCACAAGAGCGGGCAGATCGCGATGGTGCACACCGCCGGCAACCCCGACGGCCACGTGATCCTGCGCGGCGGTGCGCAGCCCAACTACGACGCCGCCAGCATCGCCGCGGCCTGCGAGGCGCTGGCCGACGCCGGCCGCCAACCGAGCGTGATGGTCGACTGCTCGCACGGCAACAGCGGCAAGAACCACGACAAGCAGCCCGCCGTGGTGCGCGCGGTGGCGGCGCAGATCGCCGCGGGCAGCCGGCAGATCGGCGGCGTGATGATCGAGAGCCACCTCGTCGCCGGCGCGCAGGCGTTCAAGCCGGGCACCACCGACCGCCGCACGCTGCACTACGGCCAGAGCATCACCGACGCGTGCATCGGCTGGGACGACTCGGCCGCGCTGCTGGGCGAACTGGCGGCCGCGGTGCGCCAGCGGCGCGGCAAGGCATGAAGCGGCGCAGCGCCGTGCGCGCGCTGGCCGCGCTC